>JAUXFG010000220.1 GCA_030620115.1 Candidatus Fermentibacterota bacterium
GCAATCCGAAATCAAGCAATTCTTCCCCCTCCCTCCCCCCCCACAAACTTCGCCCCCCCTCCGTGGCGCCGCTCAGTGGCGCAGGCGTCCCTGCCTGCCATCCCGAACTTCTCCTCCCCCCAAAACTTCATCGGGAGCCTCCCTCAATCCTCCCAATCTCCCCTCCCAATCTGTGTAATCTGTGGTTCCGATCTTCCCCTGCCACCCATGACCGCTGCTTGTACCCATATACACCAAAGCCGCACCCCCTGCCAGAGGGCGCGGCATGCTTGGTGCCGAAGGTGGGATTTGAACCCACACGGGCTGTTGCCCACTGCGCCCTGAACGCAGCGCGTCTACCAGATTCCACCACTTCGGCATAGTATCGCTCATGGGCAGACGAACAGTTATCCCTGATTCCCGTGCAATGTCAAGGAATGAATAGGAAGGGACACTAGAACCGGCGAGCGAGGGTAATCTCCAGGAGCAAAGATGCATCCCGTGGGGCTATCGGCACCTCGCCCTCATCATCCAAATAGGGCTCACGGCCCTCGTACGTATGATCCATCCACGAATTCAGCAATAGATAGGCCGCCGGGCAAAACTCCCAGTGTGTTCCAAAGTCGGTCTCGACTCCTCCCCCAAGTAAGAAACTCGTGGCAGTGAGCCGATCGCTGTCCAAGGAGAACCGGGGATCCTCTCGGGGATAGAAGGGCTCCGCATAGTCCCATCGTAGCCAGGAGATCCCCATTCCGACCACTCCCATAGGTCGAGTCGTTTCATCGGGGTTGAAGACGAGCCGTGAATTGATCAGAATACCGGACATGGATACATTGTCCCAGTCGACCCCATCTATGGTGGTCGATGATGCACCCAACCAGTACTTCGCCATCCAGCGAACACCAAGGCTGAAGTTCTCGTGCACACGATAGGCCAGTTCTATGCTCCCCCCTCCGCCGGGTTTTACATTATCCCCAACCCGCCCATTGAGTTTGAGGATGCCGGGACTCATATGGAGCCTGAGCCCCGGTTCCACTGCGGATGTTTCTTGAGGTCCAAAGCCGAGCAATAGAAGGCATAAAAGAAGAGTCAGAGTACCACGCTTCTCATCCCTTTGAACGTCGAGCACTCACACCTCCCAGTATCCGACCATGGCGGTCAATTCCCACTGGCCGGCGCCCCCTACCTGATGGAGGTTTTGCAGCCGGTTTCGGTTGTGGCTTGGGGTTGTTGGGATCCGCAATCACCGCACCGGCGCCGCCTTCCACGTGGCCGGCGCCATCTCCCTTGAGCTGCTCAACAAGAATTCTCGCTTTGTCGATATTATCGACATCCTCCGCCGTATGGGGCGCCCGCAAGTAGCGCTCAAGATATCGGAGGGCGGCGGATCCGTCCCCCTGATCTGCATAGGCAACGCCGAGATAGTACAAGGCCGGCACATTGTCTGCATCAAGCTCGCACACACGCCTGAACTCCCACACGGCATTCTTGTTCCGCCCTGCATCGAGATAGATGATTCCGAGCCGAAGATGGGCTTCTACATTGTTGATGTCGGAGTTCAGGACTTTCTGGAATGCATTGATGGCAAGATCGGGGCGACCGATACGACGGTAGTATTCGCCCGCCGCGAATTGAACCCTTGGATCTTCTGGTGTCAGGCTCAAGGCCAAATCGATCTCCTCATCTGCTTCTGTGGTTTGACCCCGCTCGAGATAGACAAGACCAAGACCTGTGTGCGCAGAGGAGTTGTTGGGTTCCAAGAGGAGTGCTTCGTGATAGAGACTATCGGCTGCGTCATATTCACCGCGTTCCGAATGCTTGTCGGCCAACGCCACCAACAGGTCAGGTTCTTCGGCCTCACCGAGCCGGAGGCGCAGCTGCCTCATCTCTTCCTCCCTCATCCGCCGAGCCAGCTCCTGACTAGCTTGCGGCGCAAGGGGGTTGGTAGGGTACCGATTCAAGAAGGCCTGCAGGGAAGCCATCCCGGTGTCGGCAATCGCTGTCTCATACTTCACCGTATCCAAAACCGCAACCGCGTCCATGATCAGAGGGCTCTCGGGGTGGCCATGGATGAACTTCCTGATCTTGTTCTCGTCGCGGCTTTCCACTGCCTTCCGATACTGTCGATCCGCCGACGCGCACCCCATTGCCAGAACAAGAATAAACCCGATTCCAAGGCGCCACCTGTATCTCATATCCTTCCTCCCGGTGATCGCTGACCTGTCTTTCAATCCGGACGATTCACCTCTATGGGATAATCGTTTTGCTATAATGCGTAAGCCACTCTATTACCCCATCTCCACGCAGTTTGTCAACATGAGCATATGAGGGTAGCTTCCTCCGTTCAAGATCATTGGAGAACAACGTCAGCTTGATCAACGCCACGTGTCATTCTGAGGAGACGAAGCGTAGCTTCTCAATAAGTCCGTGCATCCGACATCCTCCCCCTTTGGCAAAGGGATTGAGGCCACCGGCTCATAGAGCCTATGGCTCGGCGAGGGGATTTCTCCAATATCGCACAGACTTATTGAGAAGTTACGAATCCAGGAGGCCATACTTCATCATGTCACGACCTTCCAAATGCAACATCGCAAGTTTCTTTACCGTTCTATGCGCTCTATGCGCTCTCTTGTGTCAGCTTTCCTTCGGTGCGAGCGAAACAACGGGACCTGAAGATCTTCTCCCCGTTCTCGGTCAGAACGAGAAGCAGTGGTCCCTCCCGCTGGATGCCGGTGAGCCCGACGAGTATCGTCTCCCGTTGGTGGAAAAAGCCATGCGCAATCCGTGGCGCAGCGCCGATCTTATCGATAGTCTCGCCACCCTTTGGCTGGAGGTCTCCCCGGCAACGGGAATCAATCTCTCATGTCAGCTGCGGGGCATCTTTCCGGAACCCACACGCCTCCAATCGGTTCCGGCCAAGCTGGAAGGGCTTCCCAAGGGATGGCCTCGCGACCTTGTGCGCGCGCTCTCGATTCTCGCCGCATGCTTCGAGGCCCTCCCGGATACGTGTGTTTCTGTTTCCTCGCAAGATATCGATGATATTCTATTCTGCCTTCTTCCCATGCCCAATGAACTGACTGCACTCCCTTGTGAACTAGCGCAACATGAGCGTACTGTGGATGAAAGATCCAAACGCGTGTTCGAAACGGGAGGGGGCTTCCTGGGGGAATGCATGGCCCGGAATGGACAGATGATGTCCTGGGGTCTTGCCCGTGCGACAGAGGTGCTTCGTTCCATAGACCCGGAAGATCTGGAAAATCTTCACTCAGTGAAATCCTCGAAAGCTTCTGGTGATGTGGTGTTGGACAAGGAGTACCCATGGGGTTCACTTCTCGTCGGCGGCCCTGGAACCACGATCTATACCTCTTCTGCCACACTCATGGTGGATCTGGGTGGCGATGATATCTATCTGACGCCGGTGGGCGCCAGCAGTGAGGGAAATCCCAATTCGATGTGTTTGGATCTGTCGGGCGATGACTTCTACTCCGTGAGCGACACGGCCGGCATTGCGGCGGGAATCGGAGGCGTCGGAATCGTGTTGGACGTGGAAGGCGACGATGTGTATCGGGGCGGTGACGTGAGTCTGGGCGTGGGTATTGCCGGCATCGGCATGCTCTTTGACCTCCAGGGGGATGATATCTTCTCCGGGGGCAACCTGACCCAAGGCGCCGCCGTGCTGGGCGCGGGGATTCTGGCGGATCTTCAAGGGAACGATCTCTACGACGCCGGCTTCGCGGCCCAGGGATTCGGCTATGTGGGCGGAGCCGGCGTACTGTTCGATTCCGCTGGATCGGATAGATACCTGCTTGGCAGCGCCTACACGGATATCTTGAGATATGAGGACCATGCACTTGCCATGGGACAAGGTTTTGGCTTCGGCCATCGCCCCACATACTCGGGCGGCATCGGCCTGCTCATCGATGCGGAGGGAAACGACACCTATCGTGCCGACATATTCGGCCAGGGCGCTTCATACTGGTACAGTCTCGGCGGTTTGGTCGACTTCAAAGGCAACGACGTGTACGCCGCCTACCAGTATGTCCAAGGTGCCGGGGTTCATCTCTCCGTCGCCGCGCTGGTGGATAAGGAAGGGAACGACTCCTATTACGCCCGGGGCGTAGCCCAAGGCTGCGGTCACGATCTCGCAATCGGTTACCTGAAAGACCACAGTGGCGATGATTCATATGTGGCGTACGACCTATCCCAAGGAGCGGGGAGTGCCAACGGCATAGGCATACTCGACGACGGCGCGGGCAATGATAGTTACTCAGTAATCCGTTCGGTCAACTCGCAGGGATACGGCAACCGGAGGCGACATTACGGTTCGCTTGGGCTTCTCTGGGACCGTGCGGGAGATGATGTATTCTCCTCGCCCGCCAGTAACGAAGCCTGGCAGCGAGGCCTCTGGGGCTTTGGGTGGGATCGGGAAGACTCTGCTGATTCCCCCTCCATGGAGGCCGTCGTCTCTGATTCAATCACCCTGGAGCAAGCCATGGAAGCATGTGGAATCTTCTCGACCTGCGAAGCCCTGTTCATCGTGGCCGCAAGAGGAGAACCTCGTTTTGCCAAGGCTGCCGAGGCCGCAAGAGAGTCGCTTCTGGCCAAACAAGGCCGATCGATTCCCTGCCTGCTCGACGCACTTGGATCCCAACGACCGAGGGATCGGTGGACCCTGGAGAAGCTTTTCCGCGGGCTGGGTTCGCAGGGCTTAGACGCGCTCCTGGGGTTTTTCCATCGCGCGGGTCCTGATGCTGATCCACATGCCCTGGCAACCGGTCTATGGATCATCGGAAGGATGCTGGAACATGAAGGTGATAGTATCTCTGTGCCGGAAGAGATGAATCGTCTCTTCTCGCTGGCGAACCACATAGACCGGAGGGTCCGATCTTCCCTGGCCTATGTCTTGGCCGAGTCAGACATACCCGGGAGGGATTCTCTCCTCTTGCGTCTTGCCCGAGACTCCGCCGCCACCGTTCGGTTGGGAGCCGTCAGGGGGTTGGAGCGGATACCATGGGCCGACGCGGGGCCTGTACTCCTTCCTGCACTGGAAGACTCTTTTCCTGGCGTCGCCCATTGCGCAGCCACCATATTAGCCCAGCGTATCGACCAATCCGCCTCGGCGCTCACACAACTACACAGCGAACAGTCTCAGCTTGCCCTGCTCTCATCCCTCTCGCTCTTCCCCGAAGAGGAGCAGCGGAAACTCCTGGAACTCTGGGCTACAAGCGGTGCCAGTGTCCTGGTGAAAGCAGTGGCAACTTCAAGACTCGGCCGCCCCTGCGACCACAGCGCCCTATCCCCCGATCTTCGAGCATTACTCTCCGCACTTGGAAACGCCCCTTCTCAATAGGTCCGTGCATCTGCCTCCCTCCCCACAAACTCCATCTCGAACTTTGCTTGCCAC
>JAUXFG010000089.1 GCA_030620115.1 Candidatus Fermentibacterota bacterium
ATCTCAATGGGCGGATGAGATTGCTTCGTCGCTACCCTCCTCGCAATGACTCAGCATCCAGTGACCAGCAACCAGCATCGCTGCGCCTCGATGAATGAGCTATGGCAACATCACTCGCCGGTTTGAGGCGCAGCTTCGCTAGTCTTGTTTCCCTTGAAGGTAGTCCACCAATGGCCAAGCCACAAGAGGCGGATGGAATGGGGAAGAAAAGCGAAATGCGAAGAATCTGGATTGCGAATTGGGGGAATGGGGGAATGGGAACCACAGATTACACAGATTGGGAGAGGAGATTGGGAGATTGGGGGAAGAATCTATAATCTGTCAATCTGGAATCTGTAATCTGAGGAGGAAGACGGCAGATCAAGGGGAGGGGAGGGAAGAAGAGAGCGTGCAGCGTTGAGATCACGGAGCAGGGAGAGATTCTTCGCTCCCTGCAGTCACTCAGAATGACAGGGGTAGTGTCTAAGTGGGTGCGTGAATGCATGTCATTCTGAGAGAGCGGAGCGACCGAAGAATCTGGGGGGAATGGGAGGGGAGCTGATAGCTGATGACTGACCAAGGATCAACATTGAAGAAGTCTGGGGTGGAGATTCGGACGCGTGAACCTCATATTGAGGGAGAAGACTGAGCGAATCCTAAGGAGAGCCGTGTTGCGTGATGGGCAGACGGCATAGGTTTATGTATGAGGAGGATGAACATGAGATATGGCTCCCGGCTTCCATTGCTGCTGATCGCCGGTTCCATGGCGGTGATGAGTGCGCACGGTGTTGATGCCGCCAGTATCTGCTTTGTCGAGTCGGATGAGACTGGATCGACGGCCAAGCTCTACCGCATCGATCCCGCCAACCCAACGCCATGGCTCCTCCTGGATATGAGCCAGGAGGTATTTGGTATGATCCGTGACCCGGAGTTCTCTCCCAACGGGCAATGGATCGCCTTCTCGTGCGAAAAAGACCTCATGAGTACCCCATGGCGCTCGAACCTTTGGATCATTGACCGCAATGGCCAGGGAATGTACAGCGTCACGCATCTGACACCGGGGAGCTTTCCCCAGGGTTCGCCTACCGGTGCGGTGGAAGGGATTGTCTATGAAGACGGCTTGGCCAAATCGGGTGCATGGGTCTACATCAGCTCATTCGTCGAAGGCGCTACCGCTGATGTGAATGGTTATTACCGCTTCGATAATGTTCCCATTGGGTCGCAGTATGTGACTGCCTACGACTCCAACATCCTCTACGATGAGGAAGATTTTGGATTCAGTCCAGTCGAGGTAGTCGAAGGGCTTACCAGCCCGGGAGAGGTCACTCTGGTCTGGGACTGGGATCTGCAGCAGGGTGTGACCGATCCGACCTGGGCGCCCGCCGGCCGGGAGGTCCTATTCCTTGATAACTCCGGGGGTTCGAATCGGATTCTTACCGATGGATCCGGTTTTGATGAGGTAGTACCCCTTCCCGAGGGAGTCTCCCAGTTCATAGATATCGCCGTTCGTCCCACCAATGGGGACATCGTCTATATCGCGGATGTATGGTTTGGGGATGAAAGCCTCAAGGGAATCTGGATATCTGACGCACAGGGCGGCGGCATGCGTCAGATCGTGTCGGACGATTCATACGATCAAGGATCGCTCCACTGGTCGCCGGACGGGACGAGGTTCGGCTACATGACCACGGTTCAGAATCAGCAGGGTGACTATGTTGATGGGATCATGATCTACGATGATCAGGGGGAGTATGTCAGTGGAATTGCCCTTGATCAGGGATGGTATGGTGAGTTCGGTGGCTGGGATCCAACCCAGGAGTACATCTGCGTCTGCATGTGGCCGTCCGGTGAATTCCAACAAGCGGTTCTCTATACCGTCCGCCTCTCCGATTTCTCGACAGTTCAGCTGTATGGACCAGGCGGAGTGAGCTATCCTTCATGGGGACCTGAAGCAACAGGAGTGTTCGAGGCGCCGTGGGAGCAGCCGTCTCACGTGGTGCTGGGCCCCGCCTTTCCCAATCCCAGCCGGGAAAAGGTCACGGTCCGACTCAGCCATAGCCGCGCTGGTGCGGAACCGGTGCGGCTCGGGGTGTTCGACCTTGCAGGGCGACGAGTGGTCAGCATGCCGGCCATGGAAGAAGTCATCACCTGGAACGGATGCGACGGGAACGGCCGCCCTGTACCTGCGGGTACCTACATCATGAAAGCCATTGGCATGCATACCTCTCCTTCCCTAACGAAGATTGTGATCTTGCGTTAGCAGGATCCTTGGGATTGGGAGGCATGAACATGTGCTTCGGTGCTCCCTGGATTGGGTTGCATGAGATGGTGCAGAGAAGTAAGTTCGATCCCTGAAATGGCTTGAGATTCCTCTGCTCACGACGTGCTCGCAAGAAATTAGATTGCGTTGAACAATATAGGCTATAGGCTCACATCTCTGGAGGTCATATCCATGCCCACCGAGGCTTCCGTACCAGTATCCGAAGTCATAATCCGGGAAGAGGAGTGTAAGGGCTGCAAGCGTTGCATTGATGCATGCCCGCCCAGGGTGCTAGAGGTGGCGCCCCACTTCAACAAGATGAGCTATCACCCTGCGCAGTACAAAGGTGAGGGCTGTACCGGCTGCTCGATATGCTTCTACACGTGCCCTGAGCCCGGGGCCATCACCGTGATCCGACGTCGGGCTTAGGGAGGGGGAGAAAAATGGCTAAGGTATTCATAAAAGGGAATGAAGCGGTAGTAAAGGGTGCGCTCCTGGCAGGATGCAAGGCGTACTATGGCTACCCCATCACGCCGGCCAGCGAGATCGCAGAGGGGGCCGCTCTGTACTTCCAGCCTGCGGGGAGCACATTCCTCCAGGCTGAGAGCGAAATAGGGGCAATCAACATGGTGTACGGAGCAGCCTCTGTCGGCATCAGGGTGATGACCGCCTCCTCGAGCCCCGGGATCAGCCTGAAGATGGAGGGCATCAGCTACGCGGCCGGCTCGGAGCTTCCTTGCGTCATCGTCGATATCTCGCGCGGCGGGCCCGGTCTCGGCAACATCGCCCCTGAGCAGGGTGACTACAACCAGATCGTCAAAGGCGGAGGGCATGGAAACTACCAGCTAATCGTGCTCGCACCGAACTGTGCACAGGAGATGTGTGATTTGACCATGTTGGCCTTCGAATTGGCGGACAAGTATCGAAATCCTGTGGTAGTGCTTGCTGACGGGTTTATTGGGCAGATGATGGAGCCAGTGGAGTTTCCCGAGCCGGTTACCGAGTTTCCCGCGAAACCATGGGCTGCAGGGGGAACCCCTGAGACCTACAAGAATCTTATCACATCTATAGATCTGGATCCCGATGACCTGGAGCGCCATATCAATCATCTCTATGCCAAGTATGCCGAAGTTGAGGCGAATGAGATCAGGTATGAAGAGTATCACAGCGAAGATGCCGATCTTGTGTGTGTCGCTTTCGGCGTGGTGTCGAGAATCCTGCAGAGTGCCATCGACATGGCCAGGGCGGAAGGCAAGAAGGTGGGAATGCTCCGGCCCATCACCCTTTGGCCGTTTCCCGAGAAGAAGCTCTCTGAGTTGGCGGCCCAGGGCAAGCAGTTTTTGGTGGTGGAGCTGAACAAGGGGCAGATGGTGCATGATGTGCGACTTGCGGTGAAGCACAGTGTCCCGGTTGGCTCCTATGGTCGTGTGGGCGGGAACGTACCCACCTTGAAGGAACTCTATGAACAGATCCTCGTGCATCTGGAGGGTGTGTGATGAAGGAGACGATTTTTCGGAAACCGGCATCGTTCTATGACACATATGAACGAAAGGGTGGGGCGAACCCCGATGTAACCCATTATTGCCCAGGCTGCGGCCACGGCATACTCCACAAGCTTATCGCGGAAGCCATGGACGACTTCGATATCAACAAGAAGACGATTCTCATCAGCCCCGTGGGATGCAGTGTATTCGCCTACTACTACTTTGATTGCAGCAATATTCAGGCCGCCCACGGCCGTGCGCCGGCTGTAGCAACCGGGGCGAAACGAGCAAACCCCAACAGTGTGCTCATCAGTTATCAGGGCGACGGCGATCTGGCGGGCATTGGGGGCAATGAGATCCTCCAAGCAGCCAACCGTGGCGAGAACATCTCCGTCTTCTTCGTGAACAATGCCATCTATGGGATGACTGGAGGGCAGATGGCGCCGACGACTCTCGTCGGTCAGCGGACCACAACCTGTCCCCGGGGTCGCTCTCCTGAGAACGAAGGATTCCCACTCAAGATGTGCGAACTCATCTCCACATTGGGCGCGCCGGTCTATGTGGAACGCGTGGCGCTCACCGATGCCAAGCATATCATGAAAGCCCGGAAAGCGGTGCGAAAGGCATTGCAGGCCCAATTGGACGGGAAAGGATTCGCCTTTGTGGAGGCGCTCAGTGCCTGTCCCACCGGCTGGAAGGTTCCTGCTGATCAGGCGAATCGATGGATCGAAGAGATGATGGAGCCCGTATTCCCGCTGGGTGTGTACAAAGACGAGACGGCTGAGCGTGCTGAGCGGCAGCCCGTGCACGTGGAACTCTCTGCCGAGGAACTCGTGAAGGCGTTGGCCATCCCCACGGGTGAGGAGAAGCCGAGTTTTGAGCGGGGCAAGTCGTGGCTGCGCAACCCGGAGATCAAAGTGGCCGGATTTGGTGGGCAGGGAGTGCTCCTTCTGGGCGTGTCGTTGGCCCAGGCTGCCATGAAGGCGGGGTATCACACCACATGGCTTCCCAGTTATGGCCCCGAAATGCGGGGTGGGACGGCGAACTGTCACGTGAGGATTTCCGAAGAGCGAATCGGAAGCCCGGTGGTGCAGGAGTCGGACGTATTGATTGCGTTCAACGGCCCATCGATTGAGAAGTTCGCCCATCTGGTCAAGCCCGGTGGGCTCATCCTCTACGATAGCTCACTGGTGGATGGGGCAATCGAACGTTCCGATGTCACGGTTTACGGCATTCCGTTTACCAAGACTGCAGAGGAAACACTGGGGAATGTCCGTACTGCGAACTTCATCGCCATGGGTGCGTTCATCGTAACATCAGGCGGGCTCCTTGATGAGGCGGTAGTGAAGAGCATCCTTCCGTTGGTCATCAAACGCAAGAACATGATCGAGATCAACGAACGCGCCATTGGCGAGGGTATGCGCCTCGCCAGAGAGGCCATGGGAACCGGTTAAACAGAGCTCGGTCGAGGGTGGATATGTTGGAACCGGGTGGGCTCGGCAAGAGCCTGCCCGGTCGCGCAGTTATTGCCGCCATCCTGCTGCGGGTGATCCTCGTATTGTTGCTTCGGGATGCACCCGCCCTCATAGACATGGGCGAGTACCAAAAGCTCGCCGTATCTATCTTGGAAGGTCGCGGTTATAGTACCGAAGCAGGACCCACTGCCTTTCGGCCGCCGCTGTACCCGCTGTTCCTGTCGCTGGTGTACGGGGTGGTGGGCACACCAAACATCCTGGCGGCACGGCTTATCCAGGCCGTGCTTGGCGGTGTGGAGGTGTGGCTCACGTGGCGGGTCGCGCTCCTTTTGGGCTTACCTGCCATGGCGTCAGGGGCCGCGTGGATCGTGGCACTCTATCCGACGCGTTTCCTCTATGCGACATTTCTCCATCGCGAAACCTTGTTGGGCATTCTCTGGCTGTGGCAGATTTTGGCTTTTCTGCGTGTGAACGCATCTGAAAAACCGGTGGGTCGGGCTGTGGTTGCGGGCATCACGGTGGCCTTGGGAGCCCTCTGCAATGCGGTTCTATTCGCCACCTCATGTGCGCTGTCTGCCGTCCTTCTCTTCTCGGATTCCGAGCGTTTTCTCAAGCCGATGCTCCGGCGGATGGCCCTTGTCGGTATCATCTGGGTGGTGGGACTCGGCACGCTCGTGCCGTGGGGTATTCGGAATCAATCGACCCTTGGTGGATGGGTATGGGTCAACACCAAGGGTGGACGGGCGCTCTGGGAGGGCAACAATCCAGGGTGGATGGACGGAAAATCCGAGATAAGGATCCGGCAGGAGCAGTGGGACGCCATGGCCGATATGTCGGAGGTGGAAGCGGAGAGGTTTGCAAAGAGGCAGGCATTGGCCTTTATCCGGCATCATCCCGGTCAGTTCCTCTATCTGTCCTGGCGGCGGTCGCTACAGTTCTGGCGCCTTGAGCTGCTTCCGTTTTTCTACTACAAGCAGGGATACTTCGGAGATCTCTCCGGACTTCTGGTGCTTCTCTTGACACCTGTCTTCCTCCTGCCGTTCCCCGTGCTTCTCCTGGCCGCAGCCGGGGGAGCCGTGCTGCAATGGAGGAGAAGTGGTGTCAAGCTCCTGGCGTTCCTGGCGGCTGTGTACTGGCTGGGAACGAGCCTCTTTATCGGTGGGTTCAGATACCATTATCCCTTAGTGCCGGGGTTGGCGATTCTTGCCGTGCTGGGATGGAGGGATCGAGCTCGGCTTGTGGGGCGGCGTTTTGTCCTATGGGTTGTGCTCGCCGCACTGCTGGTGCTCAACTTCGCGGATCATGTTGGGGCGAATTGGAACCAGGTCATGGCGCTTTTGGGAAGAGGTGGAGCATTGGAGTACAGTGAGACCAGGTCGTGGATGAAGAAGGGGCCCTTCCTGCCCTGATGTTTCGGCTATCCTATCCCGCACTTCTCACCAACTTTTTGCTGGAGCGTCGCATTTGACTGCGCCTGCTGCGTTACGCTCCTTCGGACTCCTCGACGTATCGCAGAGGATACGCCTGCGGTGTCCTCGGTCGCGAGCCTTGCATCCACAGCTAACTACACCGCTTCGCTATGAAAGCTGGTGAGAAATGCGGGCCAAGGGATATCACGCGCAGCTTGTTGCGCATAGAAACCTCTCTACATGAACGCATACCAGGGTTCCTATGAAGAGATCTGATCGACTGGCGGCTTTTGTGGCAATGATCTCATATGCGGCATTTGGTGGCGCATTTGGGAAAACATTGCTCCGGCTCGCCTCGTTGAATGTGGATCCCGAGCACTATCGTGTAACTGGGGCGCTGGCACAGCTTCGTTGGCTGCCCCAGTGGCCCCCGGTTGCATGGATGGCAGCCTGTGCGGCCTTGGGATTCGTGATGTGGTGGATTGGCTGGAGCATTCTAAGAAGACAGGGGGTGAATCGTTCGCCTGAGGCAGCGCTTCTTCCATTTTTTGCGGTGGTGCTGGGCGCCGCGCTGCTCCTATTCGCAGGAGATCCAGTTTCGAAAGATACGAGATTCTGGGTCCTTGCAGGCGTTGGATTCGCAGGCGCAGGCCAATTGGTGCTCTGGGCGCTCATAGCCCTCTGGCCCTTGGTCGCGGGGGCGCCGTGGACGCCGAGGCTCAGTACCGTGTGGGCGATCAGCATCCTCTTCTATGTCACTGTCGGCATGTGGATGACACGGGTGCAGGAGCCCACGGGAGATGAACCGCACTACCTCCTGGGGATGCACTCCTTGGTAGTTGATGGTGATCTCGACGTGGCGAATAACCACCTGAATCAAGACTACCTCGCCTTCTATCCTACACCGCTGCACCATGCCCAAATGATCGAGACGAAACGGGGAATCACCCTGCCCAAGCACAGCATCGGTCTTATGGTTCTTGGTGCTCCGTGCTACTGGATCGGCGGCAGAGAGGCGGTGAGTCTTTTCTGTTCTCTGCTGTTGGCTGCACTGGCGGCGGTTGTCTACACCTTGATGGCTCAGCGGCATGGTTCAAGGGCGAGCGCCGTATGCTGGAGCATTATGCTCGTCTCGGCCCCCTTGGCGATATACCCCGGCCAAATATACCCCAATGCGCTCACGGGGCTGCTGCTTGCCGGTGCCCTGCTCTATGGCAGACAGGGCCGTTGGGCAGTGCTGTCCGGGCTGATGCTGGGTCTTATCCCTTGGTGTCACCTGGGCACGTGGCCGCTTGCACTGGGGGCGCTTTTTCTGCTCACGCCGCAGAAGTTGCGACAAACTCCGCGCTTGTGGCTTCCGGCGGTTCTTCTTTGGGCTTTCTTGGGGGTCTATCATCTCTATTTCTGGGGCAGCCTGACTCCCCCTGTTTCCACGTATGGCCGTTTTTCATGGGCCGGCATACCACGCGCTTTGCCCGGTCTCTTTCTCGATCAGGAGTCAGGAATATTCTGGCTTGCACCGATATGGCTCACCCTGATCCCGGGTCTTCGTAGTGCGGTTCGAACACGCCAGACAAGACGCGAGTTTCTCTTGTTGGCCATGTGGCTGCTCTATCTTTCGACATTCTCGTGGTGGTATGGTGGATGGTGCCCCACCGGCAGGTTTTTCCTACCGGTCTCGGGCCTTCTGGCGAGTCTGCTCTGTCTGGGGGTTCCCCGTTTGCGGAGGGGCATGCCATGGTTGTGGGTGGTGAGCGGCTCGGTGACTTTTCTTTTGATCTCGTTCCCGTTCTTCCGATACAATGCCCATGATGGAACGAACTCAATGCTCGATGCCTTGGGGCATGCCGGATCTTGCTTGGCGGCGTTCTTTCCTCGTGTTGTTGAGTTCTCTTTGCCGATCTGGCTCGCATGGGTCGGGTTCTTGACAGGATTGATATGGCTGCTGACACGAAGATCAGATCAATAGCCGGGGCCGTCACGCTTCTTTGTGTCTCGATTCTTGTGGGTCTTCTCCTGGCCGAGGCTTTGGTGAGGATTCTTTTGCCTCAACCGGTGGGGAATGCGCTGCCCATGTATGCTCCCGATGAGCAGTTGGCTCACCGGTTGAAGGCAGGATTCCAGGGGCTGCTCCGTACCGGCGAGTTCTCGATCATGGTCAGGACGAACAGCTTCGGTTTTCGTGGTGAAGCCTGGGACAGTTTGCAGAGTAGAAGAATCCTTGTTCTAGGCGATTCGTTCACGTTTGGGTATGGGGTACATGAAGCGCAGACTTTTCCTGCATGCTTGTGTGTAGCTCTTGAGGAAATGGGTTGCGATGTGGCGGTGTTCAACGCGGGCGTGCCGGGCTATGGGACGCTCCAGGAAGAACAGCTGCTGGAGCGGTTATGGCCGCGTCTGCGGCCGGGTCTGGTGATACTCGCCTTCACTGTTGGCTCGGATCTTCGGAACAATATCGAACAGCGACTCAGACCCGAAGAGGGATTCGAGGTCAGAGAGGGGTATCTCGTGAAGAGAGGTCTCCCTGCCGGTTCAAGACTACCTCTGAAGGCCTTTTTTCAGCAGCACAGCCACCTCTATGTGCTCCTGCAAAAGAGCCGCGCGCGGGCGGCAATGAAGCAGGATGGTTTTTCGAAGGAGCGGACAGCCTGCAGCCACTTCCTCGGTGCAGAGCCATGTGGAGATATGGCGAATGCATGGGAGATCACACGTCGGGCTCTTGGACGGATGAACGCCTATTGCTTCGATAGAGGTACGAGATTCTGTCTTGTGGCGATCCCCCATCCGGTGCAAGTATATGATAGGCTATGGAGCGAGGAAACCAGCGCGCTGGGCGTCTTCCGGGAGGGGCTGTCGCGCGAAGGCGTACAGCAACGCCTTAATGTACTGGCGCATGATATGGGGATCGCCTTTATTGACCCGCTTGCGCATTTCAGATTGCATGCAACCGAGGTGCTCTACTACCCTCTTGACAGGCATCTTACCGCCCTTGGACATCAGCTCATGGTAGATGAATTGGCTCCTGTGGTTGCACGAGAGATTGAATGTCTAGAGAGAAGTGAGTTGACAAATGCATCGTCAACACCTGAAAATGAACGCGAATAATGTAGCATTTGGAGGATCTATGCTTTGGATACGTCGTAGTGTTGTTCTGTTGGCCCTCATCTTGGCAAGCTGTTCCCATTGGGGTGGTCATTCAAATGATGCCGTAGTAAACGCGGTTGCCGAGGCTGAGTTGGATGCCCTGCGGGACCAGCTGGAACTAGCGCGCGAGCTCGCAGATGTAGGCGATCTGCCCAGGGCCGCACAAGCGTATCGAATAGCTCTGGAGCTTCTCCCCTCCGAAGAATTCCGTGCCGAGACCCAGGCCCAGGTGGACAGCCTGGCCGGTACCCTCCTGGACGAGTATCATCAGTTGCTCAGCGCCATGCCGGCATTGCCCGGTGAAACACCGGCGTGGGCCGTGGTGGCCGAGATCGATTCCACGGTAGACGGCGACACCGCAATTCCCGTCATCGTGGCACCCCCAGATACCTTGATCTATGACATGCCCCTGGTGATGAACACCAAGGTGGAGCGTGTCATCGAGTATTTCACCACCAAGGGGCGTGAGCCGTTTGCCAGATGGCTCGAACGGGCTGGGCGATACGAGCCTCTGATGCGTGAAATTCTGCGTGAGCATGAATTGCCGGGTGATCTTATTTATTTGTGCATGATCGAGAGTGGTTTCAACACAAAGGCCTACAGCTATGCACATGCCGCTGGTCCTTGGCAGTTCATTAGAGGGACAGGTCGGAAGTTCGGCCTTACCATGAACTGGTGGATCGATGAACGGCGGGATTTTGTCAAATCCACGCATGCGGCGTGCCGCTACTTGAGCATGCTCCACGAGGAATTCGGGAGCTGGGAGCTTGCGCTTGCCGCGTACAATTGCGGCGAGGGCCGGGTTGCGCGTCATATCAAACGTTACAAAACGCGCGATTTCTGGAAGCTGCGACGTCTGCCTCGCCAGACGCGCAACTATGTTCCCACATTCATGGGGGCCATGGTCATCGCGAAGAACCCTGCGGAATATGGGTTTGATGTCGATCCATTGCCTCCCGTGGAGTGGGAGGATATCGAGCTTTCGGAGTGCACCTCGCTTGATGTGGCTGCTCGTTGCGCGGAAGCCACCGTGGATGAGCTCGCGCAGCTGAATCCTGCGTTGCGACGTGGATGTACCCCGCCTGACATGGACACGTACATGTTCCGATTGCCTATAGGCACGAGCGAGGCATTCATTGCGGAATATGCAAAGATCCCTGAGGAAGAGAAGATCACTTGGGCTCGGCATGAGGTGAGACGAGGGCAGACCCTCTCCGGTATCGCCCGGCAGTACGGTACATCGGTGCGGGCAATTCAAGACTTCAATAAACTGCGGGGTACGATGATCCGCGAAGGAAGCTATCTTATCATTCCAGTTCCCTCGTCCGGAGGCAGCGCGCACTTTCCTCAACAGTGGGCCCATGATGGCGGCGAAGAGACCCGGTATCGTGTCCGGCGGGGAGATACCCTGGGCAATATCGCAAGGCGTCATGGCGTGAGTCTCTCCCGGCTCTGTGGCTGGAACGGGTTACGCGTCTCGTCAACCATCTACCCGGGCCAGAAGCTCGTGCTATGGCCTGGTGAATCGGAGTACGATTCCTCTGGTGGTTCCGGGGGCTATGTGGTGCGGAGAGGCGATACGCTTTCGAAGATCGCCACTTGCCATGGCATGAGCATTGCGGAGCTGCGAAGCATGAATGGGATTCATGGTTCCCGCATCTATCCTGGGCAGAAACTCCTCGTGCACTCGAGAGCCGGTACATCCGACTCATCTCGCTCCGAGGCGGTTGTTGAGAAAGCCGCTACAGGCGAGTATGTGGTACGACGGGGAGATACGCTTTCCAAGATTGCTTCCCATCACGGCATGACCGTCGCTGACCTGCAAAACAAGAACGGTATCCGAGGCTCCCGCATCTATCCCGGGCAGAAGCTTGTCGTGTATTCGAGAGCAAGTGCGGCGGCATCGCCTCGGCCCGAGATCCTTGTCGAAAAAACCGCCACAGGTGAGTATGTGGTGCGGCGAGGGGATACGCTTTCCAAGATCGCATCACGCCATCGCATGACCGTGGCGGAGCTCCGTGGTGTAAATGGCATCCAAGGCTCCCGCATCTATCCCGGGCAGAAGCTTCTTGTGGGTGGTACTGCTGCGGTGACCTCCGATGAGGGAAGCAGGCCCACGACCTATATGGTCAGACGAGGCGATAGCTTATATGTGATTGCGCGCCGTTTCGGAGTCACTATCGCCGAGCTTTCGAAATGGAATGGCCTCGAACCGAATAGAATCCTGTATCCTGGCACCAGACTCACGCTGATCCCCAAAGGTGAACATCTCGACAGAGCCATTGGCGGCTGAGAGTACCCGCGCATTTCCGTGAGCATGTGAGGAGACAATTGCCATGATCAAGAAGAGGATCAATGGCGTTTGGCTTCTTGTATTATTGCTGATCTGCCTGGTTGTGGCGTGCAGCCCCCTTCGACTCTCGAAGAGAGGAAAAGATGGCGCGTGGCTCCTGGAGAATTCCGAGATAACATTCGCCCCCTTGGTGAGCCAGGGCGCTCGCTGGGGCGCCATGGTCATCGATGGGGAGACTGGTGCGATCCTGGCGGCGAGGAATGCTGAAGAGCTGTTCACTCCCGCCTCCAATATGAAGGTAGTGACTACCGCGGCGGCCTTGGAGCTCCTGGGGCCGGACCATGTTTTTTTGACGGAGCTTGAATGCCGAATTGAGACGACTGCTGCGGGAGAGACCATTGGAGATCTTATCATTTTGGGAGGCGGCGATCCTTCCTTTTGTAGTGAAGAGCTCGCCGAATCCTGCGATAGCGTGTTCCATGGATGGTGTGACAGCCTTATTCTCAAAGGGATGCATCGACTGGTGGGAAGAGTCCTGGGATGTGATGATTTCCTGGCGTCACCTCCACCTGGGCCTTCATGGGCGTGGGACGACTTGGGCTTTGGCTTTGCATCCCTTCCCTCGGGGCTCTGTTTCCATGACAATGAAGTCGAGGTAATCCTGACCCCGGCGGAGAAGATAGGTGGTCTGGTCAGCATGACTGTGGAGCCTGAGAGGGGTGGGAAGGAACTGTTCTGTACAGTGCGCACTGGAGAGCCGCGAGCAAAAAGAGAAATCCGCCTGCGGAAGTTGCCTGGAGAACGGCGCACCGTGTTGTCAGGAATGCTTCCCATGGATGAAGCCCCGGTTCAGTTGGCCGTTGCTCATGACAATCCTGCTCTTCTGGCGGCTCTTGCCCTGATAGCCACCATGGAAGCACGAGGGATCGAAGTCACTGGGACTGCGGAGGCAACGTGTAATGGTGGTAACGGACGGAGAGATCGGATTGCCTCCCATGTTTCGCCGCCGCTGAAGGATCTCGCTAAGGTAATGAACCTCGAGAGCAAGAATCTATGGGCTGAGCAGCTTCTCCTGAATATGGGGCTCGAAGAGAGCGGGGTGGGGACAAGAGCCGCCGGCGTAGATGCCGTTGAACACGCACTCGGAAGACTTGGTTTGCCTCAAGTGGGGATTGCGATGTTCGATGGATCCGGGCTTTCACGCCTCAATATGATTTCCCCTGGGTATATGGCACGACTGCTGCAACGGATCGGGGAGCGGGAGTGGGGGAAGTATCTCCATGAGAGCCTTCCCATCGCCGGGCAATCGGGAACCTTGGAGGATAGAATGGGGGGTACGGTGGCCGAGGGGCGGATTAGGGCAAAAACAGGATCGATGCGTGGTATCCGAACGCTCTCGGGCTATGCGGAGACCATGTCCGGACGGAAGATCATGTTCTCCATAATGATCAATGGCTATCCGGGCTCCGGATCCGTGATGGATCTCGCCATGGATCGGTTCTGCGGTTTCCTGACGCAGCTCCATCACTGACAGACACCACTGCAGTCCCGCGCCCAAAGCTTTGGGTCCGGGACTGGTGAGAAATGCGGGTTAGCTGCCATGCTTGCATGGCGCAATTTGCCCTATCCTCCAACCGCTTCTCAGAATTTCTGAATTTGTAACAGTTTAGCCGTTTTGGAATTTCTGGTGAATTTCTGGGGTCAGATCTTTAATGTTTAATGTTGCGTAACGGAACAGGAGAGTGTAGCATGGGAGATGCGTCTGTTTGAAGTAAGCAATTGGCGGTAGGAACGATATGGAGGAAGCGACATGGCTCGGCCACTCCGGATCGACTATGAAGGGGCACACTATCACATAACATCGCGAGGTGTTGGACGACAGGATATCTTTTTCGAAGATGAAGACCGAGAGGAGTTCCTGTATCGGCTGGGGGAGGTATCGGATCGTATGGGTGTAGTGATTCACGCATTTTGCCTTATGGGGAATCACTATCACATTGAGTTGGAAACACCAGAAGGGCATTTGAGCAGGACGATGCAGTGGTTGCACGAAACGTATGCATCGTCAGTGAACCGGCGCTACAATCGAGTGGGGCATCTGTTTCAGGGGCGCTTCAAGAGCGTGGTGATCGAAGCGGAGAAGCATTTGGCCGCCTTGACGCGGTATATACATCAGAATCCGGTTCGAGCAGGGCTTGTGGCACATGCATGGGAATACCGGTGGTCGAGTTATCGGGCGTATATAGGGCTGGAAAAAGGACCAGAGTGGCTGGAGAAGGAGGCTACTCTGGAGCGGTTTGGAAGAAGGGAAGAGGAACAGCGCCAGGCCTATAGAGAGTTCGTCGAAGAGGCGGGTGCAGAGGATCCGTTGCGGGAGTTATCCTATGGGTCGATTCTGGGGAGCGAGGAGTTCGTAGATCGGATGCGTGAGAAGGTGTCAAAACGGCGCGTGGATGCTGAAGTATCGCAGATGGTTAGCGCTGTATCAGCAGTAGACCTGTCAGGAGTAAGCCGGATTGTGGCAGAGGCTTATGGCTATGGAGAAGCTGACCTGTTGGTGCGGGACCGGAAGCTGCACGAAGCACGAGATGTAGGGATCTATTTGAGCCGGGAGGTGACACGGGAAACGAACCGAGAGATAGGATCGCATTTCGGAGGGATCAGACCGGCTGCGGTGAGTCTGGCAAGCAAGCGGATAAAGGAGAGGATGAAGAGAGACGTAGAGTTCAAAGGACATGTGGCTGAACTCATGGCGAAGTTGCGCCCAAAGAGAGCCGAATATTAAACATTAAAGATCTGACCCCAGAATACGGATCCCGTAGCCAAAGCCCCTCCATAACCCACTCCACTATACACCCTGCCTCACCTTGCCATCGCACGGAGTTATTGAGAAGTTACCCCCAAGTTGCCTAGGCTTCGATACACTCATCTTTCGTTGCATCACGGGAACCTGAGCGGTACCTTTGAATGTCAAGCAGGAATTCTGTTCCCTGAGTTGGCCATGCGGCGTCACGCGGGTGATGGTCGCGTATCAGCGATACACAGAGATTGGTGTCCCTTGGATGAGGCCCTTTCGCCGGTGTCACGAGCAGCATAGGATGGAGATTCAATGGTGCTGAGCAAAAGGCTTCTGATCTGTCTGGCAGAGAATCGGTTTTTCGACAATGTCGAGGAAGCAAGGATAGCGAAGCTCGATGATGCACTCATCGAGGAGAGAGACTATGAACCAGGGGATCTGATCATCGAGCAGGATACCGAGTCTGATGAAATGTATTTGATAATCTCCGGTGTGGTCAAGATCACCAAGACTATTTCGACAGGGGAGGAGATTGAGCTGTTCCAGAGAGAGGCCAAGGAATTCATCGGGGAATCTTTTTTAATCGAAGGGAAGAGACGATCGGCCAATGCTTATGCCCTGACATCGACTAAGGTCATTGTGATCAAAAGAGATGCCTTTGTTTCGATTCTTGGGTCACTTCCGGAAATAGAAACCAATGTCGTTGCCTGTGTTTCGGACAGATTGACGGAATCAGACAGCAAGGCGACAAACGAGATCAGTCGTAATATCAAACTCCTGAGGCTGAATCAGAGAATCGAGGCACAGAAGGAGGAACTCGAAGCACAGAAGGTGCAGTTGCAGGAA
>JAUXFG010000279.1 GCA_030620115.1 Candidatus Fermentibacterota bacterium
ACTCCCCAGATTTCAGATT
The DNA here is from genome assembly GCA_030620115.1 of Candidatus Fermentibacterota bacterium. Lineage (GTDB taxonomy): Bacteria > JAFGKV01 > JAFGKV01 > JAFGKV01 > JAFGKV01 > JAUXFG01. The sequence goes on from JAUXFG010000279.1 coordinate 20, forward strand.
CTTCCTCCCCATTCCCCCATTCCCCCATTCCAAATCCCCCCTCACTGAGTCAGCGCATACGCAACGATGTTGACTCCCATGTTCAGCGCGGCTTCGCGAAGATTCAGGGGATCGTGATGTACCCGTTCGTCTTCCCATCCGTCTCCGAGATCACAACTGAAGGAATAGAGAACCATAATCCTCTCGCCGTCCATGTATGCGTATGCCTGGGCCGGTTCCCCGTCATGCTCGTGTATCTTCGGCAGGCCTCCCGGGAAATCGTGACGAATACGAAAAATGGGGTGATCGGAACCAATGGGTACCAGCTCTCTCTCCGGGAAGACCTTCCTCATTTCTCGTCTGAACGAGGTATCCATTCCGTAGTTGTCATCTGCGTGGAGGAACCCTCCCGTCAGGAGGTATCGCCTGAGTCTCTCGATTTCCTTGTCACTGAACCGGATCTCTCCGTGCCCGGTGAGGTAGAGGTACGGATGTTGGAACAGCTCAGGACCGGCGAGCTCTACTACTGTCTCGCGTTCGGCAGTCGCGATACCAAGATCCTGCGAGATGCGGCGGAGTAGATTTAGCAGAGATGACGGATCCGAGTACCAGTCACCCCCGCCAGAGTACTTGACACGTCCTATGGTAAAGGGCGCCGGGCCCGGGTCAGAGGCTTCTGTCAAAGCAGCCAGCATAAGCAAGAGCGCACCGGCGCGGATGCACTGTGACAAGATACCCCTCAGCATGATCCTCACATCCTCGCAATTCGTCCGTCGTCTTACAGATTCAAGATTCCCAGATTCCTCCCGCATTACATCGCCCGTTTCACCACCTTGCTCCGCGCTGAGGCCTTTCCTGATATCCCCTTCACCGTGAGCCGGACAAAATAGACGCCCGCCGCGATTCTATCGCTATCGTGGTCCCTGCCATCCCAAGAAATCGTATTGGTCCCGCGCCGAAGTCCCCCATGCGTGATACGCTGGATCAAACGACCAGTGACCGTATATACCGAGACAATGGCCTCATCTGCCTCCTCGGAAAGTACGAATCTGAAGTGTGTCTGAGAAGAAAAGGGGCTTGGCACAGGGGCAAAGCCCGCCACTTGAAGCCCTGATCCCTTTCTCAAGATTCTTTTCTCGCTGCCGCTGTTCCCGTAGATGTCAGAGCTCATCACCGACATCTCGTGAGTTCCACCGTCGAGCTCGGGGAGTTCGACGGTGAGGTAGGCCTCGCGCTGCGTGGCATCCATGGCCTCGTACGTGCTCGGCAGTTCGTTCCCCCCCACCATAACCCGTAACGCTGACGCATCGATCCCATCATCATCGGTCAAGGTGAGGCGAATGAGGTCGCCTTCTCTTACGAACTCTCCATCGTGGAATACCAACCACTGCTCTTCCTGCGCCACTTCCGTCCGTGTGATCCTCGGGGGAGAAGTGTCGTACACCACGATCACGGTGAACATCCCAAGCTGCGCCGCAGAGCCTTCGATCCGCGAATCTCGGAGAGTTCCCCCAAAACCAAACCACAGACCATGCTCATGGTCGAAGCATGAGAGCTGAAGGCTGTCCGCATCCGCAGAGAGGAGCCAGTTCGGATCATAGGCCAAGGCGATGATTGCCGGCTGGGCCAAGGCTTCCCCACTGTCGAAACTCACTTCGTAAGCTTCACCCCCACCCGAGCCCGGCAGTGGTGCGAAATCCATGTGACGCTGGCTCGCAATCCTGGTGATGGAACAAGAGCCGATTCTCAAAATCGTCGAATCAACAACCGCACCGGGAGGAATGGAGATGAGGAAGTTGCCGTCTCTGCTGGCGATCCAACCGTTGCTTCCCTGCGCGAACGTGACCAGGCCGGTATCAACATTGGCCGGACTCGTGAACTCCGCATACCCCAATGTCTCGAGCGCGCCGCTCTGGGCATAGACACGGAGATGGCCGGTCCCCGGTGGTGGCGCGGTGGGAGTGGCCAGCCCTGCGAGCGTCACCGGCAGCGTCTGATCAGACAAGTCCTCAGTCGCTAGCGGCTGGGCATAGGCGTCCGCCAGTTCCAGAAACACCCGGGCAGCCGCACTGCCGGGCCACGATATCTGCGCCCCGACTTCAGTGCCTGTCCCTACCACCGACGGCTCCACCGCGAGCTCAAGGTCAGTGTTCCGGGGAACAGGCAAGACGGAAGCCGGATCTCCTAAGAGTGTATATGCTCTGCATACGTACTGGAGGTCGGTCTGGTACTTTGCCGATTGTATGGCCAAGCCGATCTCCCGTATTCCGCGATCAAGAAGCGCCTTATGGAGATTGACCGAGAGGTGTTGATTATCGCTCGGATAGCTCTCGCGCGATGAGCTGAAGAAGGCCAAGGCGCCCTCACGCCACCTCGTGAAGTGCTCCGCCATGATGATGTCGTAATCAGGATCATCAAAACGACCTGTGTTGCAACTGAAATTCATGATGAGCGGATAGTTCGGTGCAGTGAGAACATCGGGGGCGTCATCCGTGGTGATGATCCATTCCGTAGCCCACGTATTGATTCCTCCGTGACCCACATAGGTAAAGAGGAGCGTGCCTGCGCCAAGCGTCTCGAGAATCCACGGCTTGTAGTATTCCTCTCCCTTGGCCCGGGATGCAAGCATTACCTCCCGGTCGTTCCAGGCATTGTTGGAACCGCCGTTGTAACTCAAATAGATCCGCTCGGGGAAGTAGGCAGGGGAGACGCTCTCGATGAGCTCTTCGCAATCGTACGCGAATCCAGGCAGATGGGCTGATCCACTTGCATCATCGGCGAAAAACGCGATTCGAGCGTGTGCGGGAGATGGAACAGCTTCCGTTTCAGCGGCAATGATCTTGTCCACGAACTCCTCGGCCTGCTCGGGCGTCTGAACACTCAATCTGCCAATAGCCAGGTCCGGGAGATGGTGCGGGGCGGTGTCCACATCCACATAGTCGTTGTCATCCGCAACACGGTTGATGAGCCGATCGGGAAAGAGATTAGGCGAGGTTTCGTTTCCATGACGCAACCGGGC
>JAUXFG010000261.1 GCA_030620115.1 Candidatus Fermentibacterota bacterium
AGCGTTCTTCAGGCGATAGAGAAGGGCCGGGATCTTGTTGAGGAGGCGGACTGGGATGTGGGAGATCTGCTCGATTCACTTCAATAAACTAGCTATACTAGCTACGTCCCCCTATGCTTCGTCCCCCTATGCTTGTAGTCGCTCAGAATGACAGTGGCAGTGCGCAGAAGCCCGGGCTATGCATTTCGCGTATTTCCAAGGGCGTGTCTGCTTGGTACATTGCACGCTCCCTCATGCGCTTCGGGAGATGGAGACGCGTGCAAGATTCGACGCGAGGAAGGCATATGAGTACAACGGGAAAGCTGGTTGCTTAGATCAAGGGTTGGTGAGAAATGCGGGTCGATATTCATCAGAAGATCATAAAGCGTGATAGGATTTTTGAGGGGAAGTATCTCACTCTCGAGAGACTCGCGGTAGAGCTTCCTGATGGTCGTATTGCGGATCGCGAGATCGTCCGAGTGAAAAATGCGGTAGCCGTTCTGCCGCTTGATCATGATGGAAAGGTTCATTTGGTGCGGCAGTATCGTCCTGCCATTGAGCGGGCGATTCTTGAGGTTCCTGCGGGACTGTTGGATGCGGGCGAAACCCCGGAAGATGCCGCGAGACGGGAATGTGAGGAGGAGACCGGGTTCCGGCCCCACCATCTGCGCAGACTCATCCATTATGCGCATGTCGAAGGCTACTCTGACGGTTTCACGACCCTTTTTCTCGGCTCGGAGCTTGAGTGGACAGGCAAGGAGAATCCTGACTCAACGGAGATCATCGAGCGAGTGGCCATACCTTTCGAGGAGTTGATTCGGCGGGTGGAGACGAATCAGATCTGTGATTCCAAGACCATCCTGTGTGCACTCCTCACGAGGCATGTCATTTCGGAAACGAGATAGCCCATGAGAGCGAGATATCATGTGGCGGTGTCAGCATTAGTGGCCGCCGTGTTGGCAGCCACGCTCAGATCATGGGCCGTCGTGCTGGGCTCGTTTCTCATGGGCGTATTCATGGATCTTGATCATCTTTATGACTACTTCGCACACCGGGGGCTTCGATTTGAGGTGCAGGATTTTTTTCGTTCTTCGTACGAGCGCAAGTACTCGCGAGCCTATTTGATGCTTCACGGCTGGGAGTGGTTTGTGGTTTGGGTACTGGCGTGTGTGCTCTCTGGGTGGAATCCGTGGCTACTCGGTTTGCTGATCGGGTTCTCGCAACACTTAATCTTCGACCAGATCGCCAACAAGCCTCATCCGTGGGGTTACTCGCTTTTCTGGCGGTGGAGATACGGTTTCCTATTCAACGAGGTCTTCCCACGCCGTCGTTCGCCTCATCGTCCCGACTGACTCGGACATTTAGTAGTAGTACCAGATCGTATCATAGTCGGCCGGATTCTCTCCCCGGCGGGCAAGCTCATTCAAATAGTCGTAGATCGGGACATCAGTGTACACATACGTGGGTACTGCCGCCAGGTTCTTCTCCCAGGGATCGATTTCATAGATGCGAGATCCGTCTCGTCGGATCATGATGAGCCTATGATCCTGGCCGGCACGCAAGTGATTCTTCCCCATCCGTGGGATGTTGAGTACTGGTTCGTCGGTACGGTCCAATCCCGGGAAGAGGCGTGCTTCCTCCTTGCGTTCCTGAAGAAGACGCGCGACAGGTACGCGATACCGCTTCATCTCGAACTTGCCTTTTACATTGAACGTATAGTAGGGGTCAATGCCAACGACTCTCAGGCACTTTCGTAGCTTGGCGGTTTCGAACCTTCTTGAATTCTCCACGGTGAAGACTTGCTGATTATAGACCGACATGCCTGCGGAACGGATTCTTGTGACGGCAGTCAGAAGCTCCGGCGTGATCTCGTACGGATGCTCCACATGGGTGACTACGGCAACCTCCCGGCATCCGGGCTCGTGGTAGGCGGAGAGGAGGGAAACCAGTGTTTCAGTCCATCTCATGGGGAGCACCACAGGAGTACGTGTTCCGATTCGGATCCGGTAGATCTGTTCCATCTCGGCGAAGGCATCGAGCAGGCGCTTCAGGGAGGTATCCTTCATGATACAAGGATCCCCTCCGGTGATGAGCACCTCTCCCACCGCGGGATGTTCCTCGAACCAGGAGATAGCGTGATCAAGGCTTTCCCGATCCACCATGGCTGTGGGGGCCAGGACCTCATCGATCTCCCAGTTTCTCTGGCAGTAAACACAGATCTGGGCACAGGTGTTGAAGGGTTTGATAATAGCGATTCCTGGATAGCGCCGGGTGACATGAGCAACCGGAGATGTATCATGTTCACCCATGAAATCGAATGCCGAGGAACGATCGCTCCTGTGTTCCACCATATGATGCACGTAGTCAAGGGGAGGGAGTACTTGTGCCCGTACTGCATGATCACGTCCCTGTGAGGGACGCTCGTCGAACAGGCTGAGGTAGTAAGGCGTGATGCCAAAAGGTACGTGGTGTCTTGTGGCTAATAGCAGAGCCTGGCGATTCTCAGGTATGAGCTCTATGAGATCTTCCAATGGCGACAAACTCTGGATGACATTCCGGATCTGCCACACATGATCTTCCCATTCTTCTTCAGTGGCGCCAAAGTATCGAAGTATCTTCAGTTTGTTGATCTTTCGCCGTTCGATCACGTCCGGATCGAGCCCCGTCGGATACCGGTTCAAGTATGTCTCTGCCTTTGAGGCAACTCGATCCAAGGCCACCGTTCTCTCTCTGCCGGCGGCCCGGCCATGCAGCCGGAGAAACATCGGTGTGCGCATCTCTCCCTTCTCGTTAATGGGATAGATGCCCGATTTCCCCGCAACTCCTCTGAACAGATGGATGAACTCAGCCACAAAGCCCGGGGAGATATCCAGGCTACTCAGATCCTCTCTGTGTGCGAGTTCCCACAGGATTTCGAGGGATGATATCCCGGTCAATTGCTCATTGGCCGGGCCGATGATATTCTTGAGAACGCGGATAGATTCCCTGACGGCAGTCTTCTCGAGCGCGTGCATGAGCTCGTTTGGTTGAAGGAGTAGCCACTCCTGCTGGTTCAAAAAGCTCCAGAGGGCTTCTCGTGCGGATTCTACGTCCCCGGTGTGCCGGAGTATGGCGTGGATCTGGGGACCTGCCTCCCAGAGAGCGCGGATCATTGTATCGAGGTTGATTTCCGGCTTCTCAACGATGACCATGGACTTCTTCGATAGTCGCCCGGCGGTATTAACACCCATGATCGCTCGAGAGTCGTCGTGCTCATTCTTTGAAGTCACCGCGTCATAGTACAAAACATACGCCTCCATATTCATGCATCGAATGTGCCCACCGGCGAAACGTTTGCCTTGCCGGCAGGTCATGATGTTCCATTCTGATCACCGCTCGTATCCGCTGGCAGTTCCCGCTGATGCGGAATCACGCAAGGGAGATGTGGCCGCACGGAACGAGGCTGTTATTGCCGGCGTTCGACCTGAGCCCTCTTTGGTGGGCGGCTTCGTTGAACTTTGCAGACAACAGCCTTCATCAGGCCGAAATAGCGGAATCGACCGTAGCCGCTATGAAATATATTACCACAATGAGGTCGAATTGTCAACTCGCTCCCATGCCCTTCCGACGAAGCAATCCCGCGCGGTACGCGGGATCGCCGCGCTGTCGCTCGCGATGACCAGCTCC
>JAUXFG010000140.1 GCA_030620115.1 Candidatus Fermentibacterota bacterium
GAATCTCTCCTACATCCTTCCTCCGTCATCTGAACGCTGAACGCTCTCTTCTTCCCCATTCACCCATTCACCCATTTCGGAATTCTTCCCTTTCCTAATCCGCCTGCCTCCTGAGGAAAGAAGGTATCTCGTGATCAACGGGATTCTGGCGCCTCACAAACGTCGGCACGGCGTGCTCGGCGCCGTCACGCTCCCTGATCCTTGTCTCCCTATCTCGTGAGCCGTATTCATAGCCCTGATCATCACCACGATGTCGATGCCCGGGAAAAATGGCCACACTCCGATCACGATCCACCGGGAGCAGTCGCTCCTGATCAGCACCGAACCCGGTCGCAATGACCGTCACTCTGAGAATGCCGTCGAGGGTCTCATCCTTTCCAACACCCATATACATGTCTGCTTCGCCTCCGGCAGCCTCCTGGATCACGCTGCAGCAACTATTGACCTCGTGAAGCGTGAGACTGTTGTCGCCTTCGACGTGTACGAGCACCGCCCTGGCGCCTTCTATGGAGGTATCCTCCAGCAGATGGCTGGATATCGCCTGGTCAGCGGCAGACTGTGCGCGGTCCTCACCGGATGCTTCACCGATTCCCATCAGCGCGTCACCGCCTTTGGACATGACGGAGCATACATCCTTGAAATCCCTGTTGATCATGCCCACCTTGCTCACGAGATCAACAATCCCTCTCGTGGCATTGAGGAGGATCTTGTCTCCTTCAAACAGCGCCTCTTCCAGGGGAGTATCCTCAGGTACCACGCTGAGGAGTCGCTCGTTGGGGATGGCGATCAACGTGTTGACATGTTTCCGAAGCTCTTCGATCCCTGCTTCCGCGTTTCTCCTCCTACCCGGTCCCTCGAACGTGAATGGTTTGGTGACCACCGCCACGGTGAGGGCTTTCTGTTCCCTCGCCAACCGCGCAACAACAGGGGCGGCGCCAGTTCCCGTACCACCGCCCATGCCGGCGGAGACAAATACCATATCGGCGCCCTCGAGCAGACCCCGGACGTCTTCCTCATTCTCCTCGATGGATCGACGGCCGATCTCGGGATCGCCTCCCGATCCTTCCCCATTGGTGGTTTCCACACCAATCTGAAGCTTCGTCGGAGCAAGGGACTTGTAGAGATCTTGGCAATCGGTGTTCAGCACAGAGAATTCAACACCTCGTAAATTCGCCGAGATCATCCGGTTCACGGCGTTGCCGCCGGCCCCTCCAATACCCATGACTTTGATTCTTGCGACGGCTCCTGCGCCATCATCGGGCAAAGGCAGTATGCGAACATCCATCGTATGACCCTCCTTCTATTCGACGGTGAACCGTGAAATGCTGCTTTGTGTGAGATTCTGTTCTATCCATAGCCCGAGCCCGGGCACATGAGAAATGCGGGCTAACCAAGATCATTCCATCGCTCCCTTATCCACGCCCATATCCTGCCGGGCGTCGAGCCTGTTCGCCGCACCGTACGACCGGAGACTGCTGCCCGAAGGAGCAGCCCCATTCCGGTGGCATGTTCCGGTGAGAGCACAATGCCCCGATCTCCGCGTATGTCGCGGACCGTACCGCACCGCGTGCGTACCCTGAAAAATCGCTCTGCCAACTCCTCCAAACCCTTGATGCGCGAGGTGCCGCCCGTGAGCACGACTCCCCCCGCCAATGGCTCTCTGAATCTTTTTGCCTCCAATGCCCTTGCAGCCGCTTCCAGGATCTCCTCCAGTCGCGCTCGTATCACATCGCTGACAAGAGTGGCCGGAACATCATGAACTGCTCCCCCACCAATGGGTGTCACCTCGATGCTTTCAAGCCCTTCGGCTGCTGCCGCTCCGGAGAGCCCCAAGGAGATCTTGAGATTCTCCGCCACGTGCATCGGCGCACCCAGAACCTTTGCCAGATCTGTAGTAACCGCTTCTCCCCCCATGCTGATGGGAGCCGTCGCCCGGAGCGCTCCACGCTGGTAGATGGCCAAATCACTGGTCCCCCCACCAAGATCCAGCACTGCGGTGCCCAGGAGCTTCTCATCAGAATCCAGAACCGCCTCAGCCGAAGCCACCGGTTCGAGCACAAGCTCCGTTGCCTCTGCCCCTGCAAGCCGTACACATCGCCTCAGGTTGTTCACTGCGGCCACGGAAGCAGTGATCACAAGCGCATAAAAATCCAGCTTGATACCCCACATCCCAATAGGATCAGTGGTGGAGATGCGTCCGTCGATGACGTATTCCTGCGGCTCTACGTGCAGCGCGATCTCATCCTCCGAGAGCCCTGCTCGCGCGCGATCGCGGAGCTTCGATACATCACCTGCCTGTATCTCCCTGCCTCTCTCGCCGAACCCTTGCGATATGTTCGCCTCTTTGCTATTCACATCGGTGCCGGCAATGCCAACCACCACGGATCGAATAGTGGTCCCGCTTGACTTCTCAGCCTCTGCCAAGCTCTCCCGTATGGAATCCGAAGCATCTCTCACGTTGCTTACTGCCCCGCCTCGCACCCCGTCTGACGGCACCACACCAGCGCCAATGAGCTCCACCACGCCCTCATCGGTTTGCATGCCCACAAACGATGCCACCTTGGAGGTACCGATATCCAGCGCAGCAAAGGTCTCCTTACTGTGGGAGGAGAAACTCCTCATGTTTCCCGCCCCTCGGAGGAGAGTCTGACAATGATCTGATTGCTCCATCGCAAATCCGCATACGAAGGTGTTTCGCCCCGATGCCGTGCATCAGCCAATACATTACGCAAAGAAGCGAGACGATCTTCGAGACCGGGATCATCCGGGCAGGGGAGCACGAGTTGAAGCGGCGGTGACACGAGCCTCACACGGAGTGTGCCCCGGTTCGGAGGACCAAGCACCCGGGCCCCTACCAGCATGTCGGCGCCATTGGCGGCAATGCGCTGAAGAAGTGCGAGCGCTGAAAGCCAATGTGTATCTTGTGGAGCCCAACTTTGGAGAAAGGGCAAACTCCGGGGAACCCGAATTCCGGTATGGCAGGCGCCCTCCATGTCGATGCCCACAGGCCCATGATATTCCGCCCACGCCACCAACTCCCGCTCTTGCACAATGACCTCTATCGTCGCAAGACCACGGCGCCGCGCCTTGGCATGGAGGATGAGGGGATGCTGCAATACTGTTTCCTCGATCTCCCGACAGGTTAGGAGGCCGAAACTCAAGCCGGCAAACGGGCTGATGAGTTCGGTGATGACGGCCTCTTCAACAACGCTTGTGCCGCTGACTTCCACCTCTCTGACGTGGAAACCAAGAGGCCCGGGATCCCACCACAGATAGCTGCCAAGACAGAAGAACCCCATGAGTACGGCCGCTTTCATACTCCTGCCGTCCTCACAAGAACAATCTCGGTTTCCAGTAGAATGCCGGTAGATTCGTGGATCCGTTTTCTGGTGAATTCGATGAGCCGCATCACGTCCTTGCTTGTGGCCGGCCCGTCCAACACAATCCAGTTTGCGTGTGTATCCGAAACCACGGCGCCGCCGACGCGGGCGCCTTTGAGGCCTGCCTCATCCATAAGCTTCCCCGCACTTTGTCCCGCAGGATTCTTGAACACACAACCCGCCGATGGCTCTCCACTGGGCTGTTTTTCCGACCTCTCTTTGAGCGCGGCGCGAGCACGGGCGCGAAGCATGTCCGGGGCATCGGGTTCCATGGCCCACTCCGCCGCACATACCACCGATCCAGAGGGGATCCCGCCCTGACGATATCCGTGATCCAACTCGTCCGCGGCAATCCAGCGAATTGTCCCATCTCGATCCACGAGTTCGACTCTCCGCAAGGGAGTGAACACATCATGCCCCTGGACCCCCGCATTACCTGCAATGGCCCCTCCGATGGTTCCTGGTATGCCCGCCAATTCGGTGAGGCCGGCCAAACCCGACCGGATCGAGCACGTGACAATCCTGGCCAACGGTACCCCTGCTTCAGCACGAATGACTCTGTCCGACACCGAGTATCGCTGCAAACGAATGGTGGAGATGATGACGCCGTCGAATCCGGAGTCAGGAAAGAGCAGATTGGTCCCTCCTCCCATCACCATCCACTGGATGCCACTGGCCTCCGTGCCTTTCACCACAGCCGCCAAGGCGGTAAGAGTCCCCGGTTCAACCCATAATCGCGAAGGCCCTCCGAGGCGAAAGCTCGTATGAAGAGAGAGCGGTTCAAGACGTTTGATCACCGTATCGGCCACAGATCTCAAGGAATCTTCCAACAGCCGCAGTGATGGGCTCATGGGTTGCTCCGATGTACTGAATCCAGCATTCCAATGGAAACAAGATTGACCATGGTGGCAGCGCCCCCATATGAGAGAAACGGCAGGCTCTGCCCTGTGGTCGGCACAAGAGCCGTGGTGACGCCTGCGTTGATCATGGCAAAAATGGTGATGTTCAAGGTGAGCCCAGCGGCCAAGAGGAACCTGAAGCGATCAGATGAGGCCAGTGCGATCCGGCCGCCCCGGTACAGGATCACCCCGAAGAGAAGCACCACCAGCGAAGTTCCCAGGAATCCCATCTCTTCGCCCACGACAGCCAGGGGATAGTCCGTATGTATTTCGGGAAGAAACCCGTATTTCTGCCGACCCTGCCCGATGCCTGCCCCGATCAACCATCCGTGCCCAAGCCCGATGAGGCTCTCTCGCGGGTGATACGGAAGAGACATGGGGTCAAGCTTCCAGGGAAGCCCATAGCCATTGACACGCTTCGAACGATATTCAGAGCCCATGGTGAGGAGGGTCATCACCAGGAGCCCTGAGAGCACGATGCCAAAGAGCGCAACCTTACGGACTCCTGCGATGAAGAGCAGGAGCAAAGCCACTGTCGCAAGGCCCAGACTGGTACTGAATGAGGGTTGAAAGAGGAGGAGCAAGACCGCCAGGCCGAGCATTCCCAAGGGGATGACGAATGTCTTGCCCTTCAAAGGCTTGCGTTGGTGAATCGACAGGAAGTGAGCCAGCCACAGGATGAACGACACCTTAACGAACTCGCCAGGCATGAACGAGAAAGAGCCGAAGCAGAGAGCCCGGTAGGCGCCGTTCTTCTCATCGCATACGAGATGCAGATCGACTCCCAAGCGGCGCAATGCAGGTGGCAGCAAAAGGAGGAACGAAATGATAAGCATCCACTTCGCGTACCGTTGCCAGCGCTCAGGGTCGGTCTTTGCCGCCACGAGCAGTCCAAGGCAGCCGGCAAGCACCCGGGTAATGTGCTTTCGAAACAAAAGCGAGATCGGCAAGCCATTGAATGACACTTTCGCCGAGCTTGTACTGGCCAACTCCACAATGCCCAGGGCCACCAGAACCGCCACGGAGATCAAGAGTACGATATCAGGCCGAGGCGGTAATGATGGCCGCGGTCTATGCCTTCGGGGCGCCATGAGGTCTCTCTGCACGGGCGACAGTGGTTTCGACTCGGGGTGCGGTAGACAGCATCGCCGCGAGTTCAGGATAGAGCGATCCTCCGGAAGCCACCAGGAGATGATCGGTCATCCTACGGAACGCCGGCGCACAGAGTTGGCCGGCATAATAGATCTCTTGTGGCTCGTCCACGATGATGAGCATGGCCGCCACGGGATTATCTGCGGGGAAAAATCCCACAAAGGTCGAAACATAGGCTCCCGGCAGATAGCCACCGCCTCCGGGAGCAGCCTTTTGGGCGGTGCCGGTTTTTCCTGCCACATCCAAGAGCGGGTGCTTGGCCTGCTTCCCCGTGCCGTGGTCCACCACCCCTCGCAAGAGCTCGGTGGCTATACGAGCAGTCTTTGGCGAGAGGGCCTGCCTGACCACGACGGGGCTTGCCTCGCGGCAGTCATCAAGCCGCCGCACCAAAAACGGTTGCACAAGCTCCCCTCGATTGGCAACACAGCAATACGCGTTGAGCAGCTGCACTGCGGTAACCATAACTTCATGTCCCATGGACATGGCTGAGAGTGAAACAGATCGGCTGGGCCGAATGAGAAAACCATCCGTCTCCGCGGGAAGATCGACACCCGCCGACTGCCCGAATCCTAATGCCCATGCCGTGTTGAAGAAACGATCCGCACCAACTTGCTGGCTCAATTTCGCTGCAGCGATGTTCGAGCTTTGGGCAATGGCTTCGTAATAGGGGACTTTGCCCATGGGATGCGTATCGTGCCAGTTTCTTCCGTCGCTGTGCCATACGCCGTTCTCGCAGTCCGTGGTGGTCTGGGCGGAGACGACTTGGTGTTGGAGTGCGGCGGTCATCACCACGAGCTTGAACGAAGAACCCGGTTCGAATTGATAGCTCCACAGCTGGTTCGCGGAAGAGCTTCCGGGATCGGGACGCGAGGGATCAAACGGCGGCACCACCGCGGCGGCAAGGATTTCTCCTGTGGAGGGCTTCATCAGAAGCACACCTGCCCATTTGGCGCTCGACTGAACCACAAGGTGCCGCGCTTCCATCTGGGCGAGCCCTTGATAGATGGCATCAAGCGTGAGCCGAAGATCTTCGCCCGGTGTGGGGCGCTCCTCCACGATCACAGGCTCATAGGGCGAAACGCCCCCATTCCCCACCCTAGGGAGAACGACCATTCCGTCCCGCCCACGAAGCAAGGCGTCGAATCGTCTCTCGACTCCTTCGAGCCCCATGCCCTTATAGTTCACAAACCCAAGGACACGGCCCACAAGGGGTCCCATGGGGAAGACCCTCCGATAGAGCCGACCACCCGGAGGAGCGCATCGTTTCGTGTGGGTTGAGAGTGCCACGCTACAGGCTAACGGCAGCCCGTGTCGATCAACCACGGTACCCCTCCGTGCTTCGACGACCTCGATCTTTCTCCAATGCGCAACGGCGAGCCGCGAGAGCATTCTGCTTTCCACGATCTGGATCTGAAAGAACCGAGCCTCCAGAACGAGCCAGCCAAGAATACAGCAAGCCATCACCAGCACGGCCCGCCTCTTGGCCATCCCATCAATTCCCACGGGATGCGGATCCTTGAATGGTCTCATTGACGTCGGTCTCCGCAATGCGCGTACCACGGAAACCATGGGATGGACTATCCATGGATATGCCCCGCCATGCGGCAGGAAGCCTGTAGGCAAGACGCCGAGTCAGCACGCCGCCGGACCAGGGTACCGAACCGTCAAACATGATGAAACGTAGCGACAAGCTCGATGGTGGGAAAAAACAAGAGTCTTGGAGCACACCATAGATACGATCCGGGCTGCACAGCTTGGACAGAAGAAGGCGATACTCCAGATTCACTACGGAAAGACTGTCGCGCAGCCCATGGAGCTGCTCGGCTTCTAGCTCTGTCTCCCTCATGAGATTCGCTCGAGTGACCACCGCAATACCCAGCGAAACCACCACTACGGCTAATACTCCCACGTACACAAATTCCCCAAACAGCCGATTAGCCTGCATTTTTCTCCCCGCCCCAAAGCCTGGCGCTCCGCGCTCTTGGATTCACAGAGACCTCTTCGGTGGAAGCATATTTTCCGAACGGACGCAGAAACCGGAGCCTCTCACGGGCTCCGCATCCACACACAGGAAGCCCAGGCGGACAAATGCACATACCGCTTTCCCGTTTGAGGAAGCGTCGAACGCGCCGCTCCTCTCCTGAGTGGTAGGTGAGTACCCCGACGCGTCCACCATCCCGGAGAAGGTCGACCGCCGCGGCAAGACCGCGCGAAAGTTCCTCTTGCTCACGATTCACCACCATACGCAGAGCCTGGAAAATCTTGGCGAGATTCTTGATCCTCCGCCGCGGTGGGAAACATTTTTCTGTGGCGCGGACAAGGCCCAGCGTGGAACTGGGGGGTCCGGCACGCAGAATGGCGCGTGCAACACGCCTGGGCGTGGGCACATCTCCTAGTTCAGAGAGCCATTGAGAAAGCTGTTGTTCAGTGGCATCGCGAAGCACGCGAAAGGCGGGTGTGCCCCTGGATCGATCCATGCGCATGTCCAGCGGACCGTCATCCAGGTAAGAGAAACCCCGCGCCTTATCCTCGATCTGGAGCCGACTGGTGCCCAAATCGAATAGAACAGCGTCGACGTTTTCCACAGCCAAGCTGCCAAGCTCGGAGAAATTCGCGTGGACGAGATGGAGGTGCCCGCTCCATTCCTTCAAGCGGGCCCGTGCACGTGAGAGTGCGGCGGGATCTCGATCTACGCCCACGACATCTCCCCCAGCTTTGAGCCAGGCCAACGCATGCCCCCCATCGCCAAGCGTGGCGTCAACCAGTAATCGTCCTGAACCCGGCCGAAGAAGATCAAGCACTTCTTCGGCCATGACCGGTTGATGCAGAGGCACACGGGCTTCCACACCGTTGTCCGAGCTGCCTATTCCTGAGCTTTCAGAGCTTCCCGCGGCGTTGAAAAAAGCTTGAGGGTTCCCTCTTCGTCCCGGTGCTTGAGCATGCTCTTCACCGGCGGACGCGCCCCCGCCAGCCTCAGCTCCGAACCATATGCCCTCATCCATCGAGCCCTCCTGAGCAGAGGAGAAACTGTCTTGGGCGAGAGCTTCTTCAGGGATCTCATATCGAGGAGTATCATGGGAAAGGACTCGAATACTCTCTCTACGATGGTTCTATCGATTTCGAGGTACGTCGCTGGATCGAGTACACCATCAAGTCTGATTACCTGACTCGCAAGATTCACTTCTCCGTCTCCCCCTCTCCCCGCACACGGGGAAGTACACTCTCCTCTGCGCAGGAGAGATCCAAGAATAGATCATCAACTGAAAGATCTTTGGAGCCCTGGTACTCACCTCGCCCTTGTTGTGTCCAGATCTCCACATGATCGAGGTTTCCGATGAGAAGCACCTTCCCCAGAAGCCCCACACCCTCGCGAATGTCGGATTTGATGGGCAACCGACCATTTTGGTCCATGGTGACCATGTGTGTGTGCTCGAGAATACGGCGATGCCTCTCGCGCAGACCGGGGCTATCGCCCAGCTCACGTTCTCTCCGCATACGATCCCGGATCCGTTCCCATTCCCCGCTGGGGTACACACCCACGCATCTCTCCGGCCATAGAATGGTGATAAGGTATCGCTCCTGTTCTCCGGGCATGATCTTGCGCCACTCGGAAGGGAAGCTTATCCTTCCCTTGCTGTCGATGAGATGCGTGTAGTTCCCCGTGTAGAAACCAGAGGCTTGGGAATCGGCGGCACTCAACATATCCCTCATTTCATGGGATGCCATGGGTTTTCATACCACAAATGAAGACATTTTACGAAATCTGACGCCATAGTCAAGAGCTAAATGGGATTTTTCAACACCCACATACCACCGCCATGAGATTCGATGTCTCGCCCAAGGCTTTGGGTGCGGGATGAGAAGTTCGGGTTAGGCTATTGGGTTTGTTTCTCTTCTCATTTCTTGCTTCCATCCAGTCCGACAAAGGGCACGACACGTTTCGCCGGAATCATTTGTCAGCAGAGCATCACAGTGAAGAGCTCGATAGAGAAGCAGTCGAGAGTCTGGTTCAGGGTCGAGGGGGCAGACCAGCTGACCTCGCCTGTGCGCAATCCAGACGAAGAATGGATTTAAGAGAAGCATAGGCCACAAAGACCCAAGGAGCTCAGCCCCTGAATGCGGCCAGACATCGAACACCGTGATCCTGCCGATGGGGGTATCACGCGCCACAGAACGAAGCGCCTGGAGACGAGGAAACGAGAAGGAGATGACAATCGTACGGTTTCGAACACCGAGTTTGTCCAGTTCGTCGACCAATTGACGAGCAACTTCAGGTTGAAGGAATCGATCGTCTTTCAGCTCCAACGCCAAGCCGATATCATTGGGGAGAATCTCAGCGACATCACCAAGCGTGGGAATTTGCTCTGATTCGAACTCCCTCCTGCCGCACGAAGCACTGAGCCGTTTGATTTCGTCGAGCCGCATATCGGCGATTGCTCCGGATCCATTGGTTGTTCGATCCACTGTAGGGTCATGAATGCAGACAAAAACCCCGTCCGCGGTTTGATGGATGTCCGTTTCGAGAATATCCGCTCCGTCGTCTAGTGCGCGTTTGAATGCCGCAAGGGTGTTTTCAGGGCATACCACTTTGTTGCCACGGTGCGCCAGGACGTATGGCTTGTGCCGCCAAGTAAGGGTGAGCTCAGATTTTGTCGTCACACGAGACCTCCCTGGATTCATTTTGAGACATGGCTAGCCCGGACTTCTCACCATTCCCGCGAGACATAGGGCTGGCGAGAAGTCCGAGCTAGTATCGTGTTTCAGAGGTTCTGTACCTGTTTCCGGCAATTCTACATCCTTCACAGCAGCCGGCAATGTCACCCACCCGCGCCCGTGTCGCAGAATCCGGAGATGTCTCATC
>JAUXFG010000014.1 GCA_030620115.1 Candidatus Fermentibacterota bacterium
ACCCCTAAAGATCAGGACCTGGTATCGCCGGCAAAGGTTACCGCTCGGTTGCCCCACAGAGGGATTCTGAGACCTTGAAACTGTTCCATAGCCATGAGCTGGAGGGGCAGCATCCGTTTCTTGTTGAGCCTTATGATTACCTGCTTCGGGGTTATCTGAACGGATCCGGCATTGAGAAGAAACTTGTTGAATAGGGGAGGAGCCGTACTGTGTGAGTATCCCGGCAGGTCCCTGGCAAACAAGCGGAAGAGATTGTGAGCGAGGATAGACATGGTGAGATCAAAATCAACCTTTATGACCACCGATGAAGAGAGCTTGTTGAGGTGAAAGAATTCGATCTGCTCCGAGATCTCCTTTTCGACAAGCCATCGTCGCGCGTAAGCATGAATGATGGATTCCAGAGCCCTTTCAAAGTCATTGGTGATGATGAGTGCGGGCTTTATCCTACCATGACCGCTGAGAGCAATCTGTCGGATCTCCTTACCATAGGTTTTGAGGACGAAGCGTGAATCATTGACACGCAAGGTTCGGCCTTTTCCATCGGCTGCAGGAACGTGCACTCGTTTCCAAGCGGAACCCGGCAGGGCTTCGAGATCCTCAACGATCTTCTTTCCTCGCCGCCTGATGGTAATGAACTTCACATCGGGATCCAAGCGGGCCAGGTTCTCGTAGGTGGTGAACTTGCTGTCGAAGACGAGGTAGGACAGGTTTTTGGCTCCATTGCTGCGGTAGAAATCGAGGAACTCGAGCACGACATCTGACTGGTGGTCGTGGCGGATGCAGGTATCCCCGTAGGTAATGATGCCGGAGTCAGGATCTTGCGCCAGTACCGCGAGCATGCTGGCCATGCCTTTGTGGCGGGTACCGGACCAGTTGTTTTCAAGATGGGAAGCATCTCCCCAGTAAGGGATAGTGGTGAAGTCCAAGTTCGCGGTATCAGACAGCAGTCCATGTTCCTGCCAGATAGTTTGCAGCCCTTTGAGGAACGAGCGGTTCATGGACTGCGTTACGCGGTGGGAGTAGGAGGTGAACCATGCAGCTTTGGGCAGCACGTTCAACTTCGCGAACAGGCCTAACCCACGATCCATGCACCATACGTCATCTGCGGTATAGCGTCTGACATTGGAGAGTTTGAGGGCCACAAAGCTGAGGATAGAACACAGTCTGTCGAGGGCTGAGGTTTCAGGGAAGGAAGATTGTCCAATGAGCGTATCGATACCATAGGCATGGATATAGGGGACCAAACACAAGATGCCGAGGGCATTCTGTGAGGAGAAGGTTTCGGGATCGAACTGAAGCATCGTTGCCTGGGGGGCTTCTAAGGTGATGGTCCCGGCAGCCTCAGCTTTGCCGGCTCTGGTGCGCCTGGGAAGGCGTGCAAAGCCGTCTTTGCTGATGACATTATAGACATACTTCTCCGAGCAGGAGAGGTCTTTCACATCAAGGGCGGCTTTGATGTCTGGTACTGAGAGGTACTTCTTCCTCAGGGAAATGATCTGCTCATTGAGTTCCCCGGTAGGGTCCTTGGGTTTTCTTCCAACCTTTCGCGTGATGAAGAAAGGCTCCTGGAAATCATCGTTCGCGATTCGCTGCTTGAAGTCACGAACGAGTGAATAGAATGAACTCGACGTGTAGCCAAACTCGGTCGAAGCATCTTCAGCGGAAAGACCATCGACGAAAAATGCCCTCAGCGCCTCGTATTGCTTGTGGAGTACGTGGGTGGGAGAAGAGAAGTAGGTTTTAGGGTCCATGACGGGCTCTCAGTTAGGGTCTCATTATACAATGAAAGGCTATTCTGCCAGCCATTAAATACAGACATGCGTCAGATGTCAAGGGGAAAGATCATTGTTTTTGGGGCAAAACACATCAGCGGGGATGGTGGCTACCCATTTAGGCTAGCTGAGAGACATCTCTTGTGGTATGAAATAACCCTACTTGACCGATACAAAAACACGCATCAAGCACAGCCTGACCTGGTATAGAGATGAGCCCCCGGCAAGAATTCGTGTTGAAGATGAAGCAATCTCACTGCGAGCCACCAGTCGCATGACGGAAAGGAAATCGTTTCGCACAGCCTATACTGAGCTTGCCGAAGTACTCGCGATGACTGTGCTCGTCAGGGAATCAGTAGGATGGGCGATGGCTGCATCTGGTCATGCCACACAAGGGATTTCCGTCATCATTGCGGTGGGCCACCATCGATGATCAGTACAGATTCCGAAGAAGGGCATCTCATTGAGCAGGATGAGCAGGTCATGCGAACCTGGGGCCTCGCTCGCGGCGAATCCTCGTATTGTCCCGCGTGCCTCGCCCAAGAGCCCCGACGAGGCGGGGATTTTGCCGAGAAGGCGCAGGGAGATCGATCGCCGACTGATCACTTAGATCTGGCGGGCTTTAGGGGTAGTTGTTTACCATGAAATTCCGTGGGGGTGGTGCGCAGAAGGACGTGCCACTGCCTGTCATTCTGAGGGAGCAAAGCGACCGAAGAATCTGGGTGGAGGGAGGGGAAGGAATGCAAAATGCGAAATCTCGGGTCAAGTCCTCTTGAAGCGGCGTTGGAGTTCTTGGGGAGTGATTTGAATGAAGGTTGGGCGGCCGTGGGGACAGGAGTGGGGCAGGTCGGTGGCAAGCAATCGATCGATGAGGCCACGCATCTGCTCGGGCTTCAACTCCTCGCCTGCACGAATTGCCGAATGACATGCGATGGAGCTCGCCACACGGTGATGGCGTGGGGCCATGGATCCGGAATCTTCGCCCAGGCCCGCAATGATCCGTCGCATCAGTTCTTCATCCGCTCCCTCCACCATGTCCGCGGGGACCGCTTCAACGATGTAGGTGGTCTCCCCGAAACGCCGAAGCTCGAAGCCCACCCGTCTCATCTCTTCCTCAAACTCCTCGGCTAATGCGGCTTCTCGTGCGCTTAGTTCCACGGTTAGCGGAAAGAGCAACTGCTGCGCCATGGCCCGCGCGCCGGAAAGGCGTCGCAGGGTCTCTTCGTACAACACACGCTCGTGGCACGCATGCTGATCGAAGATGATGACCGAATCGCCCAAGGGGGCAACGATATAGGTTCTCGCGATCTGCAAGAGAGGGACATCACCGGGCCTAAGCTCGAGTTTCTTGCGCCCTTCATCTCCCTCCGTCAGGCCCCGTTTCTCCCCTGCCCTGACCGGGGGGAACTCCCATGTCAACTGTTCTTCCCGCACCTCGCCGTGCTGTGCCGCTTTCGTAGTGAGGGGGGAGACTCCGGGATGCAACACCACACGACCCGACCCCGGCGCCAGTTCCTCTGCCAGCTCTTCGCCGGCCGTGGTTGCGGCCTGGCGGAGCGTGGTGATCAGCGCGCTCCGGATCCTGCCTGGATCTCGGAATCGAACCTCTCTCTTCGAGGGGTGTACGTTGACGTCAACGGTCCCCGGGTCAATGGTGACCAGGAGGTAGGCTTGAATCCGTGCGCCGGGAGCTACTGCACCCTGGAATGATCCCGCCAAGGCCGCACGAATCGCCGGCGACTCGGCGGGCCGCCCATTGATGGAGATGACTTGTTGCCTCCGCCCCGGTTTTGCCTCGCCGGGTGGCTGTACCCACCCCTCGATCTCAATGCCTGGGAGAAAAGCCCGCACGGGGAGCAACCCATCCACGCGTTCGGCGCCAAGAAGCTGGGAAAGGCGAGCCTTCAGCCCCGAGGCGGGTGGAAGGGTCCATACCTTCCGCTTGTCCACCGTGAGGGTAATCCCAATGCCGGGGCGAGCCACGGCAAGTCGAAAAAGCGTGTCCACCAAAACACGCGTCTCGGTCTCACGGCTTCGCAGATAACCCTTTCTGACCGGAACATTGTAGAACAAGTGCCGAACCGCCACCGTGGCGCCGGGAACGCGAGCCAGATCCTCAACCAGCTCCATCTTCCCCCCCGAAAAAAGAATCCTTGTTCCCACATCAGAGCCTTGTGCGCAGGTCTTCAGCTCCACACGGGAGACCGCGGCAATACTGGCAAGGGCCTCTCCCCTGAAGCCGAGGCTGCTCACGGAGAACAGGTCTCGTGCGGATTCAATCTTACTCGTGGCGTGACGCTCGAAACAGATCAGGGCATCCTCCCTGGACATGCCGATGCCATCATCACTCACGCGAATCAAACGAACTCCACCCGCCTCGACATGCACATCGATAGTACGGGCGCCGGCATCCATGGCATTTTCCACGAGTTCCTTGACCACGGAAGCCGGGCGCTCCACCACCTCACCCGCGGCAATCTGATTCACCACAAGATCATCGAGCACCTTAATCCGGGCATGCATGGATTAGCTTCTTTCTCGTTTCGACAAACGCTTGAGTTCATGGAGCACATTCATTGCCTGCAAGGGAGTCATCTGTTCCACCACCAATGCATCAAGCTTCTCCTTTACGGGATCTCCAGGCGCGCCGAAGAGTTCGAGCTGAGCCGCTTCCCGGACGCTCGGTCGTTTCCGAGCCTCGATGGCGGGAATCCCGTGACCCTCGAGTTCTTCCAGAATTTCAGCCGCCCGCGCAAGTACGTCTTCAGGCAACGAAGCCAAGCGTGCAACTTCTATCCCATACGAGCTGTTCGCGGCGCCAGGTCGGATCCTATGAAGGAATAAGACCCGGGAGCCCTCTCTCTTCACCGCGACATTGTAGTTCTTGATACGGGGAAACATTTTCTCAAGTACCGTCAACTCATGATAGTGCGTCGCGAAAAGCGTCCAGGGATGCTCCCGGGGGCCTTCGTGGAGCTTCTCCGCCACCGCCCATGCAATGGAGAGGCCATCGTATGTGCTGGTACCCCGCCCAATCTCATCGAGAAGCACAAGGCTGCGCGTGGTGGCATGATGCAGAATATTGGCCGTCTCTATCATTTCCACAAGGAAGGTACTCTGCCCACGGGCCAACCGATCGCTGGCCCCAACCCTGGTAAACACGCGGTCCACAAGGCCGATCTCCGCCGCGTGCGCCGGGACGAATGATCCCATCTGCGCCAAGAGCACCAGGAGACCCGCCTGTCGAAGATAGGTGGACTTGCCCGCCATGTTGGGGCCGGTCAGAAGAATAATCTGCTGGCTCTCACTGTCTAGCAGGAGGTCATTGGGAACAAATGGCTCAGGGCTGAGCGCCTCCACCACCGGGTGCCTGCCTTGTATGATCGCCAACCTCGAAGAGCGATCTACCGTTGGTCGGCAATAATTCCGTTCGTGGGCGACCTGGGCCAACGAAACACTCACATCCAACCGGGCCATTGCGCCCGCCACACAGAGGATGATCTCCAATCGTTCTTCCAACCAGGAGGTGAGTCTCTTGAAAAGCTCGCTCTCCCGCTGCAAAGCTCTCTCCTCGGCCCCCAGGATCTGGGATTCCTTCTCCTTGAGTTCCGCGGTAAAGAATCGCTCCGCGTTGGTGAGCGTCTGCTTTCGAATGTAGTCCTCCGGCACTTTGGCCAGATGAGGCTTCGTGACCTCGAGATAGTATCCAAAAACCCTATTGTAGCCTACTTTGAGATTCGGTATGCCGGTTCTCTCGCGCTCCTGTTGTTGAAGGGACGCAAGCCAGCTTTTGCCTTCTTTCGCCGCGGATCGCATCCGGTCGAGTTCCTCATCATGCCCCCTCCTGATATACCCGCCGGGACGCAACGTAACTGGTGGCTGATCGGCGATTGTCTCCCGTATACGGTGGACTATGAGTTGTTCATCCACCAGATCGGCATGGACATCTTGGAGAAACTTCGCCCCAAAAAGCTCCAAGACCGGCTTGATACGCGAAATCCCCTCAAGAGACGCGGCCAATGACAAGAGATCCCTGGGGCCGATGGCGCCGCAGCCCACCCTGCCGGCCAGCCGCTCGATATCCCCCATTCTCGACAGCTCATCCCTGATCGCGGCCCGATCGATCTCCGCTCTCTTGAGCTCCTCCACCGCATCAAGCCGCTCGTCAATTGGGCCTACCGCAACCAGTGGTTCAAGAATCCATCTCCTCAAGAGTCTGCTGCCCATGCGGGTACCGCATCTGTTGAGTATGGAAATAAGCGTGGCTTCCTTATCCTCAGGATCCATGGGCTCCACGAGCTCCAGATTTCGTCGAGTGTGCCGATCGAGGTGCATAAACTCCGAGACGCGATAGACTCTCAGACTTCGGATATGACTCAGCTCGGATTTCTGTGTCTCCTGGAGATAATGCAACACGGCCCCCGCGGCGCCTATCGCGGATCCCATCCCGTGGAGACCGAATCCGTCCAGAGTCACCGCACCGAAATGTCTCTGCAGTGTTTCTTCACCAATCTCCTGTTCGAAGAGCCATGCATCTCGACCCTCAACAGCGGTCCCCATAAGATTGCCCATTTTGGCCAGGGATTCCTCTCTCTCCATCACCCAATGTGGCGCCAAAAGCTCCGCGGGCGCCAGGCGCTCGATCTCCTCTGAGACCTGATGAGATTCGAGCTCCGTGGCCCTGAACTCGCCGGTGGAGAGATCGACCACGGCAAGACCCCAGATCGAGCTCCCCGGATTGAGAGCCGCGAGGTAATTGGGCCGGTTTGCTTCCAGGAGTCGCTCACTGAGCATGGTACCTGGAGTGACCACCCGTACCACATCCCGCCGCACGATTCCCTTTGCCTTTGCCGGGTCTTCGAGCTGTTCACAGATCGCCACCTTGAAGCCCGCAGCCACCAATCGATCAATGTACGGTTCCACGCTATGGAACGGGATCCCCGCCAGAGGAATCGGGCTCCCGGCCTCTTTGCCCCTGGAGGTGAGGGCGATCCCCAATGTCCGGGCAGTCTTCACCGCATCTTCACCAAAAGTCTCATAGAAATCGCCCAATCGAAAGAGCAAGAGCGTTCCCGGATACCGATTCTTGATGGCCCAGTACTGCCGCATCATGGGCGTCGTAGCCTGGGAGGAGTCTATTGGTTTAGAGGGTGAAGCGCTCATGGCGAGCAAGACCCCTACGTGAGCAAAGTGGACCCCGCCGGAGGCGGAGTTGTTGGTTTGCAGACTTGCCAGGAGCTTGACATCGAACATCGAAGGAAGAGTCGCACCTCTTGCTAGTGCTCCGAGCTTGGTCCGAGTACGAGGATCCCCGTTATCCCCAGTGAGGTTACCAGACGTTCCTTGGCCGATTCAGCGGTACGTAAAGTGGAAAACGGCCCCACGAGAACTGCAAAAAGGGGCCCTGATGGAGCCTCGATCTCACGGACGGTCACCTCCAGACCATACTGTTCAATCTTGTGGTGCAGGTCGATCGCCTTTGTCGATCCCGTGAACGAACCCAGGTGAAGCATGTACTGCTCTCCGGTCCTTGGTTCATTTTCAATGGATTTCTCATGTGCAGGCTCCTGAAATCGGGTCTCGAGACATTCCTGTGCATACGCAGCCTCCGGGGTTCCTGGATAGGAATCCGCCAACAAACGCCACGTGTCGGAGGCCGCCTTTGTCTCCCCCTGTTCTTCATACGCCAACGCCAGATCGTATAGTACCAGTGGGAGAAGATCGTCGGAACGGGATCGCCTGACAAATCGTGTGGCCTTCTCAATGGCCACCGACGTCTCGCCCACGCCGCGCAGGCTGCAGATGAGAAGTTCAGCTGCCATGTCGTGAGAATAGGAATCTATCTGCGATGCTGATTGTGGGGACAGGGCCGTCCGGAGCAGCTCCATGGCTTCAGAGGTTTCTCCCTCGGCCAGTAAGGTCAAGGCAAACCAATACAAAAACCGGGCATCGGTGGTGATGTGGGGATCGTCCGCCAACCAAGCTTCCCAACCGCCCCGTGCCTCCTGCGTTCTCCCTAATGAGTACAGACCTTTCAGCCATTGAAAGCGAGCCAAGGCCCCAAGGGAATCATGCGGAAGCGCCGTGGCCACGCGAAAGTAGGCCGACATACTCTCTTCGGCATCGCGGGAGGACGTCGCCTGGGCCCACCACTGCGGTGGCGTCCGGGCATCGACCCCCTCATTCCCCTCATCAGCTTCGCCAGCATGGAATCCAAGACCGAGAAACAAGAGAGCAACAAGGAAAATGCCACGGGAAAACAAGACGGGGCTCACCCTCACTTTCTGATAGCAAATGCAGCCGCTGTGCCGCATTCAGGACAATGCCACCGGTACTCCGCAGACACCCACCCGCATCCAGGACAGACAAAACCAGCTCGATGCTTCTTTACCAACCGGACAATTTCGCGGGCCTCTGAAGCAGCCTCAACACAGCGCTCCAGCTCATCAAGGTACTGCGCCGTCGCCGCTCGGGCGTGAATCGATTCAGGATCCGATTCCGCCGCCTGCCGGCATCTCTCCAATGCGCCATCGAGATCCCCCTTGCGTTCCTCATGTCGCGCCAACCGGAGCAGTGCCGCAGGGTCTCCCGGTCTCTTCTCGAGAACCGCACTATAGACTTCTGCGATTTTCCCGTATTCCCCCGCGTCGTACAAGGCTTTCTCGATCTTTTCATAAACAGCGGGAGCAAACTCAGATGCACCTTCCGCAAGACTCCGCCATTCGCTCACCGCCTTGTCTACCTGCCCCTCCTGCATAGCCATATCCGCCAAGACAAGCCGCGCGGGTGCACAGGCCGGATCGGCTGACAGCGCTCTCTTCAGTTCACCCCTGGCCTTTCTCTTGTTTCCCGCACTCCGTGCATGCTCGGCAATGAGAACCCGGAGAATCGCCTCTTGGGGACCTATGGTTTTTCCAGTGAGTTTAGCTAGTCTCTCCGTGATCTCGATAGCCTGCTCCCAGCGACCTGCTTTCTCGAGAGCCTTCAGGAACTGGCGAAGCAACATCTCATCTGAGTGAACATGGGAGAACTCCTCGTTCAGCATACCCGCGGCAAGCTCGGGGCTGCCTGCGTCAATGTAGTCTTTGGCCAACGAGATGAGCACGTCCCGTATGAACGAGTCTGTGAGTGCCGGAATGGCCAGCATGGCCTTGTGTACCTTTGCAGCCTGGACCGGCGCACCCCGCTCCCGCAGAAGATCACCCAATCGAAGCCGAGCCTCCAGCCGATACGGCCCCTTTTCCGCGGCTTCCCGGAACGCTTTGGCCGCTGCCACCTGTCTCCCCTCCAGCAGCAGATGGAGCCCTGCCACATACGGTATATGCCTTTTCTGGTCCGTCTTGTCCCGGCGCCGGGCGCCCTGGTAGAGGAGCAGAAGCCCGGCAAGCACGGCCGCGACGACCAAGAAAATCAGAGCCCACTGTGTACCATCAAGATCCATTCCCGGTCTCCTTACTCCCAGAAATCACATCAAATGCTTCGTCGATCTGATCAAGGGGTATCTTCTGGAGCGAGTTGATGCGGGCAAGAAGCTGGTCCCGTTCTTTGGTGATGCCTCGAAGCTTCGAGAGAAGTTTGAAGTGCTCCACAGCAGCAATCACAAACATGACAACCAGACCAAGCAGGAACGCCGCCAGCAGCACGAGGAGAAGAGGCGCCTCGGGGAGCACGAATGACCCCATGCGTAGCCCGTGTACCACAAGCCCGGCATTCTGGAAGCCGAAATACAGCAAGACCATGAACACAATAGCCAAAACCAACCATCTCAGGAACCACATGACTGATCTCCTCCTGCTCGAACGTGAGCTGCATGCAGCGTATGCCCCCTCAATCCGATAACCCTCGCAGAAACCTCATCTCCCGAGGCGAAATCACCTTCCAATATAACGACTCGACCATTGGAGGTCTTGCCCATCATGAATCGGGGATCTTTCCTATCGGGTCCCTCGACAAGTACCTTGACCATGGCGCCTACCTCTTCCTTCCGCTTCTCCGCCAAAACCTCGTGGTGAGCGCTGACCAGCCGCGCCAATCGCTCTTGACTCACCTCTGCGGGAACCTGGTCTTGCAACGAAGCGGCAACAGTCCCAGGTCTTGGAGAGTAGGCAAATGTAAACGCCGTGTCAAAACCTACGGTTCGAACTACCGCCAGCGTGGCCCCGAAATCAGCCTCTGTTTCGCCGGGAAATCCCACAATAAGATCGGTCGAAAGCCCAAGACCAGGGATGAGAGCCCGCGCGCGTTCCACGAGATCGAGATAGCCTGTGATGGTATACTCTCTTCTCATGAGCTTCAGCACACGATCGGATCCCGATTGGAGCGGCAGATGGAGACGCTTCTCCACCACATCCGTTGACGCCATGACCTCGAGCAGATCGTCGCCGATATCAGAGGGATAGGGAGCCGTAAAACGAATACGACGAAGTCCGGGAAGAACAGCGAGCTGTTTGAGGAGCGCGGCAAATGAAATACCTCGATAGGAGTACGCAGATACTCGTTGTCCGAGCAGCACGAGCTCGATGTATCCAGATTCCAAGGCGTCAACGGCCCTCTCCATCACGAATGAAGGCGGAAACGACACCTGCGTGCCCCGCGTCGCTGGCACCACGCAGAAACTGCAGTTCCGGTCACATCCTCGCATCACAGGAATCCATGCACGGATGCCCATACCCCTCCTTGGTTCCGTCCGCTCCGCACCCCACATCGTGTGCCCTAATGCAATACCGCCGGCTTGGGCTAAATCAGGCAGTTCATTGAGCCGGGCGGGCGAAACCATGAGATGGAGCCCCGGCAGTGTGCTCAAGAGCTCCTGTCCCCGCCATTCCGCCACGCAGCCGATGAGCGCCACTTTGGCTCCCGGATAGGTGCGCACATACTCGCTTGCACGATTCACCGCGCGCTTCTCCGCCTTCAATCGAACCGCACAGCCGTTCACGAGAATAAGCTCCGCGTCACTGGCAGCCTGTGTTTCCTTCCATCCGTGCGCCAGAAGAAGCCCGGCAACTCTCTCGCTGTCGGCCTTATTCATCTGGCAACCGAGGGTCTCAACATAGAAGGATCTCATGACGCCATATCCGCCGTTGTAGTAGAAGGCTGGTGAGAAATCCGGGCTTGTCCCGCAAGCCACCCCAGAAGACTCCAGAAGAATATCTGCTGCGAGTAGTCGCGCCAGGTTACATCAACAAGGCCGTGAACAAGAATCCCGAGAAGCAATGCCGTAGTTCCCAGCCCGACCCCCACAAAGGTCGGATCGTCCCGCATGAGAAGTCTACGGGTTTGGCGTAGAGCAGCTATGAACACCCAGACTAGTGCCGCGAGACCGAGGATACCCAACTCCGCCCAGGTGTGCAGCAAGAGATTATGTGCATGCCTGCCCACCAGGACAGATCGCTCACTCCCCAGTCTCCCCGCTGCCGCAAACCAGAGACTATCGTATCCACATCCCCCCCACGGGTTTTCTGCAATGATGCGTGCGACTTCGCGCCACAACTCCACCCGGAACAGGTTCGTGGCAAAATGCGGATCTATCCCTGCTCGCGCCCTGATACCAATGGCCCCAGGAAAAAGCATGACAAAAAGAACCATAACCATTGCCACCACAAAAGCCCGTCTCCATCCCCATCTCAGACCTGCCATCACGCCTACGCCACATGCCAGGGAAAACCACGCGCCACGAGAAAAGCTGGTCATCAGCGAGAGAAAGAGCAAGACGAGGACAACGCTTGCGGCAAGCCATACCCGCGCACCCTTCTTGGATACGATTCCCAAAACCAGGAGAAAGACCAGGAGTTCGTATCCTGCGCGACTGTTCGTGTGCCCCATGATATCAAGCCTCGTTTCAAGTCCATCCCGAAGAGATGAGAGACGCGCAAGACCGCGAGCCGCACTCACCAGAGCCCACGAACTCCAAACGGGAAGCAGCACGAATAGCAGCCTTCTTGGCTCTTTTCTGGATAGCCACATGGTCACGAGGAAAATAGAGGAAAAGGTTATGAGCGTCGCGATCTCCATCCGTACATAATTCAGACCCAAAGTCGGAACCCGTAGCAGGGGCAGGACAGAAATTATGCAGAGGGCAAGGTAAAGGAGAGGGAGCTCCTCCAATAGCATACCACGGCGCCTCAGCAGGCTTAGGCCTACCGGGATCGAAGCGAGCAGAAACCCACCAACCAACAGATCGTGACTCAGGTTCCAGGCACCCTCCAGGCATGTCCCGCGAGACAGCAAGGACACTGTTGGATGCCACAGGAGGAGAAAGACTCCACAGGCCAATGCCCCCAAAAAAACCCGGCGCCCGTATCCCTCCATTTGCAGTATGGCGCTCAGGGGGCCTCCAGATGGATCTTGATCTCTTCCTCGACAAGATCGACCTTATCGATGATGAGATTCCGGTCCTCACCGGTGGCCCTATTCACGTAGTCATTAGGAAACCTGAGCCTGACCGACCTCAGACCAGGGCTGGAGGTGACTGAGACCGTGTATGTGCGCCACTGCCGATCGCTCACAGTGAATTCTTTGACTCTGTGCCCCCCGAGATCCAGAATCATCTTCGGCCATTGCCCTGCAGCGGGCGTTCCTCTGGCCACGATCTCAAGCCGAACGGCTCCTCCTGGAAATCGGAACTCATGCATGATGCCTTGCTCGGTGACATTGATTCCTTGGGGTACCTCGAAACCAGGATGTTGATCCATCTCTTCTGCTTCCACCGAGAGGCGTCTCTCGGCAGGCTCTCTGCGGGCCACAATCCGCGCAATGACCGCATCGGGCAGCCGGCTTCCGGACAGGTCCGAGATCGGCAATGGCTCACCGTCATTTTCATAGAGCTCCATGCATAGCTGGGCTCGGTCGGGGAAATGCTCCGGGAGTCCAGCATAGACAAGACGAAGAGGCAATGCATCTACCGCGGTGGCCCCCAGCTCACACCCCGAGTCGGGCATGCTCAGGTGCCAGCCTCCACGCGGCGGAGCAAGAATCATCTTCCCTGTACCCTTGAGGTAGAAATCGGGTCGCACCCCTCCGGTCATGGGTCTGATACAGGCCCACTTCAGTTGCACCTCGACCTCTTCCCCGGGATTCCACACCCCCATCGGCAGCTCCAGCGAATGTAACGCAACCGCTCGGCCGAACTCATAGCTCAGGCTGATCCTACCCCCCAACGACTCGATCCGGCGCTCCAACTCCTCATATTCCTCTGTGCGCCCCAAACCTCTGTACGTGGCTACCAGAAGCTGAGCCGCAGTCAGATGATCAGGGTCAAGAACCAGTGTCCGCTCAAGGTTTCTCGCGGCTGCCGGAAGCCTGTTTGTTTGAAACAGAAGCTTCCCCAACCCAAAGTATATCACGGCGTTGGCGGAATCGATCTTCGATGCTCGTGTGTACAGATCTACGGCCTCCCCCATCCTCCCCTCATCTGCAGCGACGGCTGCCAATTCGAGCAGCCCGACGATACGATTCGGCTCTCTTGCCAATACATGCTGAAGCTCCTGCCGTGCATCAGCGGTATTGCCGATGTTTGCATAAAGATGAGCCAGGGCAAGCCGCGCTTCAATTTCCTGTTCGCCGCCCATGGCGACCTTCTCCTGTTCTTCGCTCCACTGCGATTCTGAAACATGAAGCCAGGAGGTGGCCATTATCACGACTTCTGTATATTCGGGCCCTTTGAATCGAGCCACCTGCTCGAAGTCCCTATCAAGCGCCTGTCGTACGCCGGCGGGAACCGCTGGGTAGGCCTCACTCTGGTAGACCACAGCCCACGCTGATGACCATTCTCGTGCAAGGCTATCCACTTGGCTGCCGCGTTCAGGCACGACAAAGGGAAGATCACCCAGCACATTCTGGAGCTCCGAGCGCATCAGCGCGCCGGCCCACTGGGGTGCGACGATCAGGCCATGTCCAAGCCGCATGCGCGGTTTCAGGAACTGCGCCGCCTCGGCCCAGTAGTTATGAATCTCCTTCTGCACACGATATCCTCGGTAGAGTTTCCGTCCGACGCCTTGACCAAACCAAGAAAACAGGCCTACCACCACCAAGATGCCTGCCAATACCGGCACCCTGAGTCCGACCATACGCCGCAATGCCCGGAGCAGACCCTCGACGATCATGACCATGCCGCTCGCCGCCATGAGAAGGAATGGAAGGTAGAGGGGATTGAGAGTCGACGGTTTCTGGGGTCTATACGCGTTGAAGAGAAGGAGATTGATCGCAGGTATGCCCAGAAGAGCCCAAAGGATCAGGAGTATCATAGGTCTTCGATACCGCTTGTCCACGTATACACGTCTCAGCTTTTCTATTCGGGTCACTCTCTTCCTTATACAGCCTATAATTCCTACCACCATGGCGATCCCCAGAATCGGCAACGCCCAGGTAACATGGCCCCATAGATACTCGTGTACAAAAAGGACATACTTGACATGCATGATGGGTGGCCGTGGGATGGGGGGGTTGACCCCTCTGCTCGCCAGAACCCACGACACAACCCAAACAACCGATAGAACCAGAACCACGGGAACTGTTGAGAGATATTGCCACAATGGCAATGCTGGAGGAGCCACGTCTCTCCTGCCTTCCCTTCTGCCTGGATTGTACAGATAGGCAGCCCCCATGATGGTGATCACCACCAGAGGAATGAACCCCTGAAATCCGGAGAGCGCCAAAAGCAACCCCGCGAAGAAAAGTCCAATCCATATCACCCATTTGCCCGTTCGCAACCCAACACAGAAGAGGACCAGCGTCAGGCCCTGACTGGCCAGAAGAAACGAATCAGGCCCCACGCTGTGTGCCGCCGAGAACATGCGGACAGAGCCAAGAGCCAGGAGGCCGGCAGCCAAAGCCTCAGCAGAGGAGAAGAGCCCCCACGCCGCAGCCATGGCAGCTCCCAGCGCCAGGACTGCGGCGGCCCACGAGAGGGTCCTTGCGCGGGACATATTCATCGGTCCGGCGTCCACAGCCCGCAGTGCCCCGACATACGCGGGACTCCGATATTCAAGATGGGGGAGTGGTGGTTCGCCCGGCTGTTTCAGGCTTTCCGCGGCAATGGCCAGCTCTTCGCCCCATACGTTGATGTCGGCCAAATCCTGGTGAAACATCCACGCACCAGCGAACAGGATCACGATACACACCGAAACAGCCAGTCTTGCCGGGATTTGTTCTCTACTCATGTCTGGGCCCTCAACAGAACCACCTTTCGGATAAAGAGGTTGATGTCCTCATTCCTCGTGAGACGATCGTTCACAAATGCGAGCCTGAGTTCACCATTGCGCTCCTCGAACGCTGCGGGGACCACATACCAAGCCCAATTAGAGGACGTCACCGCGACCCCGCCGATGCGGTGTCCATTCCACGCAAGGTCCACAAGAGGCCAGGTTCCTTGACACGGGGACCCCTTGGCCAGAAATGCAACTGCCGTCACCCCAGGTTCTATGGAAAGAGTTTTGGCCAGCGCACAGTTCCGCCAGAGAGCCCAATGTGGATGCTGGAGTTCGGCGGTGTCCAGCTTGAATGAGACTGCCTCCATCTCATGAGCAATCGGCTGAGGGAGTTCTTGGAAAGGACCAAACGATGACCGGTCTTGGCCGCACCCGGATACAATAGCCCCCAGCAGGAGTGCCAGCTGGATCAAAACGAATGGCTTCTTGATCAACATGAATACCTCGGTGGGTTTCTTTACTTCCCTGCAGGCCGACTCAGCCACATTGCGGTAATGGCGATAGGCTCCTGTGTGGGACTCGGTCCAGCACTCAGCGCGCTGAGTGCTGGGAGCCGACAGTATATCGTTCAATGGGTGGGGGTCAACAAACACGATTCGCCATAACCTCACGGTAGAGTTCAAGCAAAAGCCCTCCAAAATGGCGCCAGTTGAGAGAGCCCTCTGCAACCTCTCGAGCCTTTGCTCCAAGCCTTTGTGCGAGCTCTGGATTCCGGAGAAGACGAAGCACTTCCCGACCAAACTCATGCGGCTTCTCTCCGGCTAGCAATCCAACCTGCTCTCGCTGTAACAGATCCCCGATCTCGCCCACAGGATTCGTTACGATCGGCCGGCCGGAGGCAAGGTAGTCTCCTAGCTTGATCGGTCCCCTTCCACGGTTATAGAGGGTATCTTGATAGGGCAAAAGCAATACGTCTGCGGCGCCCAACCAGGTTTCCATGGTCCCGGGCGGTTGGACACCGGTCACCATCACGCCTTCAGAGATGCCAAGTCTCTGGACCAGATGATCGACCTTCCTGCCACCAGGGCCAACCAAAAGGAACCGGGCGGCGGGCATCTCTCTTCGGACGAGGGCAAACGCCTCCAGGGCAAGCGCAATATCATATTGCACAAATCCCATATATTCGATTATGGGCACACCATGGGGGAGCCCTAGAGTGTTCCTGGCAGCTTCTTTTGCCACAGGCCGAATCCGCTCGGCATCGGCCCCAGAAGGAATGTAGTGAACCTTGTGCCTTGGGAGACCGAGATCAAGGGCGCGACGCTCCAATGCCCGTGATGTCACTGTTACGAGATCGGCATACTTCCTGAAATGCTCCTCGAAAAAGGTCTCGACCCCTCCGAACAATAGCTTCACAGGCCACGGGCGTGTGGCACTGATCACCCCTCCCCTCCCCCACCAATCGGCCCAGTCAGAACAGAGAGGAATGCCCATCTTCCTGGAGAGCGCCAGTCCAGGAAAAATCACTGCGGGTCGACTGTCGAAAGCGTGAACTATGTCGATTGGACCTATCCTCTTCCCTAAGAAGTATCGTCTAACCGTATCCCATGGGTCCCATCCCGTTCTCAGGCTTCCCCAAAGGAGGTCGGGAGATTCTAGAACCATAACCCCATTGTCGTTGGATTCGTGCACTCGAAAGCGGGAGCGGGACGAGATGGTCATGATGGTGACGGTCTCACCGGCCCTCACGAGCTCTCTCGCAAGGCCCATGGCACGGAAATAGGTACTTCGTCCTCTCACATTATGATTGAGCATCAGCACGTGCATATCCGGTGTCCGCGCCCCCTATTGTTGCCTATGTTTGTCCGAAAGCCCCATATAGAGCTGAGCGTATGCGGAGGTCATGATGTCAGCCCTATATTCGGTGTGAATCCTTCTCCTACCCGCACGGGAAAGTGCCGCCTTCAGATGATCATCGGTCATGATGCGAACCATGGAGTCCGCCAGCGCGGTGACATCTCTCGGAGGGATGAGGATTCCATCCTTGCCGTCTCTGATGAGTTCCGAGAGACCACCTACTTGAGATGCCACCACAGGAACCCCACTGGCCATGGCCTCCATGGTCGCAAATGGCATACCTTCCCAGAGAGACGGCTGAACATATAGATCGAAGAAAGGAATATACTGCTCCACCGAGTCTCGCCATCCAGCGAACCGAATCCGTGCAGCCAGAGGTCCGGACCCTGCACGCCTCTTCAATGCTTTCTCATGGGGCCCGGATCCCAGAATCATCAATTCCGCTCCGTCAAGCTGCGTGGCACACCGACGAAACGCTTCGATGAGATAGCGCTGCCCTTTTTGTGTTGCCAAACGCCCCACGCAGCCGATGATTCTCTTCTCCTTTGGAAAGTCCTTTGGAATAGGAAGCGCCCACCGGGTCCGAAAACGAGCCGGATCAATTGCATTGGGTATTACTTCCACGTTCTCTGGATGAACGCCCTGGTATTTCTCAACGAAAAGACCCAATGCCCGGGAAACAACGACCACACGATCTGCGTGCCCAAGCGCCCACCGTGAGAGCAGAGCCTTCAAGGGATTCTTACGCAGAACCCTGTACGGATCCTCATTCTGAACTGTGCAGACAACTGCGGTGCGCGGAACATTGAGGGCAGATAGGGCCCCCACCACTTCACCGCGAAGAAGCTGGCAGTGCAGGAGATCGATCTTCCGATCCGCCAGGAAACGCCCTACCCGCCGCGCCATAGTAAACAGGCTTGGACCTGGCTTCCCAAAATAGACGGTAGGCACATCGATCCTCCGATACGCCGCTTCCATGGCGCCACGTCCCGTCAACGCTCCCGCACATATCTCGATCTCCATATCCCGGGCTCTTCTCGCGATCTCCAGGAAGGTATTGTTCGGACCTTCAGCCCGAAACGATGTATTGAGAAGTAATACGCGCATGTGTTCTCTCGTGTTGCGCAGTCCTACTCGATGCCCAACGAGGTGGAAAGAACCGCCAACAGTCTGTCCCTGGCGCTAAGAATTCTCAGCAACGGAACGCAAGAGATCCACCATTTCTCTTCTCATTCTCTGAGCCGAGTAGAGCTCCTGTTGTTTCCTGCGGGCCGCCTTGCCCATTCGTACCCGGAGCTCCCGGGACTGGGCCATTCCGGCCAGCGCCTCTGCCAGCGCCTCCATGTCACCTGATGAGAAAAGGATTCCCACGTCAGGGGTTACCACTTCGGCCATGGATCCCACGTCGGTCGATATGATCGGAAGACCCTCGGCCATGGCCTCGAGAACAGCCATTGAGAGCGTCTCTACGCCCCGTTCCGAGGGCAATACGAAAATGTCCGCCTGACGAAGTACCGAGCCCACCTCGGTGCACCACCCGAGCCACTGTACTCTCTCCGAGATTCCCAGGCGCTGTGCCTTTCCTCTGAGCTCCTCCTCGTGATCCCCCTTTCCAGCAATACAAAGACGCAGGTTGGGGACCCGATCCTTCACCCGAGCCAAAGCCTCCAGGAGAAGATCTACTCTCTTGTCGCGACGCAGAACACCGATGAAAACTCCAACAACCTCTTCTCGCTCGGACTTATCTGTGGAGACTCCGTCTCCATCAGGAACGCCATTGTACACGACGGCGATCTTCTGCTCCGGAATACCCAGCCGCCCAAGAAGTTCCTTCTGTGTTTCTGAGACAGCTACGAAAAAATCCGCCAGACCCAGAGTTGCCCGATCCCACCATGGCAAAGACCCGCCCTCGGGGCTGGAATGGATGGCATGGATGACGCGGCCGCCCGCCAAAGCGCCCACCAGCCGGGAAAGGATCGCGGCGTTCCTTTCATTGATTGAGAAGACAATATGCGGTCGCCAGGCTACTGCTTGCACGATCAGGCGAATGGCCCCAAAAGGATCGAGTCTCCATCGAAAGAGACCGGGCGCCACGGTCGCGCCATCAGGCCTGAGGGCTTCCCCCAGTGGACCCAGCTCCCGGAGGAAGACGATCCTGGTCTCCCAGACGGATGCGTCGAGAGAGGGCATCCATAGGGAAAGCTGACGAATCGCACCATTGTACGCACCGGAGTTCAGAATAACCAGAAGGCGCAGTCTCATAGAAACACGCTCTCACGTAGGGAAATCGTCACATGCCAATAGATCCGGGTTAACTCCTCCCCCTTTTTCAAAGGGGGATTGAGGGGGATTTCCACGATACTACCTGCGTCTAGTGAAAAGCTACGAGAATTGCAAAGGAATGCGGGCTACTCCCCTCCAAGATGCCCTTGCGATTCGTACTGAGAAAAAAGCTGACCCCATCCCGTCTCTCTCTTCCACTGTTGGTAGATCTTTTTCTCCTTGAGAGGCCAATGCAGATAGTCATGATTGAACTCGGAAACAAAGATGGGAATCGCCACCAGCGGCGTGCGAAAAATAAGCTTCTGGAGCACCCGTGTCGGACCGTACCAGGAAAGCCATCCGAGGAATCTGTGAAATGACCGCCCCACGGAGAATTCCCAGTTCTCTCCGGAGATATCATCGCCCACCACCTCGATATCCCGGGGATCACCACATCCAAGCCCATGTTGATGCGCAAGATTGATGTACTTGATGCTCAAAGGATCCATGCCCATCAGCTTCGCGGCAACGGCATCAATGGCCACCTGATCCTTGCTGGCCAGGATCATATTCTTGACCACCGGCGTCATGGTCCGTGGCCCTGGGCCGTTGCCGGCCGTGGTGCCGTCCATAACCGCGAAGATACCCGAATGGATCTCCTTCTGTATTGCCAGGAGATCAACCAGTGTCTCGTGTATCCACGAATGCGTGTAATGGCGGAATGTGCTGAGCAACCCACCAAAGGCGTTCTTCATCGCGCCGGTGGTAGTGGTATAGATATGGCATTTCACTGTCGGCAAATGAACGATATTCTTGCCGAAGAAGTACTCGGGTATCCTGATCCCGTCGGGGTAGATGTGGTCAAGCGCAAGCATCTTGGCTTTGGGTTCGAACGGGATCCACTTCATATCGGATTTCTTGAAATTGTAGAGCACGGGAATATCGTAATGCTTGAATATGGGCACGTAGAGATTCAGATCTTCACCTTTGAAGGCATTGATCACCACCGTCTTGTTCTGAACGCATACAATCTCATTGAGGCCATGAGCCCTGAGGGAGCGAATCGTACCCTCGAGCTGCCACGGCGTAGTATTGGCGCTGGGAAACGGGTAATGCCATGAGATATTGTCTTTGAGAATGGTAGGCGCACTCTGATCAAGCGCCCCTTGGATACCCGCCAGATCTAACAGCTTTTCGTAATCGGTAAGCGCCTTATTGGGACTCGTTCTCAAGACCGCAACAACAGATTTTCTTGTCACACCCATTCCGCCTCCTCTTGGATTCCAGAGTCTTCAGTTTCTTCTTCTCTTTTCCGAGCATTCAACCTATTAGCCATCAGCTCCCCCTCCTCTTTTCCCCCAGATTCTTCAGTCACTCCGCTCCCTCAGAATGACACGCATTGACATATCCAACGTCAAGCATCCCTGTCATTCTGAGCGACTGCAAGAAGCGAAGAATCTCTCCTTCCTCCTTGTTCCGTCATCTGAACGCTCAGCGCTGAACGCTGTACGCTATCTTCTCCCCATTTCCCCATTTCTTCAAATCTTATCCCGAAGCAGCACCAGAATCGCCGATTGAGGAACTACCAGATATCCCTTGCCTTCGATACGAATCTCCACCGCCGGCTTTCGGAGAAAGACCGCATAGTCGCCTTGGCGCGCCTGCATGGGAACATGTCTTGTGCTTGGCTCCGAACTCCGCCATGGTTCATTCTCCACCGACGAGGGGTCAGGAAGCGAGAGCCCAGGCCCCACTTCGATCACGGTGCCGCCAATCACCGTTGTTTTCTCCGTCGCCGGCCGGGGAAGATAGAGCCCCACTTCGGTTCGCTCCTCACCCTTATCGGGGTCGATCAATACCCTATCCCCTACAATCTCGATCTGTCGGTCCGAACCCAATATCATCTGGCTCCTCCCTCATAGAAGGCGCATGGTCCTCTATCATCCCCCGTGAAAGCTATGGGGTGGCCTCTTTAATTCATCCGAAGATCGCCCGTGGACCATCTGTTGTCCAGCCCGTCGACCACAAGAAGCGAAGAATCTCTCTCTGGTCGTAATCCCTTTCCCTACAATTCCCTATCCCCATCTCCCCTCTCCTCCTGCCCAACAGCTCAACCGCTTATCAACTACCCCGTTCGATGTTCGATGTTTCTCGAGAGAGCCCTCAGCCGTCACCCGGAGAAATACTGCATCTCTGGAGGGACGCGCTCCGTCGCGTCCGTCGTATCGAGCGCCAACGACTACGACGAATCATGCCCTTCCATCATCCTCACTTCAACGTTTCCGCCAGCTGGCGGATTGAATGTTCGATGTTCGATGTTCATTCCTGCAATCCAGCATTCCCCCAATCCCCCATTCCAGCAATTCAGCAATCCCCCAACTCCTCCGCATATCCAAAGAGCGCAGGCGGCCCACCGGTGTGCCAGAATAGAACTGTCTCTCCTCGCGAAAACCTCTTATGGTGGATGAGGTCAATAAGAGCGCCCATAGCCCTGCCCGTGTACACCGGATCCAGTAGTAGCCCTTCACTTCGTGCGGTGAGTGTGATGGCCTCTCGTTCAAGAGCACCAAGCACACCATAGCCGCCTCCAAGATAGTCGTAGTTGATGACGAAATCCTCCGGTGAGAACTCCATGGCAAGACCGAGACGAGCAGCCGTCTTGTTGCTGAGGTTGCTCAGGTGCACCTGATACGGCACGTCGCTCCGTTCTCCCTTGTCAATACTGATCCCTAATATTGAGCCTTCATAGCCGGTCAAGGCGGCTCCGACCATGAGACCCGCCTGTGTGCCGCCGGAGCTGGAGGCAAACACGATATGATCTACACTGATGGCTTCCCGGCGAAGCTGATCCATGAGCTCTTCCATGGCGACCACGTATCCAGTGGCTCCTATGGCGTTCGATCCTCCGTACGGGATCACATAGGGCCGGCGCTCCGCTTCCCGGAGCCGGGCCGCCACCTCATCAAGGCGCTCTCCCCGCCGATCCCGTGCGCTCCAATGGATGGCGGCACCCAGGAGGCCATCCAACAGGAGGTTTCCATTCGGTACCTCGGGCGGCTCACCACCAAGGATGAGCTCACAACGCAATCCCACATGTGCCGCGGCAGCCGCCGTTTGCCGGCAGTGGTTTGACTGAGCCGCACCTGCGGTGAGCACGGTATCGGCGCCTCGACGGAGGGCGTCCGCGATCAGGAATTCGAGCTTGCGGGTCTTGTTCCCACCAAACGCAAGCCCGGTCTGATCATCCCGTTTGACAAGGATACGCGGTCCACCCAGGAACTTGGATAACCGTTCCATCTTCTCGATGGGGGTTGGCAATTGCGCCAATCGGACACGTTCGTCTCTCCAGTGGTGCATGATGATACCTGCGTCCCAGTCTTGGGCATCTTAATAAATCCGGCCATGCGATCTGAATGGCACTTCCCGGTCATTGTCCGGATTCGAGCAGCGCACTCAAGAAACCCAAGACACCCGCGCCTCGCAATTGATCTTGCCCGCACTTCTCACCGGACTTCGTCGCAAAGCGGTGCTGTTGGCTGTGGCTGTCCCGCATCCAACGCTTTGGGTGCGGGACGACCGAGGACCCCGCAGGCGTATCCCCTGTCCGCCAGCTGGCGGATCGAGGAGTCCGAAGAAGCGTAACGAAGTCCCGCGGCGGACGCGGGATGAGAAATGCGGGTTAGCATGTTCCAGCACGCATCTCGGCTGGTTCCGCGATCAGTGGGCCAATTCAGTGGGGCAGGTCAGTGGCGCAGGCGTCTCTGCCTGCGTTTCCCCCCTGCCTGCCATTCTATCCCCTGCCTGCCATCTCGAGGAGGACCCTCCTCATCCCCCCAGCTTCGTCTCGAGCTTTGTCCCGAACTTCCCCCATCTCTTCTCCCCAAAACCTCGTCGGGAACCTTGTCGGGAGCTTCGTCGTATCTGTCATTCTCCCCTCACCGGCTCATCCGTCCACCACCCCTGTCATTCTGAGCGACCGCACGGAGCGAAGAATCTCTCCTTAGTCCCGGGTCCATCATCTCAACGCTGAACGCTGAACGCTCAACGCTATCTTCTTCCCAATCCTCCAATCTCTTTCAGGCTGATAGCAGACAGCTGATGGCGAAAAGCTCCTCCACATTCATCTTGATTTTTCCCAACGGACGTGTAATCTGCGCCGGCCGCAGTGGCGGGGATGTATAGACAGACGTAAGGGGTCGCAGGCTATCAAATACCTCATGCACCCTCGAATGGTTACAAGGTTCAGAATTGTGAGGTGAACCTACAACCTCTGAACCCTGAACCCCTGAACCTCCGAACCCTGAACCCCGAACCCATGAACGGTTACAGAAAAACGACAGACAAGGGAGGCCCCATGGCCCGGAATACGAAGATCAACCATGTCCGCAATATCGGACTCATGGCTCATATAGACGCGGGGAAAACAACAATCACTGAACGTATGCTCTTTTTCACCGGCAAGAGCCATAAGATAGGTGAGGTCCACGACGGACAGGCCACCATGGATTGGATGATTCAGGAGCGCGAACGTGGTATTACCATCACATCCGCTGCCACCACCGCCTATTGGAGAGATCACAAGATCAACATCATCGATACTCCAGGTCATGTGGATTTCACTGCCGAGGTGGAGCGATCGCTCCGCGTTTTGGACGGCAGCGTGGTGCTCTTCTGCGCGGTAGGTGGTGTGCAGCCCCAATCGGAGGCCGTGTGGCGCCAAGCGGAGAAGTACCGCGTGCCCCGGATCGCCTTCATCAACAAGATGGACAGAGCAGGCGCCGATTTCCATGGCGTGGTTGAGGAAATCAACGAGGAACTTGGGGCCAATGCAGTGCCAGTGGTCATCCCCATCGGCAGCGAAGCTGATTTCCGGGGGATCATCGACCTCGTGGACATGAAGGCCATCTACTATGACGATTCCGACCAGGGCATCCTTCTGCGTGAGGAATCGATACCGGAGGAGATGATCGAGAGAGCCCACGAAGCCGAAGCAATCATGATCGAGCGCACCAGCGAGCAAGACGACACACTCATGGAGAAATTCATCAACGGGGAAGTCCCGGAACGCCATGAACTCGTCGCGGCTCTTCGGAAGGCCACAATCAATGGGCGCATTACCCCCGTGCTCTGCGGGGCGGCGTTCAAGAACAAGGGTGTACGCCGGCTGCTCAACGCCATAGTCGACTACCTCCCCTCTCCCGCAGATCTACCCCCGGTAATCGGCACGCATGATCGCGCAAACCAGAAGATCATTCACAAGCCGGCAGACACCTCGCCACTGGCGGCTCTGGCATTCAAGATTCAAACTGACAAACACATGGGCAAGCTGACATATGTCCGTGTCTACTCGGGCATTCTCGGAGCCGGCCAAGTTGTATACAACTCGAACCGTGAGAAGAAGCAGCGAATCGGACGGCTCTTCGAGATGCACGCAGACAGGCGCAACCCCGTACAAGTGCTCCACGCCGGCGATGTCGGCGCAGTGGTGGGACTTGCCGATACCCGTACCGGGGACACGATATGCAGTGAGCAACACCCCATAATCCTTGAATCCATCGACTTCCCTGTTCCGGTGATTGGTGTTGCCATGGTGTCTGAAAGCCGGCCCGAGCGCGAGAAACTCGGGAGAGCTCTTATGCGACTCGCTGATGAAGACCCCACATTCACGGTGAGCACCAACGCGGAGACGGGCGAGGTGATCGTCTCGGGCATGGGGGAGCTACACCTCGAGATCATCATCGACCGGCTCAAACGCGAGTTTGCGGTCGATGTTCTGGTCTCACCGCCGCAGGTCGCGTACCGCGAGACCATCATGCAATCAATCGAGCATGAGTATAAACACGTAAAACAAACCGGGGGGCATGGCCAATACGCACACATGGTTTTCAGAATCGAACCCGGTGAATCAGGGTCCGGGCTGCAGTTCGAGAACCGCGTGGTGGGAGGAAGGATACCTCGGGAGTACATCCCCGCAATAAAACGCGGGATGGTGGAGGCCATGGCCAAGGGCCCTTATGCGGGCTTCCCCATGGTCGATATCAAAGTGACGGTTCTGGATGGCTCGGCCCACGATGTTGACTCCTCCGAGCACGCCTTCCGTACATGTGGCTCCATGGGCTTCCGCGAGGCGGCCAGGAAAGCGGGGCTCGAACTCCTGGAACCCATCATGTGTGTAGAGGTTGCATGCTCTGAGGACTGCACCGGCGCCATCGCGGGGAGCTTCTATTCAAAACGGGGTAAAATCGTGCAGATGGAATCAAAGGGGAAAATAAGTCTGATTACCGCGCTGGTACCCTTGGGTGAGATGTTCGGTTATGCCTCGGAACTCCGCAATCTGACCAGCGGTCGCGGGGAGTTCACCATGCTCTTCGAACGATACCAAGCAGTCCCCTACGAACTCGCCGAGGACATCGTCAAAGCCCGACGCACGCCCGGGAAAGGTTAAGGTTTCGCGCAAGAATAAGCTACATCGAGTCCCTGGAAAAGAGAGCGGGTTAGTCCAATCAATGATGTGACGAATAACGACTCTGACACCGCAGGGGATCAGCTCCGCCGGTCTGTACGCTTATTCCAGAAACGAATCACTGCTGGATCCATGGTTTGGAGAACGACCGCGGTCTCACCGGTCACCAGAGCATATTCGTTCTCTCCTTCTCCGCGGGCCTCAATAATCGCCAATTCACCGCCGGAGAGCCCCCGGATTGATGGATCGCCAAGCTCCAGGAATGGGATTCTACCTTCCCGATCCACAAAGTAGAACCTCCTATTCCCCGGAGATGGACGTACGACACCAGCGGCGATGATCCGCTGCAGAGAATCACCTGCTGAGGCCCCCTGAAGATCCCGCTGCCGCCTTCGTTCCTCCTCCTTCAGTTCCTCTTCCTCCTGTTGCCGCTGTAGCCGTATCCTCTCCTGCTCACGGTGGACCGAGACTTTGCCCTTTCTCTTCTTCTGCGCCCGCTCAGCACGTTTCATATCCTCTGTCGTCCGTCGGTCGATAAGCCCCGACTTGAGCAATGCATCTTTGAGATCAGCCATAGTGCGCCTCCTGCCATCTGATATCTTAAAACATATCCAAAGAAGCGTAACCGTTCATAGGTTCAATGCTCAGAGGTTCGGGCGAACAAGATCACCGACTGAAAGGAACCCTTGAACCCCGAACCCCTGAACCTTTGTACCCTGAACCCTGAACCCATGAACCTTTCAACCCGCGAACGGTTACCGGAATGCATCGCGGTCTTCCCGCACTTCGGCCCTTTCGGGCAATTCCCACCGATTGAAATATCCTAATTC
Organism: Candidatus Fermentibacterota bacterium; assembly: GCA_030620115.1. Taxonomy (GTDB): domain Bacteria; phylum JAFGKV01; class JAFGKV01; order JAFGKV01; family JAFGKV01; genus JAUXFG01. The sequence continues at coordinate 26,330 of JAUXFG010000014.1, forward strand.
AACATCAGGAAGCTCTGCCCTCAAGTAGTCGACCAGGCGCTCCATGCCTATGCCGGGTGCCCAGGAACAAGCACCCAATTTCGTGAGGTAGAACGCCGGATCTATGTTCAGATTCTTGAGATGGATGAATCGAACGCGATTGCGGCGTGCAAGTTCCACCAGCGCGTGCATCTCCTCGGGCTGATCGCTTACCCCCGGAAACACGAGATAATTGATCATAGTATACACTCCGGCTCTCTCCGCCACTCGTAGCGCCTCGGCAACATCGCGGAGTGAGAAATCAATTGGTTTGTGGTACGCATCATAAATCCCCTCCCGGGCGCTGGCAAGGCTGACACGGAGCGAATCCAAGCCCGCCGAAGCCAATCCTAGGATCCGTGTAGGAGAATACCCATTCGAATTGAGATTGATCACCCCCGCCGAGGTTTGAGATCGTATCTCTTGGATGCTAGCCTCAAGGAGCGCCGCCTCGGTGAGCGGCTCACCTTCACAACCCTGTCCAAAACTCACGATGGGCTCTCGCGCCGCCTCGAGGTGATGCACGGCAATCTCGGTCACCTCGCTCACCGTAGGTGTGAAACCTATGCGCTCGTGTGAAGCCACACAGCCATCCGGGGACTGGAATGAGAGGCAACCAAGACATGCTGCATTGCACCGCCGGCTCACTGGCAACGGGGCCTCCCAACGCTCCAAGAAGAGGTTCTTCGCTGCAAAGCAATGATACTCTGTTGCACATCTGATGAGATGGTGCATGAGCCGGTTCTCTGGCATGATCCGCCGAAAGGCTTCGATGGCGGGGAGGAGCGCCCGGTCATCGTAGTTCTTGGGGTTCCATCTGCTGCTCTTATCCAGCACGATAAGAGGTGCGACCATCTTGCCTGACATCCAGCCCACGGCAGAATAGGCCCAGAGAGGAAACGGCTCTGATCGGGCACTCCAGTCAGCCGCAGGGACCAGAAGCCGAAGATACCCGGGAGGAAGGAAGGCAGCCACCGCATGTACCCGCTTCCCTTCAATGGATTCCACTTCCACCACACCACCGCTCTTTGGATCAAATCCAAGAGCTATACAGCCGGGAAGGAAGAACAGACGGCTATATGGCGGCAGAGGCGCTATCGTTGCGGGCTCGGGAATCACAGGGTGGAGCCCGCTGGCGCCTGCCATGGCGAGGCGAGGATGCTCGAACACATTCGCGTCATCGTCCGCCAGCAGCAGCCTTGGATATGCCTCACGACGTTTCATTGCGCTCCTCGGAACCTCTTCCTTCCGCCAACGGCGGGAGGACCGCGTCGGAAAGTTGAAGATAGCTCCTTGCATTTCGATTGTATGAGTAGATGAGTCTAACAAGTTCGATTGGGCATTGCAAGGTATAGGCGTTATGGGAGTTCAGGGTTCAGTGTTCAGATTTCAGGGGGGATCGGCCAAGGACCAGATTCTTCCTGAACCCTGAACACTGAACCCTCCTAACCCTTACAAGCAATGCAACAACAAGCATTGCGCTCCCAGGGAGGTCAACGTAATCTATTAAGCCTGATTCGACTCTCCTACCGGGGTATGGTGTCACGGGTCATGTTGCCGTAGCCCTCAAATCCGGCTATCTTTTCGCTCATGTCAGCTACTTCTTGATATGCCCTTCCAGTGAGGAGCTTATGGATTCCCGACCGTTTGTGCACCTGCATACGCACTCATGTTATAGCCTGCTGGATGGCGCGATACCAGTGAAGACTCTGATCGAGGCCACCAAGAACTTGGGCATGGATGCCTTGGCGCTCACCGATCATGGCAACATGTTTGGGGCGGCTGAGTTCTACTTGACGGCCGGCAAAGCCGGCATCAAGCCGATTGTCGGCTCAGAAGTATACGTCGTCCCCGGACCCAAGGCGGACAAAAGCAACGGGCAGAAGGACATTCGACATCTGATTCTCTTGGCAAAAAACCTTGAGGGATACCGCAATCTCGTCAGGCTCTCCTCCATTGGCTACTTGGAGGGATTCTATTATAAACCACGAGTTGATCACCACGATCTAGAGGAACATGCCGCGGGTCTTATCGCGCTCTCTGCATGCCTCAAGGGTGAAATCCCTCAGCTCATTCTTTCTGAGAGATATGGAGAAGCCGAGGAGCGCGCATGCTACTACCGCGACATCTTTGGTGACGGAAACTTCTATCTCGAGATACAAAACCATGGGATCGCCGAAGAGCTGAAGGTTACGCCGCATCTGGTGGAGCTATCTCGGAAAACGGGGATACCTCTTGTCGCGACCAATGATGCACATTACCTGCTTAAGGAACATGCCGACTCCCATGAGATCTTGCTTTCAATAGCCACTGGGAAGACACTGGATCAAACCCACGACAGGCTCAAATTCAGCTCCTCCGAGAATTATCTGAAATCGGCGGAACAGATGTGGGAGCTATTCGCGAACATCCCTGAAGCACTGGAGAACACGGCCCATATCGCCCAACAATGTGATCTATCCCTGCCTATGGGAAACGTGCTCTTGCCGAGCTACCCGCTTCCATCCGATGCCGGAACGCTGGATGACCATCTTGCTCGATTGGCCCGGGCGGGCGCGGAGAAAATCTACGGTGCCGTTTCCCAGGATGTCAAGGAACGCCTCGATTACGAGTTAGATGTCATGAAGAAATTGGGAATGGCCGGCTATTTCCTCATCGTTCAGGATTTCATAAAAGAAGCTCACGAGAAAAACATTTCCGTCGGCCCCGGCCGCGGATCGGCGGCATCCAGTATGGTCTGCTACTGCCTCGGCATCACCAGGGTTGACCCCCTCCATCATGGTCTGACTTTCGAGCGCTTCTTGAACCCTGAACGCAGCTCCATGCCTGACATAGATCTGGACTTCTGCCAGGAACGCCGGGGAAAAATCATCGACTATGTAGTGGAGAAATATGGAGAAGAGAATGTCGCTCACATCGCCAGCTTCGGAACTCTTCGCGCCAGAGCGGCGGTGAAGGACGTCGCACGGGTCATGGGCTTGGCGTTTGATGAGGCGGACTCCCTGAGCAAGATGGTTCCCGAACGAGGAGATGTTTCTCTGGCCGACGCATTGCAGGCCAACTCGGAACTCAGGAAACGTGTTGAGGAGAACCCGGTCTATGGGGAGCTTTTCAGGCATGCCCAGGTGCTGGAAGGCATCGCTCGCCACCCATCCACTCATCCTGCGGGAGTAGTGATCGCTCCCATGCCCCTTCAGGATGTGGTCCCTCTCTTCAAACCTGAACGGGATACGGGAACCATCGCCACAACCCAATACGATATGAAATCAGTCGAGAAGATCGGCCTTCTCAAAGGTGACTTCCTAGGGCTGAGAACGGTGACGGTGATCGACCGCTGTTTAGAGCTCATTCAGCAGAACCAGGGAACAGTTCTCGATCTGGAAGGAGTTGGGCTCGATGACGCCGAGACTTATGCTTTGCTGTCGAGAGCCGAGACTATCGGCCTTTTCCAGGTGGAAAGCGGGGGCATGACCGACCTTCTCAAGAGAATCCAACCGGACACATTCCGCGACATTGTTGCGGTGAACGCCCTGTTCCGGCCTGGCCCCATGGACTGGGGTAATGTCTATGTTGAATGCAAACACGGGAGGCAGAAGCCCAGCTATCCACACCCCCTACTGGAACCGGTTCTCGAGGAGACTTATGGCGTCCTGCTCTACCAGGAGCAGGTAATGAAAACAACGCAGGTGCTCGCGGGATTCAGCGCCGGTCAAGCCGACGAGATGCGCAGGACGATGTCCAAGAAGGATGACGAGTCCATGGACCTGGCGAGAAAACAATTCGTGTCGGGCGCGGTGGCGCGGGGCGTCGAAAAACGCATTGCCGAGGAGGTCTACAATCAGATCCAGCCTTTTGCGGGATATGCCTTCAACAAAGCTCACTCCGTGGCCTATGGCCTGCTCATCTATCAGACAGCATACCTCAAAGCTCATTACCCGTCGGAGTTCATGACTGCCAATCTGTCGTCATTCGTCGACAATCCTGACCGGCTGCAGCCCCTTATCGATGAATGCCGCCGCCTGGATATTGAGATTCTCCCCCCTGACGTCAATGCCTCAGGAGTCCTCTTTTCTGTCCGGGAGAATAGAATCCGTTACGCATTCGCCGCGCTCAAGAATCTCGGGCGTCAGGCGGCGGAATCCATCGTCGCGGCCAGAGAAAAGGACGGTCCGTTCAATTCCATCTTCGATTTCGCCCGCCGAGTGGATCTCAGATTGGTAACAAAGCAGGCCTTGGAATCTTTGGCAAAGGCAGGCGCCTTCGACTCCATAACTCCAAACAGGGCTGCAATGATGGAGGCGACGAGCTCGGCCATAGAGGAAGGGAGAAGATTCAGGAAATCACAGCAAGAGGGGCAGCTCTCTTTATTCGGAGAAGACGACCATGCATATGCCGTGGTTGATCCTCAGATGCCCCAGGTCCCTCCATGGACACCAGAAGAGAGGCTAAAGAGAGAGCTGGAGGCCATCGGCTTCTACCTATCGGGACATCCCCTCGATCGGCACCATTGGGTTTTCTCTCCCTTCGGGCTCCGAACCGCTTCACAGGCCGCTCAGATGCGGGAGGATGAATCGGTGGTCGTCGGCGGACAAGTGGGCCGGGTCAATAGGGTCCATAAGGAAGGAAGCGCCCCCTTCTGTTTCTTGGATCTGGAAGACCAGCAAGGCGGCAAGCTCACGGTAGCGGCCTTCTCAGAGGTCTATGAATCCGGCCGCGAAGTAATGGAACCGGGCACCCTGGTGGCGATAAAGGGGCGCCTCAGGCGGAGAAAGGGCGAATTGCAGCTCATCGCCTCCTCCATGATTCCACTCAGCAATGCCGGCTCATGGTTTCTCAGCCTCACGGTCGAAATCGATAGTGCATCAGATGGTCAGATGGTTTGTCATGACCTCGATGAGGCATTCTCATCCTTCCCCGGTTCGGGAACAGCATACATTGAAGTTGCCATGCCAGATGGAGAAGCTATTGTTGTCCAGCTAAGGAATCGAGAAATCGAACCCAGTGAGAAGCTGGCTCAACGGCTCAAGGAGTTGCCATTCGTGATGAATGTGGAGCCGGGTTTGGGTTAGTGCCCACGTGGGAAATCTTGGGAGATTCTGAACTATGAATCATGGTCAGGTGCTGGACTTTGAGCGTCCTCTGGTAGAGCTTCGGCAGAAGATTGCGGAACTCCGGGGATCCTCTGAGGGCAATGTGGCGATCACGCGGGAGGTCGAAGGGCTTGAAGGCCATCTCCAAAAACTCGAAGCCGAGGTGTTCAATAGCCTTACGGCATGGCAGAAGGTCCAGCTGGCAAGACACCCGAAACGACCTTATACCTTGGACTACATCGGTCATGTATTCGACGATTTCACAGAGTTGCATGGCGATCGGCTGTTCGGCGATGATCAATCGGTCGTCTCGGGATTCGCGTGGCTCAGTGGAAGGCCGGTAATGGTGATCGGCCAACAGAAGGGACGAACCACCAACGAGAAGCTGCAGAGGAACTTCGGCATGCCGCATCCTGAAGGTTACCGCAAAGCCATGCGGCTCATGGAACTTGCATCCCGATATGAGAGACCGATCATCACCTTCGTGGATACACCGGGTGCTTATCCTGGAATCGGCTCTGAGGAACGAGGCGTGGCAGAGGCCATTGCCAGGAACCTAAGGATCATGATGGAATTGCCGGTTCCTATTCTTGTGGTGGTTATTGGAGAAGGTGGGTCGGGTGGCGCATTGGGTATCGCGGTCGGAAACGTAGTACTCATGTTCGAGTATTCTATCTATTCAGTCATAAGCCCGGAGGGCTGTGCCGGAATCCTGTTCAAGGATGACCTGACGAATCCCGCATATGTCGCGGACATGGCTGAGCATCTTGGTCTCACCGCCCCCACCTTGTTGAAGTTGGGCATCATTGAGGAGATTCTCCCCGAGCCCCCCGGAGGTGCGCACACCGATCCCTCTGCTGCGGCTGCCATAGTCAAGTCAGCTCTCGAGAGACATCTTGGTTTGCTCGACAAACTCTCAGGCGAGGAGCTTATTCGCCAGAGGATGGAGAGATTTGCGCGATTGGGAGTGTATGCGGATGAGCACACGGAATAGACCGAACTCCAAATCCGCCGCTCCCCCGGCGAGAAAACGCAGCTTCCGGAGCAGCAGTGCTTTCAGAACGTTCGAAACCCTGCTCTCATCCCTGCTCATTGCGCTCCTGGCGAAACAGTTCGTCATCCAAGCGTTCCGCATTCCTTCGGGATCTATGGAGGATACGCTTCTAGTAGGCGATTTCCTCTTCGTGAACAAACTTCTGTATGGACCTGAAATCCCTTTCGTGAATTGGCGGTTCCCGGCACTGCGAGTTCCCCGACGGGGAGAAATTATTGTCTTCAAGGCGCCTCATGTTGATAAGGATTTCATTAAGCGATGCGTTGCAGTGGAGGGAGACACGATACGCTACGTCAATAATGTTCTCTACGTCAATGGAGAGCGAATCGAAGAGGACTACAAGCATGTCAAGCGAAACCCAATTGGTCCTCGTGGATATCACAAGAATTTCCCCGATCAACGTTACCAGGGCAATATCCCCGAGCAGTACAGATTCGTATCAGCCAACGGCGTTTGCTTTATCGTTCCAGAGGGCCACATCTTCATGATGGGCGACAATCGGAACAACAGTCAGGATTCCAGATTCTGGGGTCCGCTTTCCCTCGACCGCATAAAAGGGAAAGCCATGGTGATCTACATGTCGGTTGATCTGCCTGCAAGGCGGCTTCGGCTCTCCAGGGTAGGCCGCATCATCACTTGAGACCACCCTTGCCGGCGACGGGCCCATGATGCACATTGGGAGTGTATTGTTATGCGTGATCTCGACAAGATCACGCTAGACATGTAACCTGCCTCTCTCCCAGTCCATCCTCATAGTCGAAGAGGATCATCTCGGCCATTGCGGTGGGTGGGTGGTGAGAGGCATGAACCCACAGGGAGGTGTGTGTGAGCCGAGTAGCAAAGCTGCTATTGCCGGCAGTGATCATCCTTGGCGCATGTTCAGGCCCAAGCGCCGGCCCGGATGCCATCGTACAGGACCTTGCGAAATCCCTCGATGAGGGTCATCCTGAAGCACTATGGGATGCATTACCCGCGAGCTATCAGACCGACATCAACGAGGTTATCGGTCTATTTGCCGCCAACATGGACAAGGATGTCTACAATAAGGGCTTCCAAGTGGCAGACAAGCTTGTCTCGGTCCTCAAGAACAAGAAGCAGTTCATCCTCGGCCATCCTATGATTGCGGGGATGAGCCAGGGGAGACTGAACGACGAGACATACGACGCCGTCATCTCAACACTCGAAACATACACAACAAGTGAGATTTCAACACTTGACGGCATGAAGAATCTCAACGTGAGGTCGTTCCTCACCAAGACAGGCGGCAATGCCGCCAAAGACATTAAGACCCTCTCGGAGCTGAGCAATAGTGAAGCGGTTCCCTTCGAGAAGTTGCAGGATATAGAAGTCAATCTGGTGAGCCACTCCGGTGAAAAAGCAACCATTTCAGTGAAGGCTGGCGATGAGACTGAGGAAGTCGAGCTGGTGATGGTGGAGGGCAAATGGGTGCCGGCCAAGATGGCCAGCGGCTGGAAGGATGGCGTGGCAGAAGCAAAAACCAAGATGACCGAGCTCTCCTCGCAGATGTCCGGTGAGCAAAAGACACAAGCGTTAATGAGCATGGATATGGCGCTGGCGGCATTAGGTCAGTTTGAGGCCGCTTCAACGCAAGAAGAGTTCAACACCGCCCTCGGCGGCATCATGGGTATGGCCATGGGCGGCATGGGCGGCGGTGCACAGCCTCCCATGGGCGAATAGTCGGACATTTCCGCAAATCTTCATTCAAGGAGCGCCGGAGAAACCGGCGCTCCTTTTCTCTGCCCTCTATCTTGAACGCTGCGCACAAATTCCGCGCCATGACATACTTCACCCCCAAAACTCACGCAGGCACTCAACAAGCCCTTGACAGGAAGCTCGTCGGGGATGTTCTTCGCGCTATCTTGACAGTAGGGAATTCCCACAATCATGAGAATAGTGCAATGGAATAGGTAGCCCGTACCTGTAGCGAGATCAGGACGACATTCTTCAGAAACCCACAGTCCGGTGAATCCATAGGTCCGAGAAATCAGGCCATATTTTCGACCAGGAAACAGCCCCGGGTGGCAACGTAAAGGGATCAGCCAGAAGATGAAGAAGACCATTCCTCTCCTCATCACGTTTGTGGTCGGTCTCGCACTGATCCTCGCCATATTCATTCCCCCCGAGCCTTTTCATACCATGAATCGCGAATTCAGCGTCTACTTCGACATCATCGCCGTGTTTGCGTTCATCCTTGGAGGCGGCAACCTCATACGCGTTCATGGGAACAAAATCTCCCGGAAGAAAAAGGACTACAAGTACAGCTTCGTGACCTTGCTTGGCTTCTTTGTCACACTCTTTGTGGGCCTCCTGAAGATCGGGGGTCCTCCCGGAATCCAAGGTGAGGTCATGGCTTCCGGCTCCTGGTTCCTGTTCATCTTCAACGCCATCCTGACGCCGCTCACTGCCACCATGTTCGCTCTTCTCGCCTTCTATGTGGCCTCGGCCTCATTCAGGGCATTCAGGGCAAAAACCACGGAAGCAACTATCCTACTGCTCGCAGGCTTCATCATCCTCCTCGGGCGCACATTCTTTGGCTACTACATCACTAGTTGGCTGCCCGATTCGCTCTCGTTCTTGGAGATTCCGAACCTCGCAAATTGGATTATGGCCTGGCCCAATACGGCAGGACAGCGCGCCATCGTCATCGGCATCTCGCTGGGAGTCGCGGCCACGAGTCTCCGTATCATACTGGGAATCGAACGAAGCTATCTCGGGTCAGGGGAATAGAAAAAGATGCCATTGCTTGAACGCCTGCAGACCCTCGACCGTCGGATCATCTTCCTATTCATTGGGCTTTCCGTTCTTGTCCCCCTTCTCTTTCCGATCACCTTCCCCGAGCATCCAAGCCCTATCGTGACGGCGATATATGACGGTATAGAAAGCCTCCCCGAGAGATCCATTGTGCTCATGCCCTTTGATTATGATCCTTCCACCGCACCTGAACTGGATCCCATGGCTACGTCATTGATGAGGCACTGCATGACGCGGAATCTGCGGGTCTGCACCATGGCGCTCTGGCCGGAAGGCCAGGGAATGGCCAATAACATCATGAGCATTGTAGTAGAGCGGGAGTTCCCCGACAAGGTGTACGGCGAGGATTACGTGAATCTGGGATACAAGGCCGGCGCACAGGGCCTCATCAATACACTCCTCTTGAGCATGAGATCAATGTACACCACCGATGCCGCAGGCACCCCTGTCGACGAAATCCCGCTGATGAAGAACATCCACACACTCCGTGATTTTGCTTTTATCATGAATCTCTCTGCCGGTAGACCGGGCACCAAGGAGTGGATACAATTTGCCGGCGACCCGGGTGATATCCCGATAGCGTCAGGCTCCACCGCGGTGCAGGCACCCTTGATGTACCCATACTATCCTTCACAAATGGTAGGGATGATGGGTGGTCTCAAGGGTGCGGCGGAGTATGAGGCTTTGCTTGTGAAGGGATACCCCCAGTTCAAGAATTCCAGTGCAGTGGCCACTGGGCTCATGGCCCCACAAGCATTTGCACACCTTGTAATCATGGTCTTTATCATTATCGGCAACATTATCTTCTTTGTTGAGCGGAGGCAGAAGGACCGATGAATCTGAGCCCCTTGGAGCTGACCATCAACGGCATCCTTACGCTCATGATTTTGAGCTTTCTCTACAAAGACAACCCATTCTACAAGTTTGCCGAGCACCTCTTTGTGGGTGTTTCCGCGGCCTACTGGATGGTCCAAGGCGTATGGCAGACCTTGATGCCGAATCTGATTGCCAGGATCTTTCCCGGGGCGGTTTCTTCCTTTCTTCCCGATGCAGTGGGAAAAAGCCCTGACTACTACTTCCTCATTCCGGCGGCGTTTGGCCTTCTCCTTCTCACCAGGTTGCTGCCCAAGGGGAACTGGCTTTCCCGATGGGCACTGGCCTTTGTGGTGGGATACGCAGCCGGCACCAATTTCGTGCGGTATCTCCAATCCGACTTCGTGGCACAGATCCGGAGCACCATGGTGCCCCTTGTCGTGCTCAAGGACTCGGGCGGTCTTGATCTGGGCCAGAGCTTCTCTCACCTCGTGCTCATTGTGGGAGTACTGAGCGGCCTCGTTTACTTCTTCTTTTCCAAGGAGCACAAGGGAACCACCGGCCGCATCTCCCGTGTGGGCATATGGATACTGATGGTTACCTTTGGGGCCTCATTCGGGTATACCGTCATGGCGCGGATCTCCCTTCTTCTCGGCAGAATGCAGTCCCTCAGGGATTGGGTCGAGCATCTTATCGGCCTTTTTTGAGCCGTCCCATTCTCGTCTCATGCCGGCTCGGAACCCGCTCCGGTGGCGCGATCATATGCCACGCTCCTGCCAATAGACAAAAATGCGAGCCCTAAGACCACCGGGGTTGTTCGGCACCGCTTGGCTGACTGTGCGGTATCGCTCGCCATTGGCCGGAAGAGGAAAAACCCTTGTTCCGCACTTCCTGCTCCTTCTTGCGCCAGTGCTTCTCTCCGCGGCATACCTACTCAAAAACCCAGATGCATCAGGCTCCCAAATCTTCTGGACCATGGCCCGCTCCTATTATCTTCAATTCGCCATCGGCGTGGTCATGCTCGGCGTGGGGCTCGGCGGCTTTCCAATGGAGGAGTCCGCGGGCACCATGATGTTCCTGCTCTCCAAGCCGAGCTCCCGCACAGGCGTGCTACTGGGGAGGATCGTTTCGGCCGGCATTATGGGGATCTTGCTCGTGCTGCTCAGCGTCACCGCATCAGGGCTCCTGCTGAAAGTGGCAGTTCCCGACATCCTCCGCGCATGGCCCGGGCTTGCGGCTGCGACGCTGTTCTACGGAACGGTCTTCACGGTCATCCCTCTGCTCACGAAACGCGCCACCGCCATCGGCCTCGTGTACGTGCTCATATGGGAAGGGTTCATCTCCATGGTTCCGGGTGCCATCAACAGTCTCACGGCATCGCGATATCTGCGGGCTTTGCTCCCTGGAGAGGGTCTGATCTCCCCTGCGATGTTTCTCTCACACTGGTCAACACCATCCCACGGCGTCGCGTTGACAAGGCTGGGATTGACGTTATGTGTCGTCATAGGAACAGGAATCATGGTCATGCGTTCAAAGGAGTACGCCATCGCCCAGAGCCGAGCCGCCGGGGAAGTATGAGCTCCCCACCGGAATGAGAGAATCCTGGGGTTGAGCTCGGGCAATGGAGAATAGACAACGGCTCTGCATACGCGGCGGCCGGGTCATCGACCCGACAACGGGAACGGATGACCGGAGAACTCTCTGGATCGAGAGTGAAACCATCATACCCCAGCCCCAAGAGATCTCGGGTGACCGGTTCGACGTCCTGGATGCCACAGGATGCTGGGTGCTCCCGGGAATCGTGGACATGCACGTCCATCTCCGGGAGCCGGGCAATGAAGAGGCCGAAACCATCGAGTCCGGTGTCCATGCGGCAGCGGCAGGTGGCGTGACCACACTGGCGTGTATGCCCAATACAACCCCTCCGTTGGATGAGCCTGAGCAGATCAAATTCGTGCTGCACAAGGCCAGGCGTCTGGACAGTGTCTCAGTCCACCCCATTGGAGCGGTATCCAAAGGCAGAGCAGGTGAGATTTTGGCCCCGGTTGCCGACTTGCACAGAGCAGGTGCGGTCGCCATCTCTGACGACGGTTCCCCGATTCGTTCGGCTGCTCTTCTCCGTCAGGCGCTCGATATATGCAAAGAGCTGGACATTCCGGTCATCGACCACTGCGAGGATATGTCTCTTTCAGTCAATGGTGTCGTGCGTGAAGGACCCGTCTCTCGCCGCTTGGGCGTTCCGGGCATCCCGGCCATGGCGGAGGAGGTCATGGTGGCGCGAGACATCGTGGTGGCGCGGCACACAGGTGGAAGATTACACCTCGCCCATCTGAGCACTGTGGGAAGCGTCCAGCTTCTGCGGCAAGCTCGCGAAGAGGGTCTCTCCGTGACCGGCGAGGTTACGCCCCACCACCTGGCGCTCACCCACGAATCTCTCCTGGGCGAAGATACGAACTTCAAGATGAATCCGCCCTTGGGTACACAGGAAGATCGAGCCGAGTTGATTCGGGGACTGGCGGATGGAACCATGTCGGTCATCGCTTCCGATCACGCGCCCCATCGAGCGCAAGACAAGCGCCACGGGCTCAACGCAGCGGCCTTTGGAGTCATCGGTCTCGAAACCATGCTCGCCGTGGTAATCACCGAACTGGTGAAGCCTGGACATCTGTCGCCTCTTCAAGCCGTGGCTTGTCTTACCTCGAATCCTGCGGAGATTCTCGGTCTCGACGCTGGAACTCTGCGCCCGGGGGCCAGAGCTGATATCGTGGTCGTTGATCCCAAGACATGCTGGACCGTAGATCCTCAAGACTTCTTCTCCAAGAGCAAGAACACGTGCTTCGCAGGGCGAGAGCTTTTTGGAAAGGTCAAATACACGCTCGTGGGGGGACGGGTGGTCTTCCAAACATGAGAGAAACAGATCCCCGGGATCTATCGGCCTGCAAGGACATGCGGTGACCGCGGGAGAGGACTCATGAGTCCGCTTCTTGCGGTGCTCGTGCT
>JAUXFG010000143.1 GCA_030620115.1 Candidatus Fermentibacterota bacterium
CGTACGGTCAAGGAAGAATATACACGTAGGTCTTTCGGATGTCAATAGTAGTATCAAGTCATGTGAGATTTGCTATAGTTTGCGGGAGAGAAGCTCATCCAAACATATGGCAGCTTCACCCCGGAGTAAAGATGTAGGTCGGGTTAGCACAGCGTAACCCGACAACTCCATATCATTCGTTTCCCACGTCCTCCCGATCGCCACGCCCCAAAATCCTCCGAGTACGCGCCCCTATCCACGTATCGCCGCGTGCCCAAGCCGGAATGTCGGGTTACGCTGGGCTAACCCGACCTACGTTACTTCACAAACCAAGAACCTCTGAACGGCTACGAAAAAGAAGAAGAGCGTTGACAGGCATTGGCGCTGGGTATTTATTCATTCATACGGCATTCCTTGGCATGTGACATTGGCACGTCTCATGTTACACTCGGTTCTTGCGGGCAGACCAATGGTTTTTTGTGTGCGGGAAACGCCCGAGGTCTCTCGTGGTTTGCGTCTAGTTTGTTCGCGGGCCGCCTTGAAAGGGACAGAATGATATGCGATCCCGTCAAGGCAAGGCCGCAGCTGCACGGCTCGTTGGGAGAACCGATGTTTGGGGTTCAGGCACAGAGCAGGACCCAGCGTTCGTTCGCTTCTCCCTGTCGCCGTAAGTTCACTCGCGAACGAGGTCTCGCCGCACAAAGGGGGTATGGTCATGAGACCGTACATCTTCGTCGCCGTCATCGCCGTCTTTCTCCTGGGCGCCTGCGAGGAAACGGGCAATAAGCCTCTCGTCCTCGCTGACCCCAGCGCAAGCCCCCGCATCGCATCCACCTTTTCCGCGGATGCAGACCACTCGATAAACATCGAGGCTGCTGCTGAATTCATTCAGCGATCTCGTGAGGCCAGAGGCTTCGATGCCACGCGGGGTGGCGCATTTGGGAAATCCGCGCTCCTTGATCTTCTTGGTCAGAAGGATTGTATTGGCATGCGATTCTACTATGCCGCCAAAGAAGATTGGGAACCGACGCTGGTACTGGTCGGCGTCAATAAGGATGGAAACGATATGGCGGGAGGCATCATACTCGAGTATACCTACCCCTGCCCCCCATTCTGCGGAGATGGTGGCGGTCCCTTTGATGATGGTCCCTAGACCCGATTTCTGAATGTGCGAAATGCGGGTCACGCGGGCCAAATTACCTGGCCTGCGTGGCCTTCGCACTAGGGTTCACGCGCCAACCGACAGGTATGATGGCGTCGCAAGGGCGCCGGGTGTCAGGATCATGTGGCTTCATGAAACATTGCCCGCGTCCCATAAGAGCCTCATGGCGCACAGGGATGACTGATTAGCTGAAACTCACGCAGCTTCTCAATAGGTGCGGACGATATCGGAAAATCCCCTCACCGAGCCGTAGGCTCTATGAGCCGGAGGCCTCAATCCCCTTTGCGAAAGGGAGGAGGTCGGGTGCCCGGGCTTATTGAGAAGTTGCAAACTCACGACGAGCAAAGGAGTAGCGGGAGTGTTTCCACTCTTTGCCCACATCACGACATTGACGTACGGAGCGCTCCTATTCATCGGCCTCAGGAGATGGAAACTCCTGGCCCAGCCGATGAAACTGATAGTAGGCTTCCTATCGTTAGCCTTTGTCACTGATCTCCTTTGTCTATATCTTGCCTTCCAAAACATGAACAACCTCTTGGTCTTCCATATCTTCACATTGCTAAGTTATGTGGTACTCATGACGGCTTTTTCCATCTGGGCCGGCAGACGACGATCCCGGAGAATAATGCAACTCTCTATCCCCCTGTTTACGGTGTGGTGGCTGGTGGCAAAACTGACTATTGAGAAGCTTTCCCGTTTTGATACCCTCACCCTGCCTCTGGCAGCCATGCTGCTCGTGGCGGCTTCAGTCTATACCCTCTACCATCTTAGCAAGAGCGATGTACTCTTGGTTCACCGAGATCCCCGGTTCTGGGTTTCGGCAGCGGTAATGATCTACTACTCCACTGGACTGGCTACATATGCCGTGGCAAATGCGATACTCTCGGACGAATCCATCATGGTTTCGGCGTGGCATATACGTTGGGTCCTTAGCATCGTTTCAAACCTCTGCTTCGGAGGAGGGCTGATGTGCCATCGGGTGGAATAGAGCTGTGGTGGGGAGTCATTGCCATCACGACGGTGCTCTTCGTTCTGGGGCTTGGCTTTCTCGCAATGATGATACTCAGCGATCGCAGAGCCTTGGCCGCGGAGAAGCGCCGGCGCACGGAGCAAAGAGAAGCCGAGCGGAGGTATCTCGAGCTCTTCCACAATGTCAGGGATATCGTGTACATCCATTCCCTCGACGGCACGATACTCGAGATCAACGACTCAGTAACCAGGGAGTTGGGCTACCCAGTCAAGGAGGTCGTGGGCAAGAAGATGGAGATTCTTTTTCCCATGCGGTTGCGACGCATGGGAGAACAGTACCTCAAGACCATGACGCATGCTGGCCAGATGAGAGGATTGGCGATTCTGGAGACGACTGGCGGACAGGAGAGAGTCTTCGAGTTTTGGAATTCCACGGTAGACCACAATGGCGAGTCCGTGGCGGTTCGTGGAATCGCCAGGGATGTCACGGAGCAACGGAAGGCTGACAAGACCCTCCGACGTGCAAGGCGCCAGTTCAAGACCATAGTGGCATGCTCCCCCATCCCCGTGGTGGTGGAGGCATCCGGGGGTATCGCATACGCCAATAGCGCTGCGATCCATCTATTGGGAGCTCGCTCATCCCGGGAGCTCGTTGGGCAATCCATCCTCTCTTTCGTGCGGCCGGAATTCGCCGAGCCGCTGCAAGAGAGAATTCGCGCAGTAGTGGAATATGGGGAACGTGTTCCTCATTCGGAGATAGGCCTGAGGAGATTGGACGGAGCGCCACGAGAGGTCGAGCTCTCGGCAATTCCCGTGGTGTTCGACGCCCAGGAAGCAGCACAGATTGCCATCGTGGATCTCACTGAGAGGAAGCAATCGGCAGAGGCCCTGGCCAAGGAAAAGGAGCGTCTCGCGGTCACACTCCAGTCCATAGGGGATTGCGTGATCGCCGCCGACACCGCAGGAATCATCAGCTTCATGAGCCGGGCGGCGGAAGCCTTGACAGGATGGTCAAGCGAAGAAGCCGTTGGCATACGCTTGGAGGGGGTTCTTAAATTCACCATAGAGAAAGGCGGTGATCCCATTCAGGACATTGTGAACACCGTACTAGGAGAAGAACCCCTCTTTGGTGAGGCCGGGGAAGCGTACTTCGTGAGCAGAGACGGTGTAGAAAGGCCTATCGCGGGGGGCGGCTCGTGTATCAGGGATGACAGGGGACAGACGGTCGGTGTGGTCCTGGCCTTTCGCGATATCACTCCGCGGAGACAGGCGGAGGAGGCCCTTCGGAAGAGTCAGGAACAGCTCCGCCAGGCACAAAGGATGGAAGCAATCGGGCGTTTGGCAGGAGGAATTGCTCACGACTTCAACAACATCCTCACGGTCATCAATGGCATAAGCAGCCTCATTCTCCGAGACCTCGAAGACCACGATTCTCTTCATGAAGACGTGGAAGAAATCGCAAGCGCGGGTCGTAGGGCGGCTACCCTGACCAACCAGCTCCTTGCCTTCAGCAGGAAGCAGATACTCAGCCCCACAATCATTGACCTCAATGTCGCGATTGATGACATAGAAAAGATGCTGAAGCGACTCATAGGGGAAGACATCGACATAGTCACACATAAAGAGCCTCACCTTCTCGAGGTGGAGGCCGATCGCTCCCAAATCGATCAGGTGATTCTTAATATAGTGGTCAACGCGCGCGACGCCATGCGCGATGGCGGCAAACTCATCATCGAGACCGCCAATGCCTTCTTGGACAAAGCCTACGTTCGTCAATACCCTGAAGTCGCACCTGGCCGCTATGTTCGACTCAAGATCACCGACACGGGCTGCGGGATGGATGAAGAGACCCTCTCCCGAGTCTTCGAACCCTTCTTCACCACCAGAGAAAAGGGAAAAGGCTCGGGGCTTGGGATGTCCACTGTCTATGGCATCGTGAAGCAGAGTGGTGGGCACATCACCGCGCACAGCGAGCTTGGCATGGGTTCGACTTTCACCATCTACCTGCCGGCTCTGACGATTCGCAAGACATTGAATGGATCAGATCAACAAGACAGCGATCCGACGGCGCCCGGAGGAGAAACGATCCTGCTCGTCGAGGATGAAGAGTCGGTGAGAAACTTCGTCGAAAGGCTTCTCCGGGACTATGGCTACCGCGTAATGGCGGCCAAAGACGGCATCGAAGCAATAAAACAATGCAAAGAGTACGCGGGACACATCGACCTTCTCCTCACCGATGTCGTCATGCCAAAGATCAATGGCGCCGAACTCTACCGTCAGGTCATTCAAAAACGCCCAGAGATCAAGGTTCTCTACATGTCGGGATACACGGATGACGCCATTCTTCATCATGGCGTGTTGCTCCCGGACACGCGTTTTATCCCAAAACCCTTCACCGCGGAAGTTGTCGCCCGAAAGGTCCGAGAAACACTGAATGAACCCTAGCCCGGACTCTGAACATCCAACATCCAACATCGAATGAGGGGAGAGGAGAGCGAGCAGCATGCAGCGTTGAGATGATGGAACAAGGACGAAGGAGAGATTCTTCGCTCCTTGTGGTCGCTCAGAATGACAGCGATAGTGCCCAAAATGGATATGTGAATGTGTGTCATTCTGAGGGAGCAGAACGAGCGAAGAATCTGGGGAAATGAGGGGGAGAGGAGAGCCAGCAGCGTGTAGCGTGCAGCGTTGAGATGATGGAGTAAGGAGAGATTCTTCGCTCCTTGTGGTCGCTCAGAATGACAGGAGCAGGTAGTGCCTAAATGGATGTGAATGTCTGTCATTCTGAGGGAGCGGAGCGACCGAAGAATCTGGGAGGAGGAGGGGATGCTGGAATGAAATTGAGGGATGGTGATTTCTATATCTGTTCACTCCGGGAAGCCATCACCCCATCACCCCATCGCCCCGTCACCCCATTCCTTCCTGAGAGAAACCATACTTGACCACTGGGAGCTGCAAGGGTTTCCTTGTGACCGTTCATTTGCTTGCCGGGCCGAGGTATAGCCCGGATTTCTCACCAGCCTTCTCTTACAACGGCGGATATGGCATCCCGCGTCCGCCGCGGGGCTTCGTTACGCTCTGTCGGGCGCCCTCGGCGGATCGCAGAGGATACGCCTTCGGCCGGCCTCGGTCGCAAGCCTTGCGGGCAATGCCATCTCAGCCATTTCACGACGAAGGCCGGTGAGAAGTCCGGGCTAGCGTAGTGGGAGCCAAGATCATGCAACGAGTTTCTCCTCTGCGGTTTTCCATCACTTTCTCGTGGATTATGCTCGGCCTATGCTTAGGGCATTCTGCCTTTTGCTTCGAACTCACCGTACTGCGCCCATCCGGTGGATCACCGGCACCCGCGGACAATCCTCCTCGCATCGAGGCAATGGTCACCGGTGGAATTCTACATGCGCGCTCTTTTCGGACAACGATCGACGGCATTGAGACCGAACTCAATCCGGCACGAGATGGCTTCGATAACGATGGTGACGGCCTCATCGATGAGGATGGGGAACAGCTCGTGAGCTGGCCCGGCCCGGACGTGACGAAGTTCGCGGCAATTTGGCCTTGGGCTCTGCAGGCGGATGATCCCGCGACTCGGCACATCAATGAGGGCCTGCACGTCCTCCAGCTGGAGGTCTCTCTGCCGGAAAGTGGAGCTCTCAGCGCCGTGGTGGATTTCGCCATTCTCTCCCGGGGAGGAATCGACAGCTTGATCGTGTTCCCGAGCCCCTTTGATCCGGGCGAAGAAATGGCTCGAGTCGCCTATCGAGTTTTGACCCCGGGGGAAACGAGAGTCGAGATCCTGGATTTCCAAGGAGAGACCATCGCCACGGTGTCTTCGTGGAATCAACGAAGCCCTGGGTGGTCTCAAGACCCTGTTGATGTGTGGGACGGAAAAAACAATAACGGAGATATCGTGGCAAACGGGGTGTATTTCATTCGTGTGGAATTCAGGGACGGCTCACTTTCTGACGAGTGTATTGAGAAATGCTTGCTCTCTCACTGATCCTCATCGCCGCATGCGCGACAGGGCTCTTTGCCGATACTACAGACCCGCCGGTTGACACTTGGCTGTTCGGGGCGCGAAGCGCGGCTCTTTCGGGAGCTGTGCTCGTTTCCGGGAACGGGGCGCACGCTTTGTTCCACAACCCAGCCGGCATTGCCGGCCGGATGAAGCCCCAGGCCGGCGCAGGGATGCTCAAGCTCGCATTGGATCGAACCGTCTCCTGGGCAGGCGTGGTGATACCCAGAGGGAGATGGTGTGCGGCTCTTTCGTGGGGGGAGACAGCCGTCTCCGACATCCCCATGCGATCGGAGGATGGGTCGCTCTCCGGCTATGAGTCGTGGCGGAGAGATCGTATTGGTGTAGCATATGCCAGGATGCTGAACCTGCTCACATTTGTAGGAGCAGACGCCCATTATGTGGGGACACACATGCCGGGCAACTCAGGGAAAGGCTTCGGTCTTGATGTCGGCGCCGTACGGCTTGTGCTCCCGCCGCTCCTCTCTTTGGCACTCGGCGTACACGATCTCGTTTCGGTCATACAATATGAGAAAACAGACAGAAGGGAAATCGCCGGCCCGCTGGTGACCGGAGGAATCGTTTTAGGGCTCGTCGAAGGCAAGCTTCGATTCGAGTTTGACGTTTCGAAACGGCTTGGTCGGCAGGAGTGGAGAAGCGCGGCCGGAGTCGAGATCAAGGTGCACGATGGCCTGAAGCTGCGCGCTGGCTTCGGATCCACAGGGATCTCCGCCGGCCTGGCGATTTCCGCGGGTCCTGTAGAGCTAGCCTATTCTGGTATCCCTGATCCACTTGGTAATTCAGGCCAAGGGGTGGAGGCAATATGGACCAAACACGACGAGTAGTAGTGATCGTGATGGATGGCGTGGGAGTTGGGGAGCTCCCCGATGCCGATGACTACGGGGATCAGGGATCCAACACTCTCGGCAATTTGGCCCGACACAAGAAAGGGCTTACTCTCCCGAATCTGCAGCGCTGGGGACTGGGCAACATCATCGAGATTCAGGGGATTTCACCCACGAAAACACCGAGAGCAAGCTTCGGAAAAATGAGGGAAACGAGCCCTGGAAAAGACAGTACTTCCGGGCATTGGGAACTCATGGGCTGCCCGTTGGTCGAGCCTTTTCCCGTGTATCCGGATGGCTTTCCACCCGAGGTTATTCAGCTCTTCACCGAGGTGGCGGGAATGCCGCCGCTGGGAAACGTGGCGGCATCAGGGACCGAGATCATCGAGGAACTGGGCAAGGAGCACCTCAAGACGGGAAGACCTATTGTCTATACCTCTGCGGACAGTGTCTTTCAGGTAGCAATCCACGTCAAAGTCTGGCCGATAGAAAAGCTTCATGAACTCTGCGCAAAAATGCGTGAGAAGCTTACCGCTCCCCATGAGATTGCCCGCGTGATTGCCCGTCCATTCTTCGGCAAGCCGGGCCAGTTTATACGATCGCCTTCCAGAAAGGATTACACCGTCGCACCACCCAACCCCACGATCATGGATCATCTTAAGACCGCAGGATTTCCTGTGGTGGGTATCGGCAAGATCAGTGATCTTTTCGCGGGCCAGGGCCTCACACGATCCAAACCATCAAAGGGTCTCGACATCTGTCTTGAGGAGATCCTCGACACCATGGATCAGGTGGACCAAGGCCTCATCTTCGCGAATCTTGGGGAGTTCGATACCCTGTGGGGCCACCGGAATGACCCTGATGGCTTTGCCAAAGGGCTCGAGCAGCTGGACGAATGGATTCCTGAGTTCGAGGAAACACTCCGACCGGGATGTGATATCGCGATCCTTACGGCCGATCATGGCTGTGATCCCACGACTCCTTCTACGGATCATTCACGGGAATACGTGCCTCTTCTTGTGTGGTCAGGAGAGAGCCCCGGGGTGGACCTTGGTGTCCGGGAGACATTCTCCGATGTGGCCGCCACCATCGAGACATTCCTCGATATCGAGATCGGGATGCCTGGCACAAGCTTCCTGCCTCTATTGCCTGGTGCGGTGATCAAAGATGAAGCGGGATCGGATGAGCCACCTGCCGGAGTACATGAGGAACCATCCCCCGAGGAGCCGGCCGAAGTACGCAATCTCTTCTTCTCAGTCCTCGAGGACGAAATCGCCCTATCCAAGGAAGAGATAGAAGCCAGTTGGGAAACACAGAAAGAACGGGGTGTGTTCGCCGGCAATCATTTGGTTGAGATTGGTAAGCTCTCTCACACCGATCTCATCGAACTGCTTGGTCTCGTTCTCGTTAGGTGGCTTGATCAAGCAGGCCTCTATGACGCTGATGTCAAACGTGCCTTCGAGAAGAGGACCATCACCATCTTCTTGGGAGATGAACTCGTTGACAATGGGCTGATACCAGAGGAAGAACTGGTGAGCTTCTACGTCCGCGCATGTGGTATACCGTATATCCAGCTCTCCGGACATGACGTGCCATCCGAAACCTCTCTGCTCTTGCCCCGCGAAGCCGCAGTGGCGGCCGGTGTTCTCCCCATGGAGAAGGTTGAGGATATGGTCACCGTGGCAACCGCGAGACCGGCAGATACGAAATTGGTGGAGGAGGTTTCGGAGTGGACCGGATGTCGAGTTCGTACGGTGGTGTCCATGCGCGGCCAACTGCTTGAAGCCTTGGGAAAAACCTATGTGGAGAGTCCCCCTCAGGTGGCTGAACCTGCGGAGGAAGCCGATCAGGAAAAGGCCGACTCTGAACCCGTAGAGGTGACGGCAGAGAAGGAAATCCCCACCGAGCAACCGAAGGAGCCGACGCCACCCGAACCCGAAGGCCGGGAGCCTGTACCAAGCGAACCCCCGGCAGAGACAACTGAGGCTACACCGGTTGCTCCTTCTGCGGCCGAACACCCGGAGGAGGAGGCACAGGGCGAGGCCATTCCCGGGAAGGAAATGGAGGCGCTCAGGCAGGCGGCCAAGGAGGCCAGCGAACATGCATATGCCCCTCACTCGAAGTTGAAGATCGGAGCGGCGGTATTGACGGATGACGGCGAGGTGTTTACCGGCAGCAATGTCGAGAACGACTCATACGGCCTTTCCATGTGCGCAGAACGAGTGGCAATCTATAAGGCAGTGAGCAGTGGGAAGAGAGGAATCAAGGCGTTGGCGGTCGTAAATGAGACGGTTGATCATTTGAGACCATGTGGCGCGTGTCTGCAGGTCATCCACCAGTTTGGACCCAAGACGATCCTGGTCTTCGAATCTGCCGGTGGTGTGATTGAAACTGCCCACTTGAGCGACCTGCTTCCCGATGCGTTCTTTCTGATTCAGGAGGATCACTGATGCACGAGCATAGTATGACTCGGCTCCTGGATCAGAAGAAACGAGGTGGAGAACTGAGCCCAGGGGAATGGGAGTGGATCGCCGATGCCTTTACTGCCGGCGCAATTCCGCGCTACCAGATGTCCGCCCTGCTTATGGCCGTGTGGTTCCGTGGCATGTCAAGCACCGAGACATTGGCATTCACCGAAGCCATGAGACATTCGGGGTCATGTCTCGACCTCTCCGGTCTACCGAGGCCGACTGTTGATAAGCACAGCACGGGGGGCGTCGGTGACAAAGTATCGCTCGCCCTGGCGCCCTTGGCTGCGGCCTGCGGCTTGGCGGTACCCATGGTCTCTGGTCGAGGTCTTGGGCATACGGGGGGAACGCTGGACAAACTTGCTTCAATACCTGGATTTCGCGTGTTCCTCTCACCGGACGAGTTCGTTCGACAGGTCGAGACTATCGGCTGTGCCATGATGGGGCAGAGCAAGGGAATGGCCCCGGCTGACGGCAAGATATATGCGTTGAGAGATGTCACAGCCACCATCGACTGCATCCCATTGATTGCGGCGAGCATCATGAGCAAGAAGCTTGCTGCGGGGCCTTCAGGGCTCGTCTTCGATGTCAAGGTGGGATGCGGCGCC
>JAUXFG010000199.1 GCA_030620115.1 Candidatus Fermentibacterota bacterium
AAGTGGGTGCGTGAATGCGTGTCATTCTGAGGGAGCGGAGCGACCGAAGAATCTGGGCGGGGGGAGGATTGAGGGAAATTGCGAATTACTAAAGGCTATGATCAGTTCCGTGCGGAGTCACGGAACTGATCATAGCCTTTTACTAGCCGTCTTCAATAGGTTGGAGACTTCACAAACGAATCAGGTTTTGTAACGACATATGCGGGTTAGCTGCGAGGTGATGCTTGATGCTGGTTTCTGGATGCTTGATGCTGGGAAGAGAACGGAACAACTCCGGATTCCATCCAGTATCCAGCGACCAGCAACCAGTATCGCTGCGCCTCAATCAATGCGCCACGGCATCATCACTCGTCGGTTTGAGGCGCAGTTTCGCTAGAGATTTCATAATACCTTCATCCTCCTTTTGCAATAGGAGGAGGCCGAATGCCTGGGCCTAAGAGAATGTCCCTGGATCTGGTCTAGATCGGGGAAGGTCCTATCCAACGCCCTTCCGCCAGAGAACCCTGCCCATCCGCCGCCATCATGGCCTTGGTGACGACCATTTTGAAGGGGCTTCTTGACCGGGTCTGATGGTTGACTTCTCGGGGGTGTTGTGCATTATTTGCCAAGCTTTTTTGCTTGTGGTGAAGCGGCGTCCCAGGTGGAGGCACGGGCGCCTTTATCTTTTCTGTCCTACATACCTCAGGAGAAGCAGTCATAATGCACACACCCAAGAAGGTTGCGATCGACGGCAACGCGGCAGCCGCCTATGTTGGTCATTCGCTGAACGAGGTGATCGCCATCTATCCCATTACGCCAAGTTCCGTCATGGGGGAGATCGCAGATGCGCGGTCCGCAGCGGGTGAAACAAACATCTGGGGTAATATTCCTCAGGTAATAGAGCTTCAGTCAGAGGGGGGGGCGTCCGGGGCTGTTCATGGCGCCTTGGCCACAGGGGCATTGACTACGACGTTTACGGCCTCCCAGGGCCTCCTTCTCATGCTTCCCAATATGTTCAAGATTGCAGGGGAGCTCCTTCCCACGGTGTTCCATATCTCGGCTCGATCAATCGCATGCCAGGCCCTCTCGATCTTCGGCGAGCATTCGGATGTGATGGCGGCCAGATCAACGGGCTTCGGTCTTCTCGCTTCAGGGAGCATCCAGGAAGTCATGGATCAGGGGCTCATCGCGACGGCGGCCTCACTGGAATCAAGGGTTCCGTTCCTCCACTTCTTTGACGGCTTCCGTACATCCCATGAGATCAATACCGTATGGCAGCTCACTCATGAGCAGATGCGCCAAGTCATTGACGACAGATTTGCCATCGAGCACCGGCAGCGGGGGCTCTCGCCGGACCATCCCATGATCTCGGGGACGAGCCAGAATCCTGATGTCTTCTTCCAGGGACGTGAGACGGTCAATCCTTACTACCTGGCCACCCCGGCGATCGTTCAGAAGTACATGGATAAGTTCAAGGAAGTGGTTGGCCGGGAGTACAAGCTCTTTCAGTACTTTGGGCATCCCGAGGCTGAACGCGTCATCATCCTGATGGGGTCAGGCACTGAGACAGCCCACGAGACCGTAGAATCCCAGATGGGAGAAGGGCGGAAGGTTGGATTGGTCAAGGTTCGTCTTTACCGGCCATTCTCGGTGGAACATCTCGTCAAGGCGTTGCCGGCGACGGTTCGGAAGATCGCGGTTCTCGACAGAACGAAGGAGCCCGGTTCTCTCGGGGAACCGCTCTATCTGGATGTCCGATCCGCCATAGGGGAGGCTCTCGAGAAAGGAATCACACCGTTCGACCGCCAGCCTACCATAGTGGGCGGGAGATACGGGCTCAGCTCCAAGGAGTTCACCCCTGGAATGGTGATGGCTGTCCTTGATAACCTGGATAAGGCAGAACCCAAGAACCATTTCACCGTGGGTATCAACGACGACGTCACCCACACCAGCCTTGATTGGGACCCCTCGTACGTGAATTCCAGTGCAGAAGCGTTCCAGGCCATGTTCTATGGGCTTGGTGCGGACGGGACCGTGGGGGCAAACAAGAACAGCATCAAGATCATCCACGAAGGAGCCGGGCTTGAGGCTCAGGCGTACTTCGTCTATGATTCGAAGAAAGCCGGCGCTATTACGGTCAGTCATTTGAGGTTCGGCACGAAGCCGATCCAGAGTACGTATCTCTGCAGCGATGCCCAATTCATCGGGTGCCACAACTTCTCTTTCCTCGAGAAGTATGATATGCTTGGCCATCTCAAGGTTGGCGGCACGTTCCTGCTCAACGCTCCGTTTGGTCCGGACGAAGTATGGGACAAGATGCCGAGGAAGGTGCAGGAGCAGATCATCGAGAAGCAGGCAAAGTTTTACATGATCGACGCCGGTGCGCTTGCAAAGGAGCTGGGACTCGGCGCGCGGATCAACATCATCATGCAGACTGCGTTTTTCCTCATTTCGGGAGTGGTTCCGGAAGACAAGGCTCTCGAGCTCATTCGTGAGTCTATTCAGAAGACCTATGGGAAGAAAGGCTCGAAGGTCGTGGACATGAACATCAGGGCCATGGAGGGGGCGTCAAAGAGCCTTCATGCCATGGACTACCCTGATCATGCCACGAGCACCATCGGGATGCCGCCCACCGTACCGGAAGATGCTCCTCTGTTCGTCAAGAATGTGACGGCCAAGATTATCCGGCAAGAAGGAAATACCGTGAAGGTCTCGGAGATGCCCGCGGACGGGAAGTTTATCACTGCCACCACGCAGTATGAGAAACGAAATGTGGCCACGGAGATCCCGGTGTGGCTTCCTGAGAACTGCATCCAATGTGGCATCTGTTCCATCATTTGCCCTCACGCGGCGATTCGGATGAAGGCGTATGATGCGGAATACCTGAAAGATGCGCCGCCGACCTTCAAGAGCATGGATGCCCGTGGCAAGTCATTCCAGGGGATGAAGTACACCGTTCAGATCGCGCCCGAGGATTGTGCGGGGTGCGGCAACTGTATGCAGAACTGTCCACCAAAAACCAAGGCGCTACAGATGCAGCGGCAGTTCGAGCTGCGCAAACCAGAAGCAAAGAATTTCGAATTCTTTCTCTCTATTCCGGAGACTGATCCCTCTCTGTTCAAGAAAACTAGTATTATCGGAAGCCAGCTTGTGAGGCCGTTGTTCGAGTTTTCTGGAGCGTGCCCAGGGTGCGGAGAAACGCCCTATGTGAAGCTCCTGTCGCAGCTTTTTGGGGACCGGGCCATGATCGCCAATGCAACGGGATGTTCCTCCATCTATGGTGGGAATCTCCCCACTACTCCCTATGCGAAGCGTGATGATGGGCGTGGACCTGCCTGGACGAACAGCTTGTTCGAGGATGCCGCCGAGATCGCGCTGGGTTTCCGGCTCACGGTCGACAAGTTCCAGGCGGAGGCCCAGAGAAGGCTGGCAGCCGCGGACATCCCCGCGGAGCTGAAGCAGGCGATCCTGGATTCAGCCCAGGAGGATGACATCGAGATTGAGGCCCAGCGGAAGAGGGTAGGGGAGTTGAAGGAGCTGATTCGCGAGAAGGATTCGCACTTCTACTCCCTGACAGACTACCTGGTCAATAAGTCGGTGTGGGGTCTCGGTGGTGATGGTTGGGCTTACGATATCGGCTATGGTGGGCTCGATCATGTGATGGCCTCGGGGAGGAACGTGAATCTGCTCGTGCTTGATACTGAGGTGTATTCCAATACCGGCGGCCAGATGTCCAAGGCGACGCCGAGAGGGGCCACGGCCAAGTTTGCGGTGGCGGGAAAGCCGGCTCCGAAGAAGGATCTCTGTATGCTGGCAATGGTCTATGGCACGGTCTATGTGGCCAAAATCGCTCTGGGAGCGAATCCGCTGCAAAGCGTGAAGGCATTCATGGAGGCTGAGAGCTATCCAGGCTCCTCCATCATCCTCGCCTACAGTCACTGCATCGCCCATGGCATCAACATGAGCAACGGCTTTCAGGAGCAGAAGAAGGCAGTGGCTTCGGGACATTGGCCACTCTATCGTTTCGATCCGCGGAGAATCGACGAAGGCAAGAACCCACTCCAACTCGATTCCAAGGCGCCGTCATTGCCGCTCGAGGAGTACATGTACGGAGAGATCCGTTTCAGAACGCTCAAGCAGTCGCAGCCAGAGCGTGCTCAGAGACTCTTGGAGGAGGCGAAGGTCGATGTGTTAGGCAGATATCACATCTACCAGCAGCTCGCGAAGATGGACTTCGATTTTCCCAAGGACATTGAGACGAAGTAGCGCTCAGCGGCTATAGCCAAACCGGGCTCACCAATAGAGGTGGGCCCGGTTTCGTGCTTCAGGAGATCAGATAACGGCCATGACGGAGCATGGCCCTCCATCATCCTCACTTCGACGTTGAATGTTGAATGTTCGATGTTGGGCGTTCAATCCCCCAATCCTCCATTCCGGCAATTCGCTTCCCTCCCCACCCAGATTCTTCGGTCGCTTCGCTTCCTCAGAATGACACGTGTATTGACATACCCGAGAGTAATAACTCCTGTCATTCTGAGGAAGCCACAGGAGCGAAGAATCTCCAGTTCCTCTTTGCGACTTTGCGCCTTCTTGTCACGACGAAGCCTCGGCGAAGGCGGATGCGCGAGATCCTGTTCTTCCAGATTACCAGATTCGAGATTGACAGATTCCAGATTTCTCTCCCATTCCCAAATCCCGGAGGCTATGGGACCTGTCGGAGATTCTCTGGTCGAGTGCATGTTCCGCTCATCCAATGGTCAATACACATGCAGTACTTGGATATGGATTCGGGCTTCAGTTTTCCGGATCTGACCAGAGTACTCATCCAGGGGGGTATTGATCCGTCGAATTTCAGCTCGAGGATGACTGATCCATTGGTGCAGGCCTTGAGTCCGTGGTCCCGCGGGAGATCGTTTTGGCGTGGGAAGGGGATGCTTCTCACCTGGCTGTCCATGGTGAGGCGTGTCCGTGGATTGAATCGACAGACAAAAGCACGTCGTAAGTAGACTACGAGTATGACAGGCTTTAGCCCTAGCCTCTCTTGCAGCCAAAAGAAGCGATGGGCAGCCATCCGCGATTGACGCCCCCAATCCTCCATGGTCTCGTCGATAATCCTTGATCCTGGCCGAAGCAATTGGCCCGTCTGAGAGAAAGGGAGTGCCGCCCTTTCCTTGAATATCTTCCTGCCCATTTTGTGTTTGATCTCGAGGAAGACTCGATCGCTTGGTTGTGTGTGGTTGTAGCCTCGTATTCTGAGTTTCTTCCGAACCTTCAAACCTTCAAGCTTGTGATAGTAGAAATCAAAGCCCGGAGTGTCATAGTAGATGCTTCGCACCACATAGCTGGACGTGGGGCTCTGCTCGGCATGTGGATCGGTTGTGACAAAGGGGCTGATGAATGACCTGATCCTTTCCGCCATGGCCGGAGTGATCCAGTATTTGAACTCTTCCCGCCACCCGTCGCTATTGCCCCACCTCATGATGCTATCCTCGCATCAACCGTCATGCCTGGTTTGAGCTGCCCATTGGGGTTCGGCAGCGCCGCCTGAACTATCACCGCGACCTTGTTGCCCACTACTGTGGCCGACTGCCCGATACTGATCACCTGCCCTTGAGCTCGTATCCCCCCCGAAGCCTTTATCTCTACCTCCACACCTAAAGAGATCTCCCGTGAGACTGCCTGGTCTACCGGCATATGCACTATCATGGTGTCTGTCTGTTGGACCGCCGCCAGATATCCTTCCATGGGACTTGCCACCATGCCGTGAATGGGCGAAACAATGAGCGTGGTCTCGGCGCGGGCCGCTGCGGCCGCCAGTTCCGCCTCAAGGGAGGCAATCTCCGCTTGAAGGGCTTCCCGCTCCTCCATAGTTGGGCCGGCCAAAAGCATGGTCAGCACGGCCCGGGCAGATTTTGTCTTTTCCCGTGCCACGTCAAGCTCGAAACGAGCCAGCTCATACGCTTCGTCTGAGAGCAGCTCCCGGGCAAAGAGCGACGACGCCCTGGCCTCAGCTGTTGCCAACTGAGACTTGGTGAGCTCCGCGGTGGAAAGCGCAGACCGCGCCACAAGAACTTCCTCTTCCCTGGGGGCTGCTTCAAGAAGCCTAAGCTCAGCCTTGGCAGTCTCCAGGCAGGCCAGGGCCGTGGCGTACTGGTAGGTTTCCATGGGGAAACAGAGAGAGGCCACTGTCTGCCCCTG
>JAUXFG010000218.1 GCA_030620115.1 Candidatus Fermentibacterota bacterium
CGGCGTCTCATGCAAAAAGATGCCTGCGCCCGTTTCGAAGGAGATGGAGCGGGCAGATACGCTCTGGGTTCCGGTGGACTCGGCAAAGGCTTGGAAGATAGTGCCGGCGCGGAAAAGCGCCTGGGTCTACTATGATGCGGAGGAAGGCTCGCTCCAGGGTGGAACAAGCGTGGCGGAGGCGCTTACGGAAACCGCGCAATCCGCAGTGGAAATGGCCCCGGGCTGGCTCAAGAAGGAGCTTGCGGACAACCTGCGTCGCATGAATTCCGGACAACAGGATCGCTGTGGCGCCCTGGTGATCGACTGCCATGACAAGAGATTCGTTGACGAGGTGGCCTTCCAGGTGGCCCACCTGTCTCCGCAAGCCTTGAGCCGCATCGTCAAAGACCTACTTGTGCGCAATGTCGAAGTGGCGTATCAGATAGATCCGGAGCTCTCTTTCGTGGATATCGTTGACTACGGCGACCCGGTTATGGGCGGCGACTACTACTCCACCACCAGGTACCACACGTTTGAGGCCGGAGACACGGTAGAGGTTGAAATTCCCAAGGAGATCTACTACTGGTGGGTCATCATGCCAAAGTTGTCGGACGAAGAACCAAGCATGGACTCTTCTGTCTACGGATACTTCTGGCGAGAATATCTCTTCTACGTTGCAGATCAGGGATATCCTCTTCTGAGAGAGAAGCTTGCGACAACCCGTGTGCTCTGGGACGGTCAAGTCCACCACTTGCCGGGGGGGAGAGACTTTTCCGACAGCATGTTTGCCCTCGACGTGATCGGCAACTGGGTGTCGGAAACACTCCCCTACGCAGCCTCGGGCAACCGGCCCATTCAACCGAACATCATTGCCCACGAGCACAACGGCAACTGCGGCGAAGTTCAGGATCTCCTGGGAGCAGCCTGCCGAACCGCGCTGATCCCCGTGGCGTTGACACACAATATCAACGAGGACCATGTCTGGAACGAATTCTGGTGGGATGGACAATGGCATCCGTACCAGGTGGATCTCGGCGGAGGTTCGACACACATAAACGATCCGTACATCGCCTATGACTACGAGTATGGCGGAAGAAGGGAGGTCTCCGCAGTATGGGACTGGAGGGGTGATGGCTACCAGTGGAGCGTAGTCGAGCGATACTCTGACGCCTGCAGTCTCACGGTCAGCGTCACGGACCAGGGAGGAGTGCCGGTTGACGGAGTACTCGTCCAGCTCCACAGTGAGATGTGCGAATCGTCCGATATCTGGCCGTGCTTCTTCGGCGCCACTGATCGCCTTGGCCAGTTTACCACTGCTTTGGGGGACTCCCAGAACTACTACATTCGCATCGAGTCCGGACTCGGGGACCATCCGCCATCAGGAGTGGTCAAGATCATCAGCAGCGCGGACGCGGCGCCGGGATGTCACTTCCTTTGGGAGAAAAGCCTCCCCGGTTCCATGCCGGATCTCCCCGCCGTCCCCGCCGAGCCGCCTGAAGCAGCCTCAACGCTCCGGATGGCAATAGTCGCCCGGGTTCCCACCGAGACGCTCTACGGCAGAGACTGCTACAACGGGGGGTATGATAACGTCTATGCGAGGAAGTTCCCCGTTGGATACGTGGACTTCTTCATGGTGGGAGAGCCCGGCTTCGAGGCCTACTCTTCCTGGGACCCCTTCGACGCCTTCGGGCTCATGGAAGGTGTTACCGGACCGAGTGCCGAGTTCCTCTTGCCGAATACTGAATCGAACTGGTATGCGGTCTTCAGCAACGAGCAGTCCATGGTTCTTCAGCGCATCGTTGATTACGACATCTATCTCTACGATAATCGTGCCCCTTCGGTGGGCGGGCCGGATATGTGGGGCTACCGGTGGACAAACTCCGGCGTTGAAGAGGGCCCGGATTTTGACTGGGTGGACATCAGTGCCACCGGCACGAGCGTGTCCATGGGAGACGACGACAACCAGGGGCCTTTCTCCATCGGTTTCAGCTTCCCGTACTACGGCGAATCGTACGACAGCCTCTGTATCTGCTCCAATGGCTGGCTCAGTTTCACGTCGGAAAGCCATGCCTACCAGAACAAAGCCATACCTGATGCACGTGATCCAAACGCGCTGCTCGCGCCGTTTTGGACTGATCTCGACCCCGGTTCCGGAGGAACAATCTCGTATTACCGGGACATCTTTGATCAGCGCTTTGTGGTCTCATGGGTCGGGATCCCTCGTGTTCCTGATCAGGGCCCCAATACCTTTCAGGCCATCCTTCACGAGGATGGAACGATTCTGTTCCAGTATGAGAACGTGAGCCCATGGGAAGGCGTGCCCCAATGCACGGCGGGGATCGAAAGCCCGGACGGTTCTGTTGGCCTCCAGTACTTCTTTGACGGTTTACCCAATGAGAATCAGCTGCGCGACGCTCTGGCGGTCAGATTCTACCGGCTCGACCGCGATGTCGGCCCGATCAGGGCACACAGCCCCATATCCAATCTGTTCCCCGGCATTCCGGTGACGCCAAGTGCCACTGTCAAGAGCTCTGGTCTCGAGCAGGTCAGCTTCGAGGTGGTATGCTCTATCGTGGAAGAGGGCGGTGGTAACTTGGTATACCAGGACACCGCACAAGTCTCGGGGCTTTCATATCTCGCGGAAAGGCAGGTGCGATTCCCATCCTGCTGGACTCCGGATCATCCGGGGACCTACACCGCTACGTTCCGGACAGTTCTCAGCGACGATCAAGATCCATCCAACAACATCATTTCTTCCGGCTCAGTCGTGGACTACGTGGCCGACATGGCATATGACGATGGATCGCCTGAGGACTGGTACATCACCCCTGCGGGGCCCACGGTACCAAAAGCCATGGCTGTGTGGTTCGAGACGCCGTTCCCTCAAGGGCTCATTGTGAACGGCAAGATACTCACTCAGGAAAATGCTCCTTTTGACGCCGTTTACCTCTGCCCAAGCAATGCCGCCGGGCACCCGGATCTCGGGAATTGGTATGCCTGTGACTCCTTGGTCTCAGCGCAGGCCGAGCAGGGATGGGCATGGGCTTCCCTCCCGCATCAGTACTCGAACAAGGAAACCCTATGGGTGGTGGCGTGCTGGGGTCTCGGAGCTTCGGAGCCGCATGTCGGGGTCGATCTCGACGCGCCCAACGACGGACATTCCTGGTACGGAAGACCCGACATAGGGATGTGGCGTCAATACGATCAGGGCGATCTGATAGTCAGACTCGAGAGCGAAATGTCTGCTTCTGCTCATGGAGCGGCACCGCTTGCCGCGGGCATAGTCCGGCTGTTGCGCGTGGGACCAAACCCACTGAGTTCCAGCGCCACCGTATGCTACCACGTGGCTCCAGGGCTGAACGGGAAACAGAGGCACGTCTCCCTGCGTGTCTACGATATGCTGGGCCGGCTCATTGCCATGCCCATTGAGCACGAATCCGTATCAGGAACACACAGAATGACATGGCATATCCCTTCACACGGCTCGGAACGAGTGCCGCCGGGATCGTATGTCCTCAGGCTTGAGGCCGACAATCCATTGGCCCGGGACACCATGCGGCTCATCGTCATTCCATGAGTAGATCCAGGAGGCCAACCGGTGAGATCATTCGGGTCAGCGCCGCCACCCGCCATCCAGCGGGACCATTCAGGGTTAGAGACTTCACTTGGAATCGACGAAGCTCCCGCCAAAGCTCCCGATGAGGTTCGGGAGGAAGTTTTGGGATATTTCAGGACAGGCCCTTCGACTGAGCTCAGGACAGGTCGGGAAGTGGTTTGCACTTTCGGAACCTTCCTTGTAATGACTGAGGCCCCGGGGGTCATCGCGCGCGACAGCGCGGCGATCCCGCGTACCGCGCGGGATTGCTTCGTCGTTACCCTCCTCGCAATGACAGAGGGTGGGGTCATGGTTCTGGGATCTCTCAATAGAGATATTGCATTCCTATCGTGAGCCGTAGCGATAGGCCAAGAGCGCAAAAGGAGAAAATGAAACATCCCGAAGTTCTGGGGAAATCGACAAGGCTTCCGCTGAAGCTCCCGATGAGGTTCGGGAGGAGGACGGGGAAGGATTTTGGAGGGGAAGAGGAAAACATCAAACATCGAACATTCAATCCGCCAGCTGGCGGAAACGTCGAAGTTTGGATGGGAGGAAGGGGAAGTTCGAGACCCGCCTTCGTCGGATGGCTTCGGCGTGGCAAGCAAAGTTCGAGACGAAGTTCGGGGGAGGGGTTTTGACAGGAGGGCGAGGTAGATTGGCTTTTGCAGTAGCGAGTATCACGCTTGTACTGTGTTGGTTATTGTTCTTCCTACTTCTCCATGATCCCGTCAGTCAGGTTCTCTTCGTGATAGGGAATATGGTCCTCGCGTTGGGCATACTGTTCATAATCCTTTCAATTCTCACCTTGCGCAGAAAGGGGGAACCTCGAGAAGGGGAAGCCTTCACCGCTACCATGACGCTCGTAAGGAGTGGGATCTACTCGATGGTCCGGCATCCCCTCTATCTGGGCTGGCTTCTGATGTACCCGGCGGCAATGCTGGTAAGTCAGCATTGGTTGATAGTTATCCTTGGTGTGATTGGGATGATAAGCATGGATCAAATCACGAGAGCTGCTGACGATGAGCTGGTCCAGAAATTCGGATCAGCATATGAGACCTATATGCAGGAAGTGCCGAGGCTCAATATGATCTCAGGCGTGATACGGGAGTTGCGAGGCCAGATATAGGTCCGAAGCGAGTCCTTGACGTGTGACGACTCTCATCTCCATGATCGTCCATTTGGACGATCATGCCGCGAATCCATCGTCATTTCGGCATTGAAATAAATCTCTAGTAAATCCATGGATTTACTAGAGATTTATCAGAGTTGCTCTCGCCTTCATCAGACATCCACATTCTCGTGATTGGGGACCATGTGATCACGCTTCAATTCGATTCCGACTCCGATTCCGATAGCGATACCGATGAAGGATGAAGACATTGGCGGACATAGCCATTTTCGCCATTGTGCCCCGAAGGGGCTTGGCATACCAGCCCAAGGCGAGACATAGCCAAGAATACGCGAAAGAACAAGATCACTGTTCTGGCGCATACCATCCCGTAGGTCGGGTTAGCGTAGCGTAACCCGACAATCCCCCATCCCCTTCCTGACGCTCCCAGACCTCCCCCATGTAGGGGCATGGCATGCCGTGCCCATCGGCTTCCGTCTGCGCTCTTCGAGCTTCGCCCACAAAAGTCGCCAGGGCGTAGTCATTCGAAGATGGGATCCCAAAATGTCAGACTATTTCTGCGCGAGCCCTCAGAGCGTGTCCAACGGGCTGATTACACCGCCGGCCCCTTTGTTGAGTACATGTGTGTAGATCATCGTGGTCTCTACGTCCGAATGGCCCAATAGCTCCTGAACGGTACGGATATCATATCCCGCTTCAAGCAAATGGGTCGCAAATGAATGACGGAACGTATGACACGTGAACCGAAATGAGATCCCCGC
>JAUXFG010000044.1 GCA_030620115.1 Candidatus Fermentibacterota bacterium
CGAAACTGCGCCTCAAACCGACGAGCGATGATGCCGTGGCGCATTGATTGAGGCGCAGCGATACTGGTTGCTGGTCACTGGATACTGGATGGAACCCGGAGTCGTTTCGTTCTCCTTCCAGCATCAAGCATCCAGAAACCGGCATCACCTCGCAGCCAACCCACATATGTCGTTGCAAAACTTGACTTGTTTGTGAAGTTTCCAACCCATTGTAGACGGCCAGACCCCGCGAAATCCGGGATGTTTCATGTGATGGGGAGAGATTCTTCGCTCCCTGCGGTCGCTCAGAATGGCATGGCTAGTGTGCAGATGGATGTGGTATTGTGTGTCATTCTGAGGGAGCGGAGCGACTGAAGAATCTGGGGGAGAAGAGGAGGGGAAGCTGATGGCTCTTTGAAGTCCGGGCTGGTGCAATCAGCGGTCTCGGTTCGCGCGGAGTATTCCGCTCCGCGCGGCAGCGAGAAGCTCAGCTGCTTCCTTTCCGTCTTTCGGAAACGACGCTGTCGCAATATCCACGGCAAGTTCGATGCCGGTCTCGTCCTTACGTCTCAAGTGTTCCCGGAATATGAGTCTCCGAATGCGTTCATGAGCGACCAAGGCGCCAGCAGTCGTGGTCTCGGGGAGTAGTGCGCAGATCATTCCATGAGGAACCAAGCCGACATGATCGCCGCGTCGCATGGCCTGACAGATTATCTCGGCGTAGTACTCCCAGAGTGAGCTGGACAATCCGGTGCTACGAAGCATTGGCTGCCAAGCTTCCTCCTTTCTCCTCTCGTCGGCGAAGTTGATCAAAAGCAATGCAAGGGTTCTTTGGGTACGCCGACTTCGCCAGAGTTCAGCCTCGAATATGCGCCGAAAGGGCTTCTCGTTCCACAGAATCAAGGTGCCCTGACTGTCCTCGAACCCCTCCTTGAGCCTAGATCCCGCCAGCTGTTTCTGTTGATCCTTGACTGTCTCGCGGAGTTCCTCAATGGTTCGTTTCTGCTCGGCAGCTGTCTTGAGCAGCTGCGCGGAATCGATGTGGGGACGAGCCCAAATGCCCTTATCTTGATGAGAAGAGATTCCCGTCCTGACCGCTATGGACTCGGGATACTGCCCTGCCTGGGAAGAAGGGGGCTGTGAGGGTTTTACTATCCGGTACGATGATGCTGCATCGCCCTGCATGAATGATTCCTTGAGTGCCACGGCAACCGTGACAACAGCGAGGAGACCAGGGGGAATCGCCAGAGCTCGAAGGAGGAGATTGCTTTCTTCAGATGAGGGGCAGAAGAATAAGAAGAGCGAGACCAGGAGCAGGATCACGGCGCTGGAGGACAACAGCACCCGCAGTAATAGGGATGTGGGGGATTTCTCGAGCATGCTTCTACTCCAGGCGGTGGATTGGAGCTTTCAATCTAGAGCACCTCTCCAATCAGCGCAACTGGTGATGATGCAATGCTTGCGAAGACATATGTCAAAGCAGGATATTCGCAGGGTTAGGCATACTGGCCCAGACTTCTCACCGGCTTTTTTGAGGTTTCGGGAAGGGGAAGGAGTGCATACGTTTGCTGAATCGTGAGAATGACTATGAGTTCCAATATCCTCATCCTTCATCTTCCGACGATGCTGTAGAGAGGGAATAGTCACGGTGTGATGTATTGGTAGAAGTCAGGATTCATGGAGGGATGTCGGAACATGGAGACACTCAGGGTCGCTGTTGCACAGATGAACCCGACGGTGGGTTCATTTGGTAGGAATGTCTCAAGAATATTGAGTTTTGTGGCCAAGGCCACCGAATCCAAGGCACAGCTTTTGGTCTGCCCGGAGCTATCGCTGACAGGATATCCTCCGGAAGATCTCATTCTCAAGCCGTCGTTTCTCAATAGGTGCAGAGATTCACTTCTGGCGTTGGCCGCACAGATCGGGCCTCTCCCTGTTTTGGTGGGATTTGTCGAGCAGGCTGAGGAGATGGTCTATGACAGTGCGGCCCTGCTGCAGAATGGAGCCGTAGTCGCGGTATACAGGAAGCTCCAGCTCCCCAACTACGGAGTATTTGACGAGAAGCGATACTTCACGGCGGGACGCAAGGGTCTCGTGGTGGATGCCGGTGCGATACGGATTGGCATCACCATCTGTGAGGATATCTGGCTCCCGGATGGCCCCCACCTCAAAGAGGTCCGGCAAGGCGGCGCAAACCTGGTAGTGAATCTCAGCGCATCTCCATATCATCGGGGCAAGTGGCGGGAGCGGCTGGATCTTATCCGCCTGCGTGCGTGCGACTGTGGCGCAGCGATTGTCTATGCCAACATGGTGGGGGGGCAGGATGATCTGGTATTCGACGGCCATAGCCTTGTGGTCGATGCATCGGGGAGCATTCGGGCACAGGGGCAAGGGTTCATAGAGCAGCTTCTGGTCGTGGATCTCGACCTGCGTGCCGCGAGCACACTAGCGCTCTCAACTGACCTGGTCGAGGAGTGCCGGATCGAGCTTCCGGAATATCCCCCAAGCACTCGCCTCGCTCCCCTTGTGGTGAGCCCGGGATCCGAAGAAGAGGAGGTGTACAGGGCCCTCGTTCTCGGCACCAGAGACTATGCGGAGAAGAACGGATTCACCGATGCTCTTCTTGGCCTTTCCGGGGGTATTGATTCGGCGCTTGTCGCTTCTTTGGCGGTGGATGCACTGGGCGAGGAGAGAGTTCACGCGCTCTTCATGCCCAGTGCCTATACGTCCCAGGAGAGTTGGGCGGATGCCGATGCTATTGTGGCGAACCTCGGCATTGAGTTGAAGACGCTTCCTATCGATGATGTGTTCGCCAACTATCGTGAACTGCTCGCGCCGTCCTTCAGAGGCTTGGAAGAAGATATCACAGAGGAGAACCTGCAGGCACGTATTCGGGGGAATCTGCTCATGGCCCATTCCAACAAGCTCGGATATCTCGTTCTCGCCACCGGCAATAAGAGTGAGATGGCCTGTGGATACGCGACGCTCTATGGGGATATGGTGGGAGGTTTCGCGGTGATCAAGGACGTGCCGAAGACGATGGTATTTCGGCTCGTGCGCTATAGGAACAGTGTAGCCAACCGTCCATGGCTCCCCGAGCGGCTTCTGACCAAGGCGCCCAGTGCCGAACTGCGGCCAAACCAGAAGGACAGCGATAGCCTTCCTCCCTACGAAGTCCTTGATCCAATACTCGAGGCGTATGTGGAGGAGGATCTTCCTCTCGATGACATCGTTGGCCGCGGCTTCAAGCGCGAGGTAGTCAGTCGAGTTATTAGATTGGTCGATGGAGCGGAATACAAACGTCGACAAGCGCCGCCGGGGGTAAAGATTACACCCAGGGCCTTTGGACGAGATCGCCGGCTTCCTATCACGAATGGGTTTTCCGAGGAGGAGTAGGGAGTTTCTGCGGCATCTCATCCCCCCTGAAATCTGAACGCTGAACACTGAACTCCCGCGATGTCTATGATTTGCAGTACCCAATCGAACTTGTTTGACCCATTTACTCAAACAATCGAGATGTAAGCGGCTAAACTCACGGGATTGGCTATGGTGGGGCTGAGATGGCCTTGCCCCTGGTCTCTTGACTTTATCGCTGGTCTCGTCAACCTTGTCGATCACGATGGAACCATTGGAGGACTTCTGTCTGTAATTTCGTATAGATGATGGAGGATGGATGTGATTCGGTATCTCAAGCCTGTGGTGGTCCTCGCCATGATGGCGGCTGCAGCCGCCATCTTTCTCCCAAGGAACGGGGATGCTGGCCCAAAGGCGCCTGATCTATTGGTGGTCTACACCGGGGACGTTATTGGGAACATAGAGCCATGCGGGTGAAAGGGTAACCAGCAGGGAGGGCTGGCCCGGCGGGCTGGCTTCGTCAGACAACTACGCGAGCAGGGGGATGAGTTCTTGCTGGTTGATTCGGGGGATTTTTCCGGATCGCGCCGAGCGCAGGGACGTATCCAAGCTCAAGTCATAGTCGAAGGAATGGCTGCCATGGGCTACCATGCGGCCGCCTTGGGAGAGCGAGAGCTTGGCCAAGGAAAGGCCTTCATCGATTCCTTGATCCAATCGGCTCCGTTTCCCCTGCTGGCCGCGAATGTCAGTGATGCAGAGACTGGGAAACGATTGACACCGACGTATGAGATGTTTGAGGTCGGCGGGCGCAGTGTGGGGGTCATTGGGTTGGTTATGCTTGCCTCCCCGACCCAGGTCGATACGGCGGAGTTCCGGATAGAGGATCCAATCCAGTGGGCCCGGCAGCTTGTCCCAGAGGTGCGTCGCCAGAGTGATTACGTGCTTGTATTGTCACATCTGGGGTGGGGAGGATCCTTCGCGCTTGCCCAGCAGGTGGAGGGAATCGACATCATTGTGGCAGGGCATGGGTCCCACCAGACTCGCGAGCCTCAGAGGGTCGGGTCAACCCTCCTCGTGCAGGCCGGCAACAAGGGCAGGCGTGTGGGGGTACTTCGGATCAAGGGCTCAATTCAGAAGGGGAAGTATGAGGGAGAGCTCGTGGGGCTCAGCAAGTCCATGCCCGAAGATGCCGAAGTCAAGGAAATCGCAAAAGAATACCAAAGGCGAATTAGAGCGATCTATTCCGCCGACTCCGAGAGAAACAGAGTCGCTCCCCGGGTCGTGCAGATCAGGCAGAAGTATGCAGGCGCGCAATCCTGTCGAAGCTGCCATATGGAGATCTTTGACCGCTGGCTTGACACGAAGCATGCGAATGCCATGGCTGCCTTGGAGCAGAAGGGCATGGAATTTGATCCAGAGTGTGTGCGGTGTCACAGCACCGGTTTCCGGAAGTCGAGCGGCTTCATAAGCATGAAGAGAACTCCCCGTCTTGCCAATGTGCAGTGTGAGCAGTGCCATGGTGCGGGGCATCTCCACCTCCTGTACCGGCAGAAGGGAGAGGCCGCAGTTGCCAGCCTTGGGCCCGTGTCAGTGGAGCGGGCGAAGAATTACGGCAAGGTGAGGATCACTGCATGCCTCGAGTGTCACACGGTGGAGCGTGACGACGACTTCTCCTATGAGGAGGGTGATCTTACCGGAATCCATTGAACGCAGGAATGCTGACTCACGGATTTTCTCGTACATAGGGTCCTTGGTGGCGTTGCGTCGAAAACCATCTAGGGCATCCCCTCCCACAATCCCGGTGAAGAATGCGTAATCGTCTGCAAGATAAAGCTTTCCCGAGGTCATTGGCCCTTCATTACCACGTGGTTCCGGAGGATGCGGAAGGGGATTGCCTTTCGCTCATGACTGATGAGCCAATCAATCCGGATGCCATTGTTGAGATCGAGCAGTTATGTGGACGCCATGTGACGCTTCGTCATGTGCCATCGGAGCTGTATCGTCGACACATGCGTGAAGTCTATGGCCTCGGCGCCGAGGCATTGGCAGGGGAAGGAGCCTCTCCTGCGCCCCAGGAAGAGGGTGGTCCCCCCGATGTGGGGACAGTGCGGTTCGTGCGGGAACTTCTCTCTGAGGCCGTCACCAAGGGGGCCAGCGATATTCATTTGGAACCGTGCCTGGAGGGATTGCGCGTGCGGCTGCGGGTGGATGGCCTTTTGGAGGTCTTGCCCGTCCCCACTGACCTGAGCCGGCACAGCATGAAGGTGGCGTCGCGTATCAAGGTCATGGCCGGCTTGGACCCGAGCCCGAGCAAGGCTCCCAAGGAGGGGAGGATTCGCTATGAGGGCCGTGATCTTCGGGTATCGATTCTCCCTGTCCCGCGTGGAGAAGCGGTTCACCTTCGTTTCTTGGCACCGGCGGGGGAATTGCCTGACCTGTCAGGGTTAGGTTTGTCATCACACCAGTGTACGCTCCTGTGCTCCGCTGCACGGATTCGAGGGGGACTCATTGTCGCATGTGGCCCTACCGGTTCAGGCAAGAGTACTACGCTTCACGTGCTCCTGAGAAAAGCTATCCCATTGACGGAAAAGATCATTACTGTTGAGGATCCGGTAGAGTATGAGCTGAACAACGCAGTCCAGGTTGAGGTTCGTCCCAAGGTGTCGTTCGCCTCTGCCCTCAAGGCGGTGCTGCGGCACGATCCTGATGTGATCCTGATCGGCGAAATGAGGGATTCCGAGAGCGCGGGCATTGCGGTTGAAGCCGCACTCACCGGTCATCTCGTGCTGACCTCGTTGCACACGGAGGATGAAGTCCAGGCCATCACCCGGCTGCGCCAGCTTGGGCTATCGCCGGGACTGTTGGCTTCCTCACTTCGTCTATTGATCTCTCAGCGTCTAGTCCGGAGGACCTGCGGCGCGTGCAGAGGGACCGGAGAGAGTGGAGGCGTGCTGTGCACATTCTGCGGGGGAAACGGTCTCAAAGGCAGGATAGGCTTGTTCAGAATCACCAGAGTCGACGAGGAGCTTCTCACCGCAATAGAGTCCGGTGCGGATGAGACAAGACTGAGGACGGTGCTTCAACAGAGTGGGGCAATGGCATTGCCGGATGTCGGTCGCAGGCTTGTCGAACAGGGAATCACGACAGCCCAGGAGGTGACCAGAGTATTGGGTGATGGGGTGTAGTCAATGAAGGCCGAGACTGTTGCCGGATATTGCGAGGAATTGCGGTCACTTCTGTGCGGAGGGATGGCGCTGGGACAGGCGGTTGCACTGCTTGCCGATGAGGCAGGGACCTCCGGTCCCGAGCGTCTGGTGGCCCAGCGAGTGGTCTCCGGTTCATCCCTGGCTGAGGGTATGGCGTATGCCTTTTCCCCGCTTCCTGAATGGATACGACATGTCATCAGCGTGACCGAAGAAGCCGCTGCGGTGGACCATGGGCTTGACCTTGTTGCAGGACAACTACGCGAAGAAATTGTCTGGAGGGACGATCTGCTCAGATCACTGGCATATCCGTTGGTGCTGCTTGCCGCCACTACGTTGGTCGGCCTTATCCTCGCCGTAGTGATCCTGCCATCGCTGTCGGCCATGACAGAGGAGCTGGGCGCTGCTCTGCCGTTGGCGTCGAGGGTTGCATTGACCATGGGCGCCTTTGCCGCTTCTCCGGGAGGTTTCTTGGTCTGGCTGGCGATTTTTTCCGTGTCGGTGTGGTTGTATACGGGAAGAGCGCGTGCTCCTGATTTTCTCGCTCGCATGCCGTGGATTCGGAATGCCTTGATGCTTGCGGAAACGTGGCGGTATTTCCGCATTGCCGGGGTGCTTCTCGCGGCGGATCTTCCGCTGCATAGAGCCTTGCGACAGGCCGCTGGCGCCGTCCGGCCGCTGGCGTGGCGCGCGGAGGCGCGACGTCTGGCTGAGCGTGTGGAAGCAGGTGAGGCGGCCGCATTGGCTGTCCGTGCCGTGGGGTGGCTCCCTTCGCGCACTGCACGGGTGCTCTCGGTGGCTGCTTCATCCGGGGCCATGGCACAGGGAGTAGAGAACCTCGCCCAATGGGCTGCGGCACGGAGGAGGGCCGTGCTCAAGACATGGGCCACATGGCTGCCTGTGGTATTATTGGGCGTGTCTGCGGTGATGATTGGTTTTCTGGCCCAGGCAGTGCTTTTACCGGCCTTTCAAATAGACGTGATTCCATGAGGAGGTCTCCATGATCCCCTGGCGTGGCAAGAGAGAGATATTGGCGAGGGGATTTACCCTCATTGAGTTGCTCCTGGTCTTGGTCATTCTTGCGGCATTGACTGCGCTGGTGATGCCTCGTTTCACCGGGCGGGCGAGAAAGGCCAAGATTTCCACCACCCGGGTGGATGTGTTCATGAACCTTCCTACCGCCCTTGATCTCTATGAGATGGACAATGGCATGTATCCAACCACGACCCAAGGGCTTCGGGCTCTGATCGAGAAGCCCACGATAAGCCCCATGCCGATGAGCTGGGAGGGCCCCTATCTCAAGAGGCCCGTGCTGCCCACGGATCCTTGGGGGAGGCACTATAGGTACCGGTGTCCTGCCACCGCAAGAGGCGTTGATTACGAGCTCTTCTCCGTGGGCCCTGATGGTATCGAATCCACGGATGACGATATTGCCAATTGGAAAGGCTAGCGTCTTCGCGGGGTCGGTAGAGCCGGAAGAGAGGGAGCCTCACGCAAAGGCGCAACCACAGATTGCACAGATTGGGAAAGGAGATGCGGATGGGATTGAGGGATGATACGCCAATGTGCGACCTTTGGTCCTCCCGTCGCGAAGCGGCGGTTCAGTTCCGTGCGGAGTCGCGGAACTGAACCAAGGATCTTCGCTTCCTTTGCCGGCCCAACATGCATTCGGTTGCCGTTGGTGTTCCCAGGAGGAAAACATCATGGGTGCTGGGCAGAGTAGGGGAGCGAGAACAAGAATCGTATTGAGGTCATTCTGTCTTCTTCTCTTGGTTCTCCTGGCATGTCGGCGCGATGGAGAGGTTCCCCTGCCGGAGCCCGAACCGTCGGCAGCCGACGGATGGGGATGGGCAATGGTCCGACCAAGTGATCCGGTGGTAGTCAATGCTCGGGGCACATGGCGGTTTGTCTTCATCGCGGGAAGAGGGGGGATTCCCCGGGGAGGCGGTGTCGTGTTTCAGGTCTCACCATGGTGGGGATGGTCGCGCCCCCAGGTTGAGGCTCCGTCGGCTCCCGGCTATTGTACCGTGACTACGTCGGCCACCGCCTGCGAACTGGATATCGGTGGCGATCCCCAGCGTTACTATGTGGTGGCTCTCGTAGCCCAAGGGGCCTTGGCGGAAGGTGATACCGTTGCCTTTGTGTACGGGGACACGCAGGGCGGCAGTCATCCACAAGCTGCGGCCAAGGCGGATACCTATGCGGAGCGATTCCAGGAGTTTCTTTTCAAGACTGATGGAGATGGCGACGGAGTGTATGGCGAAATCCGGAGCCAACCGGGGTTCCGGATCAAGTCCCTGCCCGCGAGCGGCCTCTGGATCAATGCGCCTCGTCTCGTGCGACCAGGAAGGCCGTTTGAGGTGTCGGTGGCAGCCCTGGATCCCCTGAGTAATCGAGACCTCGAATATGAGGCGAGGCTGGAGGTCAGAGCGGAACCGGATGGTATCTCGGCGCCGCGCCATGTGTCACTCAGGCCTGAGGATGGAGGAGCACGGAGATTCCAGGCCGCAGTCCATCAACCAGGTCTGTACTCGATCACCGTGGAAGACCATCAACGGGGGCTGACCGCCGAATCGTGCCCGATTCTTTGCGGGCGAGGTGAGGCATTTCGGCCTGTGTACTGGGGAGACATCCACGGCC
The DNA here is from genome assembly GCA_030620115.1 of Candidatus Fermentibacterota bacterium. GTDB lineage: Bacteria > JAFGKV01 > JAFGKV01 > JAFGKV01 > JAFGKV01 > JAUXFG01. The sequence goes on from JAUXFG010000044.1 coordinate 9,177, forward strand.
ACACGATACTGAGCGACGGCACGGGGCATCCATTTGACCACTATGCGTATGCGCGAGATGCGGCGGGACTGGACGTGGCGGCCATCACTGATCATGCGGCCCTGGGGCTGAGGCCGCTGAGAGGCGATCCTTGGGGTATGATTCAATTGGCCGCCGAGCGATTCAATGATCCTGGGCGCTTCGTCACCCTTCTAGGCTATGAATGGACCAATTGGACCTATGGGCACCGGAACGTCTATTTTCCGGGGGCGACGGGTGTAGTATTCTCGCCATATGATTCAGGTGCCGCTACTCCGGAAGGGCTGTGGAATATTGTCAAGAAGTGGTCTGCCATCACTATTCCACATCACGTGGGTGGAGGTCCCGTGGCCATTGATTGGGAACAGGAACCCCGGCCATCCTGGGAAATGCTGACCGAAATCTTTTCAGTCCACGGGAACTGCGAATATTATGGGTGCCCGGGGATGATCTACCACCCAAAGGAAGGACACTTCGTGCAGGACGCCCTGGGAAAGGGGCGTCGACTAGGGATACTCGCATCGGGTGATGGCCATATCGGGCACCCAGGCCGTTGGACGCCCGACTACCGGGAAGGTCTTGTGGCGTTTCAGGCGGCCGAGTTGTCACGGGAGGCGATCTGGGAATGCCTGACGTCGAGGCGTGTGTACGGCACGTCGGGGGCAAGAATCCTGCTCCAGTTTACGGTCAGCGGGTGGCCCATGGGATCGGAAATCGAAGGACAGGCTTTCCGCGAGCCTCGAAGGTGCGAGATGCACGTTCTTGGGGCGGGACCGCTCAGGACGCTGGAGATTCTGAAGAACAACGATGTCGTGAAACGGATCGGCTGCGACGGTCTCCTGGAGAGTGTTGTGTACACGGACAGCACTGCGGCGCGCAAGGGTGATTTCTACTATGCCAGGGTCACCCAACAGGATGGACATCAGGCCTGGTCGAGTCCCGTGTGGTTGGGAGAGGAATGAGTATGGCTGGCATAGTCATGCGCAAATAGTAGGAACACGGTTCGCCGCCTGACGGACCGTGTCCACTCCGCTACCTGATGAGTATCAGCCTACCGGCTGCGGTGTAATCACCAGCCACAAGGCGGTACACATAGTGGCCGCTTCCTACCGGCAGACCATGATTGTTGGCGCCATCCCAAGAGATCGTGTACTCACCGGGTGAGAGGTTCCCGCGAACCAGGGATCTGACCTCATGCCCCGCTATGGTAAAGATGGAAAGACGTACACTCCTGGGATCAGCAAGGCAAAAACGGATCGCTGCGGGCGGGGTGAATGGGTTCGGATAGCTGTACTCCAGGGTGGTCTGCTTCGGCCCAACTGACCAGCCATCTACGGCACGGGTGGGGATATCATTGGTATTCCCCGTGCGTCGTGAGTTGCCCTTGAAGCACGGCCAGATGACCTCGGCAGCCCGCTTGTAGTCGACACAGAAGTAGTCGGCCCCGTCCGAGGCAACGATCTCCAGGTCACCGTCTTGGTCAAGATCGCCGAGACAGGGGCTGTACTTGAGATTCTGTCCTATGGGCAAGGGGAAGTTCTCGATCTCGGCGCCGTGGATATCGATGGCGTGGATGAATCCCAGCGCGTCTCCGAAGATGATGTCAATTGTCCCGTCCCCATTGAGATCAGCCAACACAGGTGTCGATTGCACCACGGCATCGATGTCCAGAGGGAAGTTTGGGAAATCGGTGCCCGATCCATCGATCACATAGAGTGCGCCATACCTATTGAGAAAGATCAGCTCGAGATCATGGTCCTTGTCCAGATCCGCCGCGACCACGGATGTCTTGATGGAGATCTCCGCATCCCGTGTGAAGAGCTCGGCGCCGTCGTGGTTCACCGCCACCAGGTTTCCATTCTCCAAACCCACGATAACCTCGGGCTCCATGTCCCCGTCGATGTCCGTCACGATGGGTCCATTAGCCGATTTGCTGCCGGTAACAAAAGGCCAGCCTAAAATATCGCTCCCCGTCGCGGTTGAGATGGCGTGGAGGCTCCCGCCGTCTGCATCAGAGACGGCGAGCAGTTCGAGAGCACCGTCGCCGTTCAGATCTGCTATGGCGGGGGAAGACTGAACCCTGCTGCCGATTGCCATGGGGAAGACGCCGAAGTCAGTACCGTCCGCATTCAGCACTAGGATCTGCCCTGTGGTGGTGGTGATGGCAATGATTTCCGAGGAACCATCTCCATCCACGTCCGCGATCATGGGATTGGCCCCTAGCTGTTCATCCACATCGCGGGTGAAGAGTACGGTTCCAGCATGGTCCACGGCGACGATGGCGTCTCCTGTTCGTTTGGTGACTATGATCTCCATGGTCTCGTCGCCGGTGATATCTCCGATGGCGGCTGACGTCTGTATGCTGCCGCCCAGAGACACGGGGAATCCAGGGAGCTCTGTTTGGCCGTCGGCCCTGAAGGCGTGTATCTGGCCAGAGTAGTCGCCGAAGATCAGCTCATTGCTCCCATCGTTATCGATGTTTGCGATGAGTGCGGAGGTGGATGAGCGGAGAGGTACAGGCCATCCGGCCTGGTGCAATGTAACGTCAAGATCGACATCGTAGCTTATTTCATAGGGCTCGTCCGTGCCGGAGTTGGCTGAGAACTGTACTTGGAACGTGGTGAAGAAGACCTCGTTCGCCGTGATCGTGAATATGAAGGGATCCTCTGCATTGGTGGCCGAGTCGCCGTTGGCGACGTTCCCGAACTCATACCTATCGTTGGTGATCATTATCCGTGTATCGTCACAGCTAAGCGTAGCCACCACATCATCTGCATCGAGCCATCCGGCCCAATTCCGCATATCAATGGTGACCTGGCCGCTCTCCAGTGGATTCATGATGCCGTCATTGTCCGCGTTTGCCGGATCTTCGATAATCGTAGTCTGTGCCAGATGGATGTGGGGAAAGATGATGCCCAGAATTCTCAGGCTGTCGATGACCACATCAACCAGTGGACGGTCGTTTACATCGGTGGGTACGTCGCCAATGGCCTGGACCACATTTATCCCGCTGATGACTTTTCCGAATACGGCATGAAGGTCATCCAGGTGGGGTTGCGGAGAGAGGGTGATGAAGTACTGCGATCCCCCCGTATTGGGCCCTGCATTGGCCATGGAAAGGATCCCCGCATCATCGTGCCGCAGATCAGGATGAAACTCGTCTGGTATGGTGTAGCCCGGGCCTCCTTCCCCTGTGCCCGTGGGATCGCCATCTTGGATCACAAAGGTGTCGATAACCCGGTGGAAGATACACCCATCGTAGAAATTGGCATTGGTCAGATCCATGAAGTTCCCTGCGGTGATGGGCACTAGGTCCTCGCGCAGCTCGACCCTGAAGTCCCCCATGGTGGTGTGCCATTCAGCCACGCTTTGTGCTGCCACGGGATGGGGCCAGAGCACACAGGCCGTGGCAACAAGCACGGCAACCGGAAGAACGGCGTGAAGCTTCTCCACACGGTGGGTCATGATCTCTCTCCTTTGCATGTGGCATAGGCAAATGTCGTGGGGCACATTTTCTTGTCTTGTTCGTGAGGTTTCCCCTTTCTGATCCCAAGGAACGTACAGTGATGGAAGAAGAAAGGCAAAGAGGAAGCATGGATCGAATGGTAGTTCAGGCTAGACCCGTGAACGGCTATGTCCCGATTTATTGAATAGGCGTGCGGCGTGGCGGGTAGTATTGTTTGACAGCCAAGAGTGAGTGCGATACACTCATTCCCCAGGGAGAAATCCTTCTCCCGGCTTTTACTGGCGACACGTCTGTAGAAAGGTCATCACCACAAAGGAGTGGACCATGGGTAATCTCAGCGAGTGGGTCAAACCGGAACTGCTCTGGTTCATCGTGGGTCTCTTTCTGCTCCTATGGGAGTTCGTACTGCCCGGTCTTATCATCTTTTTCTTTGGGGTCGGGGCGTGGATCGTGGCACTGCTCTGCCTTGTGTCGAATCCTTCGCTCAATATCCAACTCCTCGTCTTCATCCTCTCCTCAGTGATTCTTCTTGTGTTGCTTCGAAGATGGGTGAAGGCCGTATTCATGGGGCATGCGGGTTCCAAGCAGGATCTGAAGCAGAAGCGCCATGAGTTCATTGGGAAGAAGGCGGTGGTCATTAAGCAGATATCACCTGACTGCGAGGGAAAGGTGGAGTTTCACGGCACCAGTTGGGAAGCCGAGGCAGACGAAGTCATTCTCGAGGGGACACAGGTGGAAATCGTGGGGAAAGAGAGTATCACGTTTAAGGTGAAACCCTTAGAAAGGAGCGAATCATGACTCCCGGAACAATCATTCTCCTTGGTCTTATCGTCTTTGCGCTGGTCGTCTTTTCGAAGACCATCCGCATTGTGCCGCAGAGATCGGCCTTCATCATAGAGCGGCTGGGCAAGTACAGTGCCACACTGGATGCGGGGTTCCATGTGCTCACGCCATTTGTGGACAGGGTTGCTTACAAGCATACTCTGAAAGAGGTGGCCATCGATGTCCCGTCTCAGGCTTGCATAACAAAAGACAACATCGCTGTGGAGGTTGATGGCATTCTTTATCTTCAGGTCGTGGACCCGGCAAAGGCCTCATACGGGATCGCGAACTACCAATTCGCCTCCACGCAGCTCGCCCAGACAACCATGAGGAGTGTCATGGGCAAATTGGAGCTGGACAGGACCTTTGAGGAGCGCGATACGGTGAATGGCGCCATCGTAGATGCGGTGGATAAGGCATCCGATCCATGGGGCGTCAAGGTGACGCGCTACGAGGTCAAGAACATCCTCCCGCCTCAGAGCATCAAGGATGCCATGGAGAAGCAGATGAGGGCCGAGCGGGAGAAACGGGCATTGATCGCTGAATCCGAAGGCGACAAGCAGGCCAAGATCAATAGGGCGCAAGGTGACAGGCAGGAGCTGATCGAACGATCCGAAGGCGAAAAACAGAAGCGAATCAATGAGGCCGAGGGGCGGGCCGCGGAGATCGAGAAGGTCGCCACCGCCACTGCGTATGGTCTTCGTGCCATCGCCACGGCAATCCAAGAACCAGGTGGAATGGACGCCGTGAATCTGCGCATCGCAGAGCAGTATCTCGATGAGTTCGGCAATCTCGCCAAGACCAATAATACCCTAATTCTGCCGTCAAATCTCACTGATATTGCAGGCATTGTTGCCACTGCAGGAAAGGTGTTCAAGGAAACAACGAAGACTACATAGCTCCGCTTCGCTCCCTGCCTGCCTGCGCCTGCCGGCCGGCAGGCGCATTTGGGGCGTTGGAATGATGGAATGGAGAGGAATTGCGAGAATGCTGAATTGCTGGGCTATCGGAGTGAAGAGAGATTCTTTGCTCCCAGCAGCTGCTCAGAATGACAGGGGTGGTTGCTATTGGGCGCGTTGGTGCGTTATGTCATTCTGAGGGAGCGGAGCGACCGAAGAATCTGGGAGGGGCCGGTAGATCGACAGAAGGATTGAACGCCGAACATCCAACATTCAACGTCGAAGTGGGGATGATGGAGGGCCATGCTCCGTCATGGCCGTTGATGCTCGATACGGAAAGATCGCAGGCAGGGGAAGATCACAGGCAGGGACGCCTGCGCCACTGACGACGGAGGGCGTCGCTCAAGAGATTCTGATAGCTCGTGTTGGACGTGACAAGACGTGTCATTCTGAGAGAGCGAAGCGACCGAAGAATCTTGGGGAGGAGAGTAACCGATGTCCCGGAGTCGGCGTTTCTGGCGTATGATCTTGGTTGTGGTGATTTGCCTCTTGGCTGCGGAGTTGGGGGCGAGGATTTTTTGGGCAGTCAAATATCATCGGCCGCTCCTTGGCAAACCCGGTCTCCTCTACAGTTTCTATCCGGAACTTCGGGGCGTACATCGTCTGACGGATTCCCGGCGCAGCGGACGCCTGGATGTCCTCATCCTCGGCGGATCCGTCATCAGCAATGCCTGGGGGAACATCAGCACAGTACTTACCGAAGAGCTTTCCCGGGTGACGGACAAGAACATTGGGGTGGTGAATCTCGCGAGGCCCGCGCATACGACGCTCGATAGTTATCTCAAGTACGCGCTGCTTGGCGAGTACCCATTCGATGTAGTTGTCATCTACCATGGCGTGAATGATGCACGGACCAATAACTGTCCCCCCGGGGTCTTCAGGGACGATTACTCACATTATTCCTGGTATCACGACCTTTCCCGGCTGTTGGCCCACAAAGAGGCAAGCTTCTTGGTCCTGCCCTACACGCTGGAGATGCTTATGCACCGGGTCGAAGAACGGATGGGGGGGCGCGTGATTTTGCCCACTGCCCAGCCTTCGCGAGAGTGGCTTGATCATGGCTCGAATATCAAGAGCGCAGGCCCCTTCCGTCGCAATATGGAGCGGATCATCGAGCTGGCGAAACAGCGGAACCAGAAGATCCTCCTGCAGACATTTGCCTTCTATCTCTCCAAAGACTACTCGGCGGAGAAGTTCCGGGCACGAGAACTCGACTACTCGTTCCACTCAGCCCCCCTCGAAGCATGGGGGGAACCCCAGTGTGTGGCCAAGGCGGTGGCAGTACACAATGAGATCATCCACGATCTGGCGGCACAAGATTCCACACTCTTTTTCCTTGATCAGGCAACCCGCATTCCCCACGAAGCCACGTTTTTCAATGACGCCTGCCATCTTACGGGACGGGGATGTCTGGTCTTCGGCGAAGGGTTGGCTCGGGCCGTGGCTGCCGCAGTAGGCGCTTGATGCCATGTTGGGGGGAGAAAGAAGGGAGGATGTGGAAGAGGAGTTCTCTGATATCAGAACTATTAGGGGTTCGCGCAGAAACTCGATCAAATCGACTATCATACGAAAGGAGTCGGCAACAATGAAAGCACGAACTCTCAATTCGACTCTGCAGTCAGTCTCTCTTGTCTGCGTCCTTCTGGTTTCCCTCTTTTCTTCCTGCGTGGATGATTCATCGACAGGCCCGTCTCACGTGGACAATAACGATTACTCAGCATCGGAGCCCTTCTCATTCAAGATTCCGGTCGCAAGTCGATCTGGTCTTGCATTGGACGCCATTAACGGAGACATCGAAATCAGGGGGATTTCCGACGCGGATTCAGTGCGTATCTGGGGAGAGCGAAGAGTGGAATCGGAAAGCGTCGTCGACGCAACGGAGCATCTACAGGAACTGTCAGTGGAAATCACAGAAGGCACCGATGAGGTCAAGGTGAAAACAGTGCAACCTAATGAAACTCATAGTCGGAACTATGTGGTGGATTATCACCTTGAACTGCCTAAGAGCTGGCAAATCTCAGTCGACCATATCAATGGGAATATTGATATATCGTTCATGGAAGGCGACCTTGATGTAAATCTGATCAACGGGAACATAATAATCGAGAATATTGATGGCAATATTGATGCCGATTTGACAAACGGTAATATGAGGTTTTGGGACATAAAGGGGAACGTCGGAGGTAATCTCATGAATGGCAATATCGACGGCAAGATCTATCTACCGTCCTCGGGGTCCTGTGATCTGGATATAACCAATGGAGAGATTGATCTGTCGATTCCTCAATCGACATCCGCCACATTCTCAGCCGAAGTCACCAACGGAACCATAACCATAACCGATCTATCGCTGCAAGACGAGACGGTGACTCAAACCAGTATCACCGGCAGATTGGGTAGCGGCGATGGCCAGATAGACCTCTTGACGACAAATGGAAACATCGTCGTGGATGGGTTCTAATACGCGTTTCTCACCGACTTCTCGAATCAAGACTCTCACCGGTGAGATGACACCATTTTCCCCCTTTGGATTGCGGTAGCCATGCTACCGCTTTTCCCGAGTCCCGCGTACTGCGCGGGACTGCCCATCGAACAGTCTGCAATGAGCGCGGGAGCATGGCTCCCGAAGAACAAAGCGCAAGCATAGCTTTCGCACTCCAAGATTTCCACACTCAATTTCGCGCAGTACGTGGGACTGCCGCGTCGCTTCGCTCCTCGCAGTGACCTCATTATCGATATAAGATTGTCGATGTCGGGCCACAAAGCGCCCAATCTCATCACATGGACTACCACACGGTGTCCACTCTGGGCTCGTATACGTACGGAGATGAGGACAGGGATTCTGGGGACGGGATGGAGGCTGCGCCATTATCATCCCGAGAAATGGCAAGAATCGATTGCCCAATGAACCAACGCCGTGCCTTGAACGCTTAACCCGTAGTTCTCACCGGGTATCGTCGTGAAGCCACGAAGATGATATTGGCTGGGGCGAGGTCGGGCGATGGTTCTCGTTGGATTGTGTTTGCTCGTAGGAGGTCGAAAATGGTTGGAGCATGGTCGGTCCTATTTCTTTCGCTACTGCATGTCTCAATCCATGATCCCCATAAGCCCGGTGTGATACATATTGCCCCTGATTCCGAGGCAACACGGATTATTGCATATTGCGTCGGAGAAATTGAGAAGGCCTTGTCTGAGGAACCACCCAACAGATCGGGTAGAATCGAATTTGCCACGCGCATTCTGGCAGGAGTAGGTTGCGTAGCAGCAGGGGAGACCCTCTTGGCGGCTTCGGCCGGTGACGACGTTCATGTTCCTGATATCGCCTCCGGCGCACTGGTGGCTTGGTGCCGGAACTGGGACGAGACACCGACAGCCGAGGAGTTCAAGCCATCCCTCCTCGAATCTCTGCGGAGCCGGAAGCCTTGGGTTCGAAACACAGTGCTCCGGAGCCTCGCTGCTCTCGACAGCTCGAACTGGAAGCTCTTTGCGTCACTGCTGACAGACGAAGACTTCTTCGTGAGATCCGAAGCCGTCAAGATCCTTCGCAAGTATCCCCACCCTGGGGCCATTGCGCCCTTGGTTAAGGCAATGAAGCATGGTGATTGGGACTTCGGAAGCATGGGCGGCATTGGCGGTGGCTACTCCTGCCCACTCAACCCTCCGGCAAGAGCACTGGTGAGGGTTGGTCCCCCTGCTGTCAAGGCGCTTTCTGAAGCCCTCCGCGATAGCACCTGGGGTGAGCGCTGCATTGCCGCAGTGGCACTCGGCGAGATCGGGTCACGAATTGCACTCGGGACCTTGTTCGAAGCGCTCGGCGATGACAAGGCGTATGTCAGGATCGCGGCCCTCAATGCGCTGGACAAGATCGACCCAAGCTGGCGTTCTGATTCCACTATTCGAAGACAAATGAGTCACCTGGTGAGGGCCTTAGGGAGCCCGGATAGACGCGCCAAGAGGAGTTCCGCACGGATGCTGGGAGCGATGAAAGATCCGATGGCTGTCGAGCCCTTGATCAGTGCTCTCGCCGACGCTGATCGGGAAATGCTGATCGCCATTAATGAAGCCCTGGGGAAATCGAGGGATCAGCGTGCAATCCCATACCTGATTCCATTGCTCGTCTCCGAGGACAAGGGTGTTTGCACGACGGCCCACCGGGCGCTCGTCAGCATTGATTCATCGTGGTGTGCGACCGCGCATGCACGGGCGAGTATATCTCTACTCGTGGACGGCTTGGGTGCCAGGCGTGGATGCAGCGGAAAGCTGGTTGAGGCCATTGCCCAGATAGGCGAGCCGGGGATTTCCCTCTTGACTCAGGCCTTATGGTCCGGCGGGTGGGCTCATGGTGCTCGCGACATGACAGAGGCTCTTGGCCGGATGGGGAGCAAAGAGGCAATGAGTTCTCTCATCGCCCTGCTCATACATCCTGAGGCAAACATCCAAAGGATATCTGCCGGTGTTTTGGACCGATACTACCCAGAGTGGTCTGCGAGCCCTGCGGCGTATGAGGAAGAGCCAAGCTTCATTCACGCATTGGAGGGTCCCTCGGCATTCGTGAGAGATGGAGCCGCCCGAGTGCTGGGAGCGATGGGAAGCGTGCATGCAGTGCCTCTTCTCCTTGCGGCATCCAAGGACGACGCACACTACCTTCGAGGGTCCGCGGTGCAAGCTCTGGGCGATATAGGAGACACGCGTGCCACAAAGCGGCTCTGTAAGATGCTGCGGAAAAACCGCCTTGCACCGCGTCTTGGCAGATTCCCGGGTCCGTTCTTCCTCTTCTCCCGCAGGGAGGAGCCCTTTGCATTCATACGAAGAATGGCTGCCGAGGCGCTCGGCAAGATTGGTGACCCACACGCATACCGATCCTTGAGGGATGCTTTGAAGGACGAGAAGGAGAATGGGGAGGTCATCGCAGCAGCAGCGGGCGCCTTGGGCGAACTCGGTCTTAAGGAAGCAGTTGAACCATTGACCGAAGCGCTCGGCAGCAGGCATGCGCAAGTCCGTGCCCAAGCGGCTGTGGCTCTTGGCAAGATCGGCGACGGTCGTGTCTTCGAACTACTTTCTCAAACTCTCCTGGACCACGATTTTATTGTGCGCAGAGCTGCAGTCTTGGCGATGGGGAACATGGGGGACACCACGGCAGTGCAGGCGCTCGTCGACGTATTGGGAGATGGCGATTACAGGGTGCGAGAAGCAACGGCGAAGGTGCTCGGCGAGATCGGCGGTAGCCGGGCAGTACCACCGCTGATTGGCCTATTGAAGGACAGGCGGCGGTCGGTTCGGGCGAGTGCTCTTGGTGCCCTCACGCAAATCACTGGTGAGGATTTCAAGTGGAACACTGCTGCATGGGAGCAATGGTGGAAAACCCGTTGACCAACGTAGATGGATGCGGGAATCCGAGGAAATCTCTAGTAAATCCATGGATTTACTAGAGATTTCGGAAACCCGGAATGCTGGAATGGGGGAATGGGAAGAGGATAGCGTGCAGCGTTAGGATGATGGAGGGCCATGCTCCGTCATGGCCGTTGATGCTCGATACGACGGACGCGACGGAGCACGTCCCTCCAGAGATTCTGATAGCTGGTGTTGGACGTGACAAGACGTGTCATTCTGAGGGAGCGGAGCGACCGAAGAATCTGGAAGGAGGGGGGGAGGAATGGAGAATCTACAATCTGGGGAATGGGGGAATGAACGTCGAACATCGAACATTCAACGCCCAACGTCGAACAGAAGGAGGGGAGTGCGAAGAGGCAAAGTAGACGAGAAGAATCTCCAATCCATAATCTGAAATCTTGAGACCGGAAGTGAGAGTCTGAGATCCTGCATTCACGCTATTGGGTATGTCTATTGAGCTACCACTACACGGGTTCCTTTGGTGGTGTGTCGGAATGAGATAATGTGATTCGTGCCAACTAGGTCAGTGATCTCCTGATCGTTGTACCTCCGGAAGAGCATGCCTTTCTGGTTGCCGCGGACGAAACGAAGGGTTCCATCAGAAAGCACCTGCGCCTCATGGATGATGTCTTCATCTGTGTCGGGGGGGTCGAAGGTGAGGAGGATGACTCCGCCGGGGCTCAGCACCCGGCGCATCTCTGCTACCGATGCCTTTGCTTCGCCGAGAGTGCCGTGATCCAATGCAGCAATACAGATCACTGCAGCGAAGGAGGCATTTGGAAAAGGGATGTGGGTGAAGCTGCCTTGCGCAAAGGTTCCAGAAAGCTCACATCGGGCGAAACGTGTATGGCAGAACCTCGCGGCAGCAGCGGCGACATCTATCTCGTATACACGGTAGCCCTGCATGGCCAGGAACTGTGCATTGCGGCCCCCACCGCAACCAAGATCGAGGATCAGGGCTCCCTCGTGCAGATGGCTTATGCAGAACTCGGCGAGCGATGCCGCGGGTTTGCTCTTGGTGAAATCATAGGTCTCGGCATCGATCCCCCGGAAGGATTCCTCCCAATAGTGCCGTGCGTCCGGTATGCCGTTCACAGCTTGAAGCGGAAGCCCAAGAGCGCGGGGATCATCCATTGCGTCTCATCGAGTGTTCTGGCGATTCTTGCCTCCAGAGTGAGATCGATGTTTGAACGAACAGGGTAGGCGAAACCGACACCAAAAGACATGAAGGGCTTGGTTTTCCATTCATTCGTGCCTTCGACGCGGTTAGGTTGGTTGTCGATATCGTAACCGAGGATTATTTCCCCAATGTGCATGAAATCCACTCCGAGGCGTAGCGAGAATGCAGTCTCAATAAGCCATTCCGTATCCACGAACCGCATCGCCAGAGCAGTCTCGCAGAGGTAAATGGGTTCCGCACTGGCCACCTCGGGAGGGCCCCAGGGCGGTTGGCCATGATAATCTAGATAGTCTCTATTGTAATAGTCTCTATCGTATCGAATGAAGGGGAATCGATGGACAGATACCTCCCCCGAAAGCCGCGTATTGTAGGCGAGATCGTAGCCCAGCCCCATGCCGGCAGCCCAGCCGTCTCCCCAATCTGCAGGCAGGCCGGTTGATTTGATCTTGAAAGAAGGCCCCGCGAAGAGCTCCAGGCCGATTGTGCCCGCACCAAAGGCGCTGCTCTGCAGGACAATAAGCACACCAATACCGATCAGAAGAGGATGATTGCGCATTGCACTCCCCCTATGCCCGAACCGTTGCTAAGCCCCACTAGTAAAACAAGATATCCGGCTTTGGAGATACGTCAAGAAGGGAGGGGGATACGCTATTTGTCATTGACGGGACTGTGAGCATTGTGAATATAGGCCGGCAATATCGCGAAGAAAGCCCCTTCGCCCGGGGACAATCTCCGCGCAGTGGTGGCGGCCATGCAGGCATAGGACCTGCGTGTGCCGTTCCTTTTATTCTCTGAAAGGAGGTCTGCATGAGACCGGTTGTGAGTTTTCTTTCCCTTGGCGCCCTGGTGTTGGCCGTGGCGTTGCCCTCCCCTGTCCAGGCCGGACAAGAGGCGCCTACATGGTTTGCGTGGGGCCAGCTCTGGTTCCATGACGATCAGACTGAGGATGTGAGTAGCACCTTCTTGGTCAAGCGTGCCAGGTTTGGGATCAAAGGATTTGCCTCGGATACCTGGTCCTACCACTTCATGATGGAAGGTGCGGGAGACCCCATGCTGATGCAAGCATGGGTGGAATACAAATGTTTGCCTGAGCTCAACATCAGAGTCGGTCAGTTCAAGCATGGCTTCGGCAGGGAGGCACTCCCCTCGGCAACGACATGGAAGTTCGTGAATCCATCATATGTGGTAGGCAGCTTGGGCAAGTCCCATGTGAGCGGTGGTTCCTCTTTCAGGGATCAAGGTATCATGGCCTATGGCGGCACGAAGGCTGGCGAGATGGACGTGAACTACTCGGTGTTTTTGATGAACGGCAGCGGCATCAATACTAGTGACGACGACGGGAAGAAGGACCTTGTCGGTCATGCCGGTATCTCGCTGCCTGCGGGGCTTGCTGTTGGCGGGACATTCTACAAGGGTGAGGATGGAGCTACCGAGCTCGGCAGGAGCGGTTTCGGTGCGGATGTTGCGTATGCAAAGGACAAGATCTGGGTCATGGGCGAATATCTGGCGGGCAGCATAGAGCAGCCGGTGGGCGATGATCTGAAGAGGGCCGGGTTCTATGCGGGCGGCACGTACAAGGCCACCGAGTCAGTAGAGGTTGGCGCGCGCTTCGACTCCTATGATCCGAACACCGATCTGGATGACGATGGCATGTCGCGGATTACCTTGGGGGCGAGCTACTACCTCGCCAAAGCCAACAGGGTAACGCTGAATGTCGAGCTCCCGTCGTATGAAGATGAAGATATAGAGCAAGATCCTGTGGTTATCGTTCAATTCCAGGGCTCTCTGTAGTAAGGATAGAGAAGGAAGCCGGCTGCGTTTTTCGCAGCCGGCTTCGTGCGTTTCGTTCAAGCGATTTTGGCAGCACCATGGAACAGATATCACGAGCGTATGGTATTCTCTGTGGCGGATGTGCGTTAGAATAAATTCGCAGTTATGGCGTACAGATTTGCCGAAGAATTGGTCTCCGCCATGTAGGGGCACGGCATGCCGTGCCCTCCGGAGGCGCAGTCCCGCCGACGGCGGGATCAGAAGTCAGAGGTCAGCCGGACAACTTCGTCGGGAGCTTTCTCTCGAACTTCTCCGCGTGATGAGTTTCCACCACTATCTACGCAAAAAGCGTAATTGTCTCGAACAAGGATCCTAACCAAGCCCCACGGGTGATTGTATGTCTTCTCTCCCTGAGTCAAGCCTGGCAGTGCTGATTTCCGCGCGCATCGAGTGGCGCGCGGTGGTGGATTTGCTCAACGAACACGAATTACATAAGTATCCCTTTGGCAAGTGGTTTCGAACAACGCTTCGTGTTGACGGAAGAGAGGAGGAGGTCGTATTCGTTCACGGGGGATGGGGGAAGATTTCGGCTGCGGCATCCGCACAGTATGTGATTGATCATTGCAGGCCGGAACTTCTGGTAAACCTGGGAACGTGCGGTGGTTTCGAGGGTGAAATCGAGAAGGGAACCGTGGTTTTGGCTGACCGGGTCATTGTGTATGATATCATGGAAGCCATGGGCGACCATGCTTCGCATATCGCTCACTACACCACCAATATCGATCTTTCGTGGCTCAGAGAGCCCTACCCACATCCGGTCCGCCGCACACTGCTTGTGTCCGGTGATCGTGACCTGAGGCCCGAAGATATCTCTCATCTGAAAGCCGCGTACGGCGCCGTTGCCGGAGACTGGGAATCCGGCTCCATTGCCTGGGTCGCCCAACGAAACAAGACCAGATGCCTCATTCTTAGAGGGGTCACTGATCTGGTGGGTCAGCACGGGGGAGAGGTGTACAATGGCAACCTGAAGCTCTACGTGGATAATGCGCGGACGGTGCTCAAATCCTTGATCGAGCATCTGCCGAGCTGGATCAAGTTGTCATATGATGGGCCGGCGGACTGAGGACGAAGCGACGATAGGTCCTTGATTCCGAACTCGCAGATGGCGGAGCGCTGATGGCCAGGGCACGGCATGCCGTGCCCCTACGGCCCGGCGGAAACGTTGAACCCTGAACCCTGAACCCTGAACGGTGAACGCCTATCACATTTCAAAGGAGGTCAGCATGGATTTTGGAACCCTGATTCAGAAGCGACGCAGCGTGCGCGCATACAAGCCCGATCCTGTGGAAACTGAGAAGCTGGAACAGATACTGGAAGCCGCGCGTGCTGCCCCCACTGCGGCGAATCGCCAGGCGGTGAAGCTGATGGTGGTCTATACCCAAGGCCGGGAAGACGAGCTGAAACGGATCTATAGTGCGGACTGGTTCGCAAAGGCCCCAATAGTGATCTGCGCATGTGGCGTGCCGAGCAAGAACTGGGTGCGGGGTGACGGAAAGAACTATAATGATGTTGATGTGTCCATCGTGATGGATCATCTCATTCTTCAGGCTACGGACCTTGGTCTTGGCACGTGCTGGATTGCGGCGTTTGATCCCGTGGCTGCCAAAGAGGTGTTGGGGATTCCTGAGGGGGTGGAGCCTATTGTGCTGACGCCTTTGGGATATGCTGACGACAAACCTCACCCCAAGAAACGGAAGAAGATCGAAGAGATCGTAGTATATGACCGCTGGTAGTAGGCTTGATGTCGCGTACGGCGGCAATGGATGGTCGCCGCGCGTTGCTTCCATGAGAGATGAGCTTGGGAGGCTCTGGGGGGAGTGTGGCTTGTCCAATGAGTGGTCGCCTTTGGAGAGCGTGTTGTTACACAGGCCTGGGCCGGAGATGGAAGCCATCAGAGATCCCCACCTCGTTCAGATGTCAGATGGCCTCAACCCTGAGAAGATGCGTGCGCAGCATGACGCGCTTTCCCGCGTCTACCGGGAGGCGGGCATTGCTGTTCATGCAGTGGACCCCGAAGTGACGCCCCCGCCAAACCTTCTGTTCGTGGCGGATCTTCTGTTCTTGACCCCGGAGGGCGCCATACTTGGGCGTCCCGCCTCAACAGTTCGTGCGGGAGAGGAGCGCTTTGTTGCACGGCGTTTGGGCGAGCTCGGTATACCGATACTCCGCAGTGTCCGGGGTACGGGAACATTCGAGGGCGCCGACGCGATGTGGGTCGATGAGAGAACGGTGCTCCTCGCCACAGGGATCCGGACCAATTCCGAAGGAGCTGACCAAGTCTCACGCCAGCTTGCAGAGATGGGAATCGATGTCGTCCGGCTAGGGCTGCCATACGGGGCCATGCACCTCATGGGAACGATCAGGGTGGTGGATCACGATCTAGCGTTTGCCTGGCCTGGACGTGTTCCCTATGAGGCGGTGGAGACGCTTCGAGAGCGTGGATATACCGTTACCTTTATCGAAGATTTGGATGAGCTTTCGCGGGGGTTCTGCCTGAATTTCGTCACCCTGGGGTCCAAGAAAATTGTCATGCCCAAAGGCAATCCCGCCACCCAGGCGCTGTACGAGGCAGCAGGTGTGAGCTGCATCACGGTTGATGTGGACGAGCTTCAAAAGGCCTGTGGAAGCATTGCTTGTTTGACAGGAGTTCTGAAGAGAGAAGGGGGGGAATGGGGAATGGGGAATGGGGGAGAATGGGGAGATGGGTGAGTGGGGGATTGAACGCCGAACATCCAACATTCAACATTCAACGTC
>JAUXFG010000225.1 GCA_030620115.1 Candidatus Fermentibacterota bacterium
CTCAACGCTGAACGCTTCCCCCCCTCCCCTCCCAGATTCTTCTGTCGCTCCGCTCCCTCAGAATGACACGCATTCACACATCGACATAGGCACCACCACTGTCATTCTGAGCGACCGCAAGGAGCGAAGAATCTCTCCTTACATCCTCTCTCCGTCACCTGAACCCTGAACCCTGAACGCTCTCTTCCCCCCATCCCCTCATTTCGCTTGCGTTTTCTCCAGCGTTTCCCTCATGGCCCAGAGCAGATCAGAGAGTGAATATGGCTTTTGAATATAAAGATACCCGCTCTCCCGGATGGTCTCCCACCCCGCCTTCTCATCAGTGTACCCACTGGTAAGTATGACCCCGATTCCGGGTTCGAGCTCCTGCAATTCTCGCACCAAACGAGGCCCATTTCCGTCCGGCAGCACTACATCGCTGAACACAAGATCAAAATCCCTCCCCTCCCTCTCGAATATCTCAAAGGCATCTTTCCTACTTCGCGCAGGTAGAGCCACATAACCATGCTCAGAAAGCGCCAGTACGGCGAATTCCAGCACTGCTTCCTCATCCTCAACCACAAGAATCCGTTCCCCGCTTCCTCTGGGCATATCGGGAGAAACCTCGATCTGAGACTTCTCCACGACATCGGGTGCTACGGCCGGAACGAATACTCTGAATCTCGCGCCTTGGCCGAGCATGCTCTCCACTTCCACCCATCCATCGTGTTGCTTCACAATACCATACACCACCGCAAGCCCCAATCCTGTGCCTGTCCCGGGCCCCTTGGTAGTGAAAAAGGGCTCAAAGACATGCGATCGCGTCTCCTCATCCATCCCAAGCCCAGAATCCTCCACCGATATGCAGACGAAGTTGCCCTGCTTGGCCTCAGCGTGGGCCGCACAGTACTCATCGTCCACCAATATGTTCTCGGTTCTGATGACGATCTCCCCACCTTTCGGCATCGCATCTCTCGCATTAACTACCAGGTTCATTATCACCTGCTCGATGTTCCCAAGGTCAGCCTTTATGGTCCATACCGCCTCTTCGAGTTCGACTCTCAGCGCCACATTCTCTTCCACGAGACGGGAGAGCATCTTCCACATCTCCTCCAGTAGCGCATTCGGATCCAGCGGGCTTTTCTCCATGGGATGCCCTCGGCTGAAGAGGAGCAACTGTCTGGTCAGATCCGTTGCCCGTACCGCATTGCGCTGGATCTCTCGAATATCCCTCCGGGCGAGGTCGTTCTCTCCAAGGTTCATCATTGCAAACTGGGCATACCCTTGAATGGCGGTGAGCAGGTTGTTGAAATCGTGGGCCACACCCCCGGCCAACTGTCCCACCGCCTCCATTTTCTGAGCCGTGAGCAATTGTCTCTCGCTCTCGTGCAGCGCATCCTCTGCCTTCTTGCGCTCCTCGATCTCTCTCCGCAGACTCTCGTTTGCCTCATCGAGATCCTGTAGAATATTCAGTGTCGCAATCCTTTGCTCTTCACTTCTCTTGAATTGCTGCTGTAGTTCTGCGGTCTTGTCTTCCACCTTAACAGCAAGCATTCTGCTTGATTCCTCGATCTCTCTTTTGGATTCCTTCAGATTGGCTGCCATTCTATCGAATGCTCTCGACAGCTGCCCGATCTCATCTCTTCGCGGTGTTCCGACTTTATAGTCGAGATTGCCTTTGATTATCTCTTCTGTGCCCTCGTGTAACTTCCTGATCGGCCGGATAATCGTTCCAGACAACATCACGGAAAGCGCTGCACCAACGAGCAGGATAGCGCCAAAAAGCACACCTGCCTGTTGGGTGAGCCTCCTGACCGGAGCGAAGGCCTCTCTCGTGCCCATTTCCGCCACCAGCGTCCATCCCATTTCCGGAATATGGCGGTGGACACAGAGCACATCCCGGTCCTGATAGTTCCGCGACAATCCTACTTCAGACATAGCGGCATCCCTGCTGTGCAGTCTGATATCAGCAATATCCCTCATTCGCGCCGGATCGATTCTCCGGGTGAGCACGACATCATCCAGGAATCTGGCAGGCGTGATGAAGTATCCTTCCTGGTTTACCAGGTAGATCTCCCCCGTCTCTCCCATGCCGGTTCTCTCGGTGGTGATGTGAAACAGCCCGTCCTCCTCGTCGAACTCGATGACAATGACCCCCAGAACTCCGCCATGTGCCGGAATCGGCTCCGCGGTGACAAGAACGGCATGCCGGGCATACAGAGATCGATGAAGATCACTGAGGTAACTTCCTTCTTTCCCCCTCAGGAAAGCCTCCTCGTCGGCCGCATCGGATCCAACATCACCAGAAGAAGAGACAACTACCATGCCGTTCTTTTCCAACAGTCGTATTCGAGAGATCGATTGGTGAGATGCGGCGACCTTTGCCAGCTTCTTGTGAGCCCGATCGAGAAATCTCGCATGATCATTGTCGCCACTGACCAGATCTCTAAGGACATTCTCTTGTGCGAGCACAATGGTCATATACTCATGTTGAGTCAGAAGTATTTCGATCTCTTCTGCTCTCAATTTGGCAACAGTCCACAGATGACTGCCAATACGCTCCGTGAGGGACTCTATTGCGACATGTCTTGCTACTGAGATGATACTCACACCGGTAACCAGAATGGCCAAGAAAATGAGGATAAGAAATCTCGTGCGGAGCCTCATCCCTCTTCCTTTTCTGCGTTCCCTTCGCTGATCTCGTAACGCCCCTCTCGGCCAAGCTCCTGAGACAAAGCGTTCACTTCCTTCTTTAACTCGATCATCCTTAGTTCTCTGCCAACGGCCAGCTTGTTGAACCGTTCCAGTTCCTCATGCTTCTTTCTCAGCTCTTCCTCCGCACGCTTGCGCTCAGTGATATCGCGTGCCGTTCCCAGGATGTGAGGTCTGCCGTCGTACTCAACCAGACCGGCAAATACCTCCAAAGTGAGTATGGTTTCCTCAAACCTTCGAACGGTCATTTCGTAAGGACGGAGCTGGGTAGTGCCCGTCTCTGCCGCCTGTTTGATGTTCGCCTTGGCAACCTCCAAGGATTCGGCAGTGACAATGTCAGAAAGGCGAATAGAGCCCGTCGGCGGGGAAGTGAGACCCATCAGTTCCTCGGCTGCATGATTCCAGAAGACGAATTCCGAGTCGAAGTTCAGCAAGAAAGTGGCCTCCACGCTCTTCTCAACAAGAACTCGGAAACGTTCCTCGCTCTTGCGCAATGTCTCCTCCGCATGTGTTCGCTCGGTGATGTCCCGTGCAATCCCGCAGAGGCCGATGATCTCCCCCGCACTGTTATGTATCGGCGTCTTGATGATATGAAAAGTGAGCGGAATGCCCTTCACGGGCTTGGTGTGTTCCTCCTCGACGATCTCGCCGCCCAAAACCCGCGAATCCATCTCCCTGATGTGTGCCCCAGCTTCCTTGCCGAAGAGATCATCATCCGTTCGCCCAATGAGCTCCGAGGCCGGAAGATCAAAAAGCCTCTCCATGGCCGGATTGACCTGCGTGTACTTGAAATCCCGATCCTTGATGAAGATGAAGTCTTGCGCCGTCTCGAAGATGGCTCGGAATCGTTCCTCGCTCTCCCGTAGCGCTCTCTCAACCCTTTTCCGTTCCACGGCGTACCGCATTGTCCGCGCCAATAGATGGCTCTCCAATTGGTTCTTGAGAAGATAGTCCTGCGCGCCCTTCATTACTCCCTCAAACGCGAGCTCGACATCCCCGAGGCCGGTCAGCACCACGATGGGGAGCTCCGGGCTGTTGGCATGGACCTTGATGAGCGTTTCCAATCCAGAGCAATCGGGGAGCAAGAGATCCAACAGGATCACATCGATCCCTCCTTCGGAGAGACGCTCGAGTCCTACCGAGAGCCGGTCAGCACATTGCAGCTCAAAACGGAAATGTTCCACTCCGGATAGCATCTCCCGAATCATGCTGACATCTTCGGGGTCATCCTCGATCAGAAGCACCGAAATAGACTGATGAATCATGTCTTCTCCGTGGTGAGTATCGCGGTCATCTCAAATACCCCGATAAACAATTCTTGTATGCCATCTTCGATGGCAGTTGCTGGATGCTGGTTGCTGGTGGAGCATCTGTTTCGTCTTTTCCTTCCGGTATCCAGCATCGCGAGACTCGTCGGTCTGCGACGAAGATCGCTTCAAGGGCTACGCCGCCCGTCTTCGCGTACCCTTCGCCGTGGCAGGCCCGTCTACGCCAAGGCTTCCGTCTATGTATGACAACGCCGTGACAAGCCGCCGTGGCAAGCCGGTCTCGCTCTCTCGGGGAGACCACATCTGCGGCATATCTGTGCGCCATAACTGCGAGTCCCGCGCAGTACGCGGGACTCGATGTAGCTTATTCTTGCGCGAACCATAGGAACACACTCAGTAGGAACACACTCAGCATCGTCTCCCATGTACTTCACCCATGCCGACAATATAGCAAAGTCCTCATCGAATCACTACTATTCCGGCGAGCGTTTACTTGTTGAGAGGTTGAGAAGCTCAGAAGTTGAAGGGTTGGGGATGTTTCATTTTCCCGTTTTATGGTCTCCGCCTCGCACTACGGCTCACGATAGGAATACGAAATCCCGTAGAGTGATCCCGGAACCGTCGCCACATCACCTGTCATTGCGAGGAGGGCAGCGACGAAGCAATCCCGCGCGGTACGCGGGATCGCCGCGCTTTCGCTCGCGATGACCAGCATCTCCACCTGTCATTGCGAGGAGGTTTCCGAAAGTATAAAGCACTTCCCGGCCTGTCCTGAGCTCAGTCGAACAGCTCATCAGCTTATCATCGGTTTCGGGTCAGTGGCGGCCCCATAGACGAATCGTTGCGCGTCCGGGCAGCCTGCCCCGGGTTCGGTATACGAACTCAACCTTCTTGATGACCCGATGTCTGCCTTTCAGGTCTATGACACGGGTCTCACCGCCGGCCTTGATGAAGCGCCGAACCTTGACATCTTGCGCGTCCCCGTTGCCAAAGTAGACCTTCAGGTCAAGTAGCTCGATACCGTGGTTCAGAACTCGAAGCTTGATCTTGGTGAAGGTTCCTTCAGCGATAGTGACTCGGATCACGTCGTGATCGGTCCGGACATTGACTTTGCGCTGGCCTAACAACTCCCAGTCAGCAGCCTGGGCGGACACGGCCGGCAACGAGCAGACGATCAACAACATCAGACTGGTGAACAATCTCATGATTCCTCTCCTTTTGGGTAAACGGTAACTGTTCACGGGTTATGTGAAGCGCCACGTTATGTGGAGCAAACGCACGATGGTTCGGTGGCAATGGGGTTGAAAGATTCTGTTGCTTAGCATAATGCAGCCTGGCGTGAGAGCTTCTGGAG
>JAUXFG010000239.1 GCA_030620115.1 Candidatus Fermentibacterota bacterium
ATTCCTGCTGGTAACCGTTCATGGGGTAATGGGGTAATGGGGTAATGGGGTAATGGGGTAATGGGGTAATGGGGTAATGGGGTAATGGGGTTCAGAGGGTCAGGTTTCAGCGGAGAGATGATGGAGCAAAGAGCAAGGAGAGATTCTTCGCTCCGTGCAGTCGCTCAGAATGACAGAGGTGGTTGGCATTGGACGTGAAGACACGTGTCATTCTGAGGGAGCAAAGCGACTGAAGAATCTCGTTACGGGAAATGACTGCAGCTTCTCAACAAATCCGGGCATCCGACCTTCTCCCCTTTCGTAAAGGGGGATTAAGGCCTCCGGCTCCGCTTCCAGCCCGTAGGCTTACAGGCCGGAGGGTAGAGCCTACGGCTCGGTGAGGGGATTTCTCCGGTATCGCACGGGGTTATTGATAGATCACAGAAGTTACATCTTCCGATGCGTCCAGATAAGGAGAATGGATGATGATTCGTATACTGGAGTTATGGGTGACTATGCTTACCTGGCTCATGCGCTTGGCCTTTCTCCTCTTTCTTGTTCTGTTCCTCATATTCATGGAGGTGTTTGTTCCCTCTGTGCGACCGCTGACGCTCTATTTCCACAGGTATCTACCTCTGACTCTGACCTATGGGATGGCCATTCCAGGCATTGTGGTCTGCATTCTCATGCATTCACTTTTTTATCTAGTACGGAAGCATTTGAACCAGAAAATCGTGCAGTTCCGGAGCCGGCGTTTCATCAAACACATGAAGGTCGAGCAGATCCGGATCTCGGATCTCAGGCTGATTCCCCATGCGCCGCTGTCCCATATCCGGAGCGTGGCCACCATAGTCCATGATCTTGGCAATAGGCAGGAGATCGAGTCAGTGGCCTTGCTCAACGAGATCATCGCAGGGGGCTTCTCCGTGGGGGCAAGCGATATTCACCTGATACCGGAACGGGACAAGGCGTATGCCACCTACAGGGTCGATGGAGTTCTTCACGAGGTCGGATCAATCTCACACGAGGCCGCACGCTATCTCCGTAACCGAATGAAGGTCTTGGCGAGGCTTTCTATCGAGACCCGCACGAAACCGCAGGATGGCGCCATAACATTCGATGTGGAAGACTACCATATTCGGGTATCATTCCTGCCCACGAATCACGGCGAAAAGGCGGTACTGCGGTTGGCTATCCATGGAGGGAGCCGGTACTGCCTTGACAGCCTCGGACTCGATTCCGATCTGCTGCAACAGTACAAGGGTTTCTTGGAAAGCGATCATGGGCTCATCTATCTCACCGGACCTACAGGCAGTGGCAAGACAACAACCCTTTATGCGTCGCTGATGCATATACGTGCGAATCGCGGTGATACGGTCAATATGGTGACGCTGGAGGATCCCATCGAAGTCGATTTCAAGGGCATTTCACAGACGCAGGTGGATCCCGGGGCTCGACTGACGTTTGCCCTGGGGCTTCGTTCAATCCTCCGCCAAGATCCCGACGTGATCATGGTTGGCGAGATTCGCGATGAAGAGACCGCGCAGGTCGCCATCAGGGCAGGTATGACCGGTCACCTCATTATGACCAGCGTGCATGCAGACAGCACTGCAGGGGTTTTCAACCGGTTGAAACAACTGAATGTGGAACGGTTTCAGATGGCCAGTGCATCATTGGCCGCGGTGAATCAAAGGTTGGCAATCAGTAACTGCCCCGATTGCAGAGCCGAGGTTTCCATAACCCCGTTTCAGCGGAATCAGTTGAAATCTCTTGGGCTCGACGAGTCCGGGCCATTCTATGCCGGTCAAGGCTGTGAGACATGCGGAGGGAAGGGCCGTCTCGGGAGAGTGCCGCTCTTCGAGTTGCTTCCGGTGACCGACCGGATCCGGGACCTCCTGGTTGCGGAGACTCCCACCCACAAGATCCTCGAAGCCGCTCGGCAGGAAGGAATGGTTCCTTTGGCTCTCCAGGCGCTCGACAAGGCGCGGCAAGGGATTCTCTCCGTACAGGAGGTTGTCAGAGTCCTCTCTGCGGGGTCCGGCGAGGGGAGTATTGCTCCTACGCGCTCGAAGACCAGAAGAAAAAAGAAGTCCGGGCTAATGCGGCCTTCGGTCGTAATCCGCCGGCCGGCGGATCAGAAGTCAGAGGTCAGCCGGACAACTTCGTCGGTAGTCTCGCGTACTGCGCGGGATCGGGAGCTTCGTCCTTCCTGACTTCGACGTTGGATGTTGAATGTTCAACGTTCATTCCCTCATTCTCCTCCCCTCTCCACCCAGATTCTTCCGCTCACTACCACTGTCATTCTGAGCGACCGCAAGGAGCGAAGAATCTCTCCCTGCTCTTTGCTCCATCATCTCTACCCCGAACCCTGAACGCTCCTCATCCCCAATCCCCCATTCTCCTCCCGAATCCGAAATTCTTTCTTCTCCCCCAGATTCCAGATTATAGATTCTTCATCCCCAATCTCCCCAATCTCCTTTCCCAATCTGTGAAATCTGTGGTTTTCCAGCTCTCAACCGTACATATCGTCGATCAATTTGGCGTATTTCTCAGAGATCACCGCGCGCCGCTTCTTGAGAGTATGAGTCAATTCCTCCCCCACCAGGAACTCCTTTGCTACCAGTCGAAATTTGGTGATTCTCTCATAGGATTTGAATCCATTGGCGGCAGAGATGAGGCGTCGTATCTCTTCCCCGTAAAAGCTTATGATCTTCTCATTGTTCAGGAGGGCCTTTCCTTCTCCTGATACGCGGAGCTCCTTGG
This sequence comes from Candidatus Fermentibacterota bacterium, assembly GCA_030620115.1. Classification (GTDB taxonomy): domain Bacteria; phylum JAFGKV01; class JAFGKV01; order JAFGKV01; family JAFGKV01; genus JAUXFG01. The sequence goes on from JAUXFG010000239.1 coordinate 2,743, forward strand.
CCGTCTCGGCAAGGCATTCGAAGTCGGGGATGATGAGCGCCCCGAGAGCTTTTTGATCCTGCCCGACCACCATGGACTGGGATATGCAGCGGCTTTCCTCGAGCTTGAACTCGATGGGGGCCGGTTCGATGTTTTCGCCGCCCATGAGCACAATGGTGTCTTTGGCCCTGCCCACGAGTTGCAGTTCACCGTGTATGGTCATTCGACCTATGTCGCCGGTATTGAGCCATCCATCCTCCGAAAGCACGAGCTCCGTGGCGTCGGGGTCCTTGTAGTAACCATTCATTACCTGGGGGCCCTTCACAAAAACCAGGCCCTTTTCCCCCGGAAGGAGCGGATTCTTCTCAGGATCATCCAGATCGCGGATTTCGACCTGGGTCATGGGAAGCGCGGACCCCACTGTCCGAAGAACTACCTTGTCAGAGACTCGTGCCGAAACAACAGGGGACGTTTCGGTCAGACCATAGCCCTCGAGAACCTTGAGCCCGATTATATCGAAGAACTCGTCCACTTGGGGCGGCAGGGCTCCCCCGCCGGATACGGCTAATTCGAGCCGTCCGCCGGTCTTCTGCCTGATCAACGAGAACACCTTCTTGTCGGCCAGCTTGTGAAGCGGCTTCAAGGTGGCAAGAGTGCCTCTGGCCTTGGCGAGACGCGCAGCCTTGAGCCATGCGGGTATCTCTCTGAACTCGGGGTTGCGCCCTTCCACGATTCGAAGTGCTCTCGCATAGGCGGCGCCAATCCCAAGAAAGAAGCTGAACATCCGTCTCTTCGTGGGCGGCGCCTGGCGGGCATTATTCATTACTCCCCGGTAGATGCCTTCCCATATTCTGGGCACGCTTGCCATACACTGCGGCCGAATCAATGCCATGTCTTTGAGAAGGATCTGGCGTTGCGGCTTGGAGTAGGCCATGGTGGAGCCGGTGGAGAGGATTACATATTCAACGGTTCTCTCGAACACATGCCAGGGAGGAAGAATCGAAAGGAACACCATACCAGGTCTGATCCCCACAAAATCCGGGATGACGCGAACATTGCTCATGATATTCTCATGCGAAAGCATCACGCCTTTGGGACGCCCAGTGGTGCCGGATGTGTAGATGATGGTGGCGAGGTCGTTCGGTTTGACGGCCGAGGCTCGATCGTGGAATCGACTCAGATGGTGGCGACGATCCTTCCTTCCCTTGGTTAGGATATTGTCGAACGGGAAGACATCGTCGATCCCACCGCGATACATCTCATCCATGACCACAGTGGACTTGATCAAGGGAAGCCGATCCTTGATTGACTGGAGCTTCTTGAGTACCGCGGGATTCTCCACAAGAACCGTCTTGCACTCGGAGTGGGTGAGGATATACTCCATTTCCTGTACGGTGGAGTCGGAACCCCGCGGAACGTCGGTGGCTCCGATTCCCAGGATCGCCAGGTCGGAGGCCAGCCACTCGACCCGGTTTTCGCTGATGAGGCCGACCCGATCTCCCGGCTTGACGCCCAGACTCATGAGTCCCAAGCCGAAAGATTCGACATCTTCCTGAAACTGGCGGTAGGTGAGAGAGGAAAACTCCTCCGCATCTCCCCTGGCCATAAGAGCCGCGGAACGCCCGTTTTTCTTTGCAATTTCGAGAAACATATAGATAAGAGTATCGGTCATGCGGTCACCTCTCCTTGATAAGACCGGTGTATGACTATACGATTATGAGCGTCTTTACGCAAGTGTCGAACTTCGCTACGGGGGATGGGTGAATGGGTGAATGGGTGTATGGGGAGGAGAGGAGAGCGTTCAGCGTTCAGATGATGGAGGAAGGATGTAGGAGAGA
>JAUXFG010000198.1 GCA_030620115.1 Candidatus Fermentibacterota bacterium
CTGGTTTCTGGATGCTTGATGCTGGAAGGAGAACGGAACGACTCAGGGTTTCATCCAGTACCCAGCAACCAGTATCGTTGCGCCTCAATCAATGCGCCACGGCATCATCACTCGTCGGTTTGAGGCGCAGCTTCGCTAGAGAATCAGCAACTTAGCGCATAGAGCCACGCCTAGCCAACACCCGGAAATGACTGTTGCCAACCTGGCCGCTTTTGCCCAGCGAACAGGAAGCCATCTTCGTTGCAGAAAAAGGCCAATTGAGATGACGTGAAAAGGGATTGGAAGAGCCAGTCCGAGAGCGAAGGTCGTTCCCATCCATGGGCCGGCCGATTCGGAAACGACCTGGGGAATCAGAGAGCCGGTGATGGCCCCGCAGAGGACCCTGGCAAGCAAGAAAACACCAGCCATGACAACGGTGTTGGCTAGTGCCCTGGCAATGATCTTGAACATGTGCTGGCTTTCCGGAAACCCCATGTCATGCCAGGTATTCTCATTCAGTCATGATTATGAATTGATCTGCTGCTTTCAGCAGGAAGGTCTGTCTCCCCGCATTCATGATTTGCACCACCACGTCAACATAGATATTTGGGCCCCACTTTGGTCCGTTCCGTGCAATCCTCGGGAGCTGATGGGGAGGAGTTGATGACAGCGATTCATTTGAGAATGATGTCTCCCAAACCTCATCTCCGTTGATGACCCAAAGCAGGATGAGACTGATGGTTTCCGGTATGTCCAATGAATCCACATCCGAAACAATGACATGTACTGCCAATGGCTTCCCGTCCGGAGGGGAGACTGGCATGAAATCTCGCCACAGGAAGCATTCCAACGTATATGAGTGGCCATCAATCTCCACCACTTCGGGAGCAGCGAGTAGTTGTTCAATCGGGATCGATGGTCCAGTCACATCCGAATCGCATCCAGCGCTCTGCATTGCCACAAGAACGATTCCGAGCAGGAACAGCCTCCCTATTCGCCCTCTGAACATATTCCCCTCCTTCCTACATCGTGCAGCCAGCATAAGCATAGTCTATTGCCCTCTGCTTGCGCCACGAGCCGATTGTTGCAGGAAGTTGTCACATCAATGTGATCAGCCATCTCCGCCCCACCAAGCACTTTCTGCACCAACATCCCACAAGTTCCCAATCACCAATGATCAATTCCCCTCCCCCATTCCGGCTCATCAGCTCAACAGCTTCCTCCCTCCCCCCCAGATTCTTCAGTCGCTTCGCTCCCTCAGAATGACACAGACACTCACGCTCGATTTCCCAATTGTCAATGGCCAATGGCTAATCGTCAATTCTCCTCCCTTCACTCCTTTAGATTGCCAGATTCCAGATTCTTCAGTCGCTTCACTCCCTCAGAAGGACACACATTCTCACACCCTTCTGCGCATAACCCCTGTCATTCTGAGCGACTCACGGGAGCGAAGAATCTCGCTTTATTCCAGAATCCCCTCTCATATTCCCGTCTCTTCCTCCTTGGTCTGTCATCTGAACGCTCCACGCTGAACGCTGTCTCCTTCTCCCCCTCCCCCTCTTCTCATTCGATGTTGGATGTTGAATGTTCGATGTTCGGCGTTCAATCCCTTAATCCGCATTCCCACATCCCCTCATGCCACCCAGATTCTTCGGTCACCCTGCTCCCTCAGAATGACACGCATCCACACATCCAAACATCAAGCACCCCTGTCATTCTGAGCGACCCACGGGAGCGAAGAATGTCGATCCCTTCGATGGAGTTCGTCTTCCCTTGATCCGCCATCCTCCTCCTCAGATTACAGATTCCAGATTGCTAGATTATAGATTCTTCCCCCCATTCACCCATTCACCCATTCACCCATTCACCCAATCCCAAAATCCCCAAATCTCTAGTAAATCCATAGATTTAGTGGAGTATTATCGCACCGGCAATTTTGGTCCACAAATGGTTCTCATGCGGTGGTTCGCAACACCTAGTCCTTTCTGATGTCGCTTGAAAGGCGCCTACTCTATGCGATGATCTCGCAGAATATGCTTGAATCGGCGACCACTTCGATGGATGCACTCGCGCCTAGGCCCGTTGCCAGGGCCAAGAACTCATCGGGGTGAACGATGGTGGCGGTGAAACCGTCCCTACAGACGATGACGCCATTGCCAGTGGCGGCTTCGTCTATCTCTCCGACCAAGCCATGGGCCGCCTGGATGCGAAACCAACTCAAGCGATGCTCCCAGAACTGCTCAGCATAGCTTGAGAACAGGACCTTCCCACCACTTCCCACAGCGCCAACAGCGCTGCGGAGGAGTGTGCGCTTGTCTACATGGAACGCGGATATTCCATTCTGGATGCAGAACACAAGGTCAAACGCGTTTGGATGAAATGCAAGACTGATCGCGTTCATCTGGATGAAAGCAGTGTTCTTGAGCCCTCCCAGGTATTCCTGAGCATAACAAAGGCTGTCCAACGATGTGTCGACCCCCACCAACAGACTCGCAGTTGCCGCGAGTTCCTTGACCACCCTGCCGTAGCCACAGCCGAGCTCAAGGACTCGATCGCCCGGCCTGATCCTCTTCCGCACGTACTCAGTCTCAGCGGAGAGGTAACGCTGCACCGACTCTGGAGCCAGGTCATAGCAGTGCTTCAACCGTTGGGCTGAAAGGCTTTCAGAGTAATATGAATCCATCAGTCAATGTATCTCCGAATGTCTTGTGCAGCAGCGTCGGCCATCTCACGATAGTAGCGGAGGAGTGTTTCAAGCCAGGTGGCGGTGTCGGCACTTCTTCCACGGCGGAGATTCAATGCCAGATGGAATGCGTCGGCATAGGGAGAGGAATGACTGAGCTCATATTCCAGTGCAGCCGTCTTTGAGAGCATTTGACCATCACGCCAGAAGACGATACATCGCGCAAGCCAATGGAGCATGCTGGCGAGCCAAATGGCGGACTGAGTTCGCCATTTCCCCAGCGTCTCGATATCTCCTTTTGTTTGCCGTATGAGGTCTTCTTTGCAGGGATGCGAGAATTCGACTGGTGCGCCGAAGTATAGATGATCGTGGTTGGCCAGCATATATCGATCAAAGGGCGTGATGGGATTGGAGACGTCCCATTTGCGCGTTGTTCCACCGGCAACATAGCAGGCAGCCTGGATTTCCTGGCTACGGGCAATGGCAGCCTGGAATGTAGGGCGCCTCAACCACCTGTCCAGACTCCCAACCGCCTTCTGCGCCAATCACGAAGCGTTCCATCATCTGATCATGGATCAAACCGATAGTCTGCCCCTCCGCTTGTGTGATGGGAAGATGTAGAATCACACACGCGTCCACATCGCTCCATCCGGGCTGGAAGTCCCCCAAGGTCACGCTGCCGAAGAGGAGCACGGATTGCAGATTCTCGCCCAAAGCATCTTGTACTTCCGCAAGCCACCACTCAAGTAAGCGCTCAACCGCGAAAGGTATTTCCATCTTTGCCTCTGCCCTCTTATCGCACCCAACGGCTGAAATCAGCAACGCGTTGTTCGCGATCACCTCTTGGTGTGGTAGATCACATTCCAGCTTTTCTCTTCAGTGCGTTCGATATACTCGACATTGTCTGCGACATCCTCAAGAATCTCGATAATTTCTTCCTTGGTGGGGAAGTTCTTGACGATTTCGAATATGCGGCCATCTGAGAGAGTGCGTTGCTCAAGGGTATTTCCATCATCATCCTCTCTTCTGATCTCGCATTCGTATGGAAGTTGGTCGACGAATAGCACCGGCGAGCCAGGGACAAGCTTGCGGTGAAGAGTTGAGAGGAAGACAGGAAGCCGGCGCTTCGGAACATGGGACCACCACCAAATGGCGAAGGCCGCGGTGAAGCCTCCGGGGATGCCATCGAGGGAGTAGGCGTCGGCAATCTGAAACGTGACGTTTATCAGGTGTGCGCATCTGTTTTGCGCCACGGAGACAACCGAAGGGTTGATGTCAATGGCAAGAACAGAGGCAGCAACCTCGCCGATCACCTCGGTCCAGTATCCTGTCCCGCACGCGATTTCAAGCACGTCGTGCCCCCTGAACAGCGCCCTGTATCTGGCCTTGATGGGAACCCGAAGTTTTTCCGATTCGGGATCGGTGTATCCAGCGCTAACATCGTATTCCAGTGCCCGTTCCGCGTAGTATCGAGATACGTCGTCAGCCAAAGACATGATTGCTTCCCCGTGACCTCTCAAAAAACCTGTGCAATATTGGAGAAATCCCCCTCAATCCCCCTTTAGTAAAGGGGAGAAGGTCGGATACACGGACCTATTGAGTGGTTACCCTTTGCCTTCCTAGACGATATTAACACCAGAATTAAGTGGAAAGCAAGCAGGAATCCAGATCGAGCCCTCTGTTCGGACCCTTGGATTAGCCCGCATTTCTCACCGGCTTTCGTAGCGAAACCGCCGAGATGGTTCTGGATGCAAGGCTTGCGACCGAGGCTCCCGCAGGCGTATCCACTTCGGTAGGCACGGCATGCCGTGCCCCTACATGGGGGTTTGGTCAGACGGGAAGTGAACGAATTGTCCGCTGCATGGATTCTATTAGTGAAATCCGTTCGCAACCGTTCACGGGTTGAAAGGTTCAAAAGTTCAAGGTTCTTCAGAAATCTGAACGTGATCTTGAATCCGGCTTCTAACGGGAAACTCAGAACCCGTAAACGCCTACACATTGCCCAAGCTGACTTCAGGCAACCCTGAACGGTGAACTCTGAACCTATGAACGCCTACATCCGTTCCCATTCGCCACGCCGCGTCAGCGCGGTATCGAGGAGGTGCTTCCAATGAAACAGATTTCGCACATGCTATCGATTGTATTGATCCTATGGACGAGCGCCCTGGCCCAACCCCCCGAACCAGTCGTGACTTTGCGGCAGAAGGTCCTCTCCAAGGAATCATACATGAGTCTTGTTCAGCAATGGCTCGATTACATGGATGAGCACGGTGAAAGCACGGAAGGGCATCTCAATGTTGCTCAGGCACAACGGTATGCAGGCGAAGCCAAGGAGCTCTACCTGCGTCACTACCGCAGGGCCGTGGAACTCGAGCCGAATTCCGTCCGCGCGCTGGATCTTTGCGGTTCTTTCACCTGGCGTCTCGGCACTCCTGAAGACAAAGCCCAAGGGCGTCAAATGCTGGAACGCGCCAAGAATCTCGATCCGAGCTATGGAGAGATCCTGTACAGCCTCTACGGGATGTACTGCTGCGAAGGCCGCCTTGATGAGACAGAGGATATCGCCAGTGATATCTACCGCAGGGGCATCATCTCCACACCACTGCAGGACTTCGGCTACAACCTCCTGGCAGGTCTCCCGGAAAAGGCCGTGCTCTTCACCAATGGAGACAATGATACCTACCCACCCATCTCCCTCCAGGCAGGGCTCGGCTATAGAGAAGATGTGCTTGTTTTGAACATAAATCTTCTCAAATGCGAGGAATACGCGCAGGCGATTGCGGAGCGTTATCCTGACTGGTTCCCACAGTCGAAGGCGACCGCTGACAGCGGCCGCCTCTCTACCGCGAAAGCAGTGGCCACAGAACTCTTGAGAACAGGAAAACACCCCCTCTATGCGGCCATAAGCGTCGATTTCGACGATCTGCCTTGTACTAGGACTATCCAAGGCTTGTGTGCAAGGATTGACAGACTTGAAGGCGATGAAGCACATATCGACGAAAAGAAAACCTTCTCTCTGCTGCGAGACGTGTACCGTCTCGACAGCGCCACGAACTGGGCCTATCCATGGGAGCTCAGGAACGCGGAGCGAATGCTCATGAACAACTACTGCGCCCTGGCATACCGAGCAGCAGTTGCATCAAGGGAACACGGCGATGAAGAAGCGGCCCGTTTCCTCGCAGCCATGGGACGCCACATAGCCGAATTCCATGAGCTGGGTGCCGCAATCGCGGCATTCGATGAGTTGATAGGATCAAACGATTGAGGGAGAGAATCTGGAATCTGGCAATTTCTAATCTGTCAATCTCGGGATGTTTCAGGATAGATTGGGAAGTGGTTTGCACTTTCGGAACCCTCCCTGTAATGACTGAGGCCCCGGGGTCATCGCGAGCGACAGCGCGGCGATCCCGCGTACCGCGCGGGATTGCTTCGTCGCGGACTCTATCCTTAGCTTGCCGAAGGGCTCCTCGCAATGACAGGAGGCCTGGGGTCATCGCGAGCGAAAGCGCAGCGATCTCAATGGGTGGATGAGATTGCTTCGTCGCGGACTCTATCCTTAGCTTGCCGAAGGGCTCCTCGCA
>JAUXFG010000030.1 GCA_030620115.1 Candidatus Fermentibacterota bacterium
CCGCGACCATCATCCGACTCCAATCATGCCTCTCTCCTCGCAAAACCACCCTCGCGGAGGGGTTTTGCAAGTGGCTCAATCCATAGATTTAGGGCTCGCACAGGAATAACTTCATCCCGCGTAGTACGCGGGACTACGCCTCCGGTTTCACTCCCTCGGGGAGACCAATTCTACGGCAAATCTGTGCGCCAGGACTGCGAATTTATTCCTGCGCCAACCCTTAGTGGAGATTTCCAAATCCGGGCTAGATCTGCACGCCCAAGAAGAATCCCGGCCAGACTTTGACCCAGGTTCCGTTGTGGAGGCTGTCGTGCCATGTGTCTTCGGCGAAATCCGATCCATCGTTGAGGCGAGATGTGAACACATTCACCGTGGCGCCGCCCACCAGCGCGAAACGCCCCGCCAACTGCCAGCCCAGACCAAATCGTGCCTTATGCAGCATATGAAGCTTCTCTGTATCGCGACCACCTTCCTCGATACCGGAAGTGAGGAGATCGAAGTTGACGAACTGATTCCCACGCGGGATGTGCACGCCGAGACCAAGACCGAAAAAACGTCGCTCAGTCTCTCCCAGGGTCTCCCTCCCCCCGGCCAGGATTGAATAGACGTGCTGGTTGCCCAATTTGATGCCAAAGTTGAAGTCAGCGGTATCACTCCTCCACAGCGCGAGGTTGTGCCGTCCCTGCTTCACAAAGCTTACGACGCCGATGGGCGCTCCTTTGACGTAGTGCGCAATATTCAGAAACCCAATCTGTGTCCCCTTGACGCTTCGCGCGATGTTGATGAGGCCAAACTGACCACCATGAGCGTCTCCGGCGATGTTCAGGATGCCCAGTTGTACCCCTCTGAAGGTTTGTGCGCCATTGACCACGCCTAATATCTGCGCGCCCTCGCAATGGCCATTGGTGAAGTTACCGAGGCCGGCAACCTGGAGTCCCTCCATATCTCCACCGACGAAATTTCCGAAACCTGACGATTGCACGCCGGTGAATCGCCCATGAGTGAGGTTCAACAGCCCCGTGGCCTGGAACGAGACCGCATCTCCGCGTACCACATTCGCTAGACTCGCTATCTGAACTCCCTCGAGATTGCCTTGCACCAGGTTGACACCGTGCGCAACCTGAAGTCCCACCATATCTCCCAGGTCCCAGTTCGCGAGGTATCCCCACTCAAAGCCTCTGATACCGCCGGTCCGGCCTACGGTAAGATTGATGGACACCGTGCTGATGGCCCTGTCGTCATCCGGGCTGTTGGTGCTCATACCCGGCCAGAGACTTACCGAAAGCCGAGGCTGAAGATGCTCATCCCTACCCGCTCTCACCAACGGTGGAGGCGGTTCAGCGCCCCGGGACGTGGTAAACTCAGAGGCCATGAATGAGAAATCCTCGGGCCCGAGCCCAGTGCGTCTCCCATCCACAAGGGTCAGATCAGCTCGGTGAAAGACACCGTCGCGTTCGAGTATCACGCGATACTCCCCGGGCTCGAGGCCAAGCTCGATCGGGCGGCCGGGCGGCTTGGTAAGCTCCACTACCAGGGCATTCTGCGCATCACGAATGCGCAATCTGCCTGTGATCGCCTCATCCAAAACGAGACCGGCTGATGTTCCGCGGAGATCGGTCATCACGAGATCACCGGCGCCCACCATCTGGATATCATAGGCGGGATGCTGCGTTCCGCTCTGCGTGCCCTCGGTCTTGGCCATGGTCTCATAGAATGCAAACTGGTATGCCTCATTGAGGGTTATCTTCTTGTCCTGTGTCACATCCGCGGCGCCTCGGAGGCCCGAGACCAATGAATGCGTGAAGAAGGAACCCTCGATGCGATCTGACTCCTGTGCGGCCTCATCCTCAGAACTGGAAGTCAGGAATGCGTGCCCCTTCATCTGGGCGGACTCATCGATCAGAAACGGCCGTCTCCGTTTCCCGCCCTTCAACCGAGTCAGAGCGCCGGAGGCGCAGCTGTCGAGGATGATGACCCGGACATCCGCAGGCATGCTACCCACCGCTTCACGCAACTCTCGATAGCTCACCGACTCCTCTCCCAAGAGCAAGCCGTTCTCGTCCGAGTGCCCCGAGTAATAGACGAAAAGCTCCACTCGCCCATGCGCGTGTTCAGCTTCAGCGATCCGCTCACGCAGATCTTGGAATCCATGCCAAAAAGCTTCACCATCAGGATCAGCCAGCAGAACCTGATCGGGGTCATCTACACCACCCAACTCCTGAAACAACTTGGACATCGCTTGGGCATCCGATGCCGCATAGCGAAGTGGCGTCCGACGAGGCCCGCCATTGTTGGATCCCACACTGAGCATGAAACGCCGAACGGAAAACGAAGCAGTGACGTCATCTGTCACGGCTGATGAGATGCCGCAGAATAGAGAGAGCCCGGCCAAGAGCGATACGAAGGATCTCACTGCCGCACCTCCTTCTTGAGCACAAGGATCGAGTTCTGGTCCAAGTCCGGAAGATCCAACGGGAGCGTTCGTGCACTGCCATCATCCCGCGCCAAGGACTGTGCAGCATGCATTACATGGTCGACGGGAACCGGATCTTGGCCTGTGATAAAAAAGAAACGCTCGAACTCGGGGGCATCGTCGATCTCATAGGCAAATGGAACGGCCGTCTCCCCTGATTGATCAAGTCGCGTCGAGCTGCCAGGGTCCACCGGATAATGGAGCGTGACCGCTCCCCTGCCATCTACTGAGACAATGACCCCATACGGGCGGTCTGCCGCAATGTAGCTAATCTGAAGCACATCGCCCCTTTCCACCATAACCTCTGGAGTGAGCAGCTCAGCCTCCTCGTCATGTTGGCGATAGATCTTGAGGCATTGCGTAAGCCCCTTTATGCGCGTCACCTCTTGCTGACTGGGAACGCCGGGCACCTGCATGGAATCATCACCACTCAGTATCAGGAAGCATACTGCTACCGCAGCCATGGAGAGAACAGGCGCCGCCACAAGCCACCGCCTAAACGCGGTCCGACGATGCCCCGCATCAAGCACTATCACCGGCTTTGGACGAATTCGACGAGCCACTGAGGAGACAAAATGCTCTGGCGGGTACGTTCTGAGGATTTCCTCATCTGATGCGCGGAGTGACTCCAGCCGGGCGGCAAGTCCGGAGTCGGATTCAAGCATTTGATCGATCTCGAGCATCCGTTCTGCCGCCAACTCGCCCAGCGCATACTGCTCCAGGATAAGATCCGGGATGGGTCCTTGGTGAGTGGCCATATTCACGCTCCTTCCAGCTCCACAGCACGCATGCGCAACGTTCGGAGCCGCTTCCGCACCCCGGAGACCGAGAGACCGACTTCGCAAGCCACTTCCTCCAACGTCAGTCCATCCACGTAGTGCAGCACGGCAATGGTGCGCGTTGACGGCTGCTCGCGCTGAAAGATCCGATGGAGTCGCAGTCGCGCAAAAATCCCCGCCTCATTCCCAGGTGCAGTGGCAATGCGGGCAAGCAGGTCATCATTACAATCCTCCGGACGTCGTTTCTCGGCACGCAAGATGTTGAGACAGATATTGGTGGCCATTCGCAGAAGCAGGCCCGAGGGCGCGGCCTCATGCAGCGTATCCTTCCTGCGAAGGAGTTGCACGAATACGTCTTGCGCAGCCTCGTAGGCCTTGTCTTCATTCACGAGAAGCTGTCGGCACCGACGAATCACCATGGGGCCGTATCGCCGGTAGTATGCTTCAACATCGATGGGCATTGGCCATTCCTCCATCTTCCATCCTGCATAACACCACGGCTTCCTGAGAGTGTCACCAGGACCTCAGCTATGAGATTGCTTCGTCGCTACGCTCCTCGCAATGATAGCCGGCTGTCTCAGCTAGGACTTCGCGCAAAAATGAGCCACAACGAACCCTAAGTAGTCAGGGAAACCCGTCGCTACTCGCAAAAAACCCGCACTATATCGCCGTCCGCTGAGTCCACATGCACCTCGAGCTCTCTCAGTGCCTCCACAAGCTCATCAGAGTTCAGGTTCGACAATGCGGCCAAATCGAAGCCCCTTTCTTCCATATGCTCGCTTACCTCTTTGGGCATAAGCGCAGACAGCTTCATCCCTGCCCGAACCAGTGCCAAAGGGACCCTGACGTTTACCTTATCACCCTTCGCGCTGTCAACCGTGACTCGCAGATACTTCGGTGTGCCCGCAGGCCCTTTCGGCTTCTCTTCTTTGGCCACGGCTTCCATCAACTTCTCTGCTTCATCGGGACTTGCTTTCCCTTCGGCAACAAGCTTTAGGATTCTAAGACGTTCGTCACTCATTGTTCTCCTCCTCGGGTTTCAGAAAATGAATACGCGGATTCTTGGTCCCTCAATGAGCCGCACCGATACGGACAATCCTGTGATTGAAGAAAGCATGGGAATGATCCCGCGGGTCATCTGCAACAAGCTCCGGGCTCGTGATGACCGAGGGAACAGCCCCGCACAGAGAGTAATGCACCATACGAGGACCACCAGGGGCCACAGGATGATGACAGGAAAGGGCAACCACACAAAATCTGCCCAATCCAACCAAGACAAGGGCCGGCCATCTCATGCCAGGAGCTCCATGGCCTCATGTACATCGATTTCGCCTTTCTCAAGGCGCACAAGCACCGTCTCTGATCTCGTTTTCCTGAGCGGAACGATATCCAGCTTCGAAAGGAGGGCGGCAAGCCTTGTTTTCACCGTGGGATAGCTGATGCCAAAGACCTCCCCTGTTCTCGTCAGATTCCCTCCACTCTTCAAGAACGCGATCACGAACTCTTGATCTTCCCTCGAAAGACGCCCCAAAGGAGAGATTTCGAGGTTTCCCTCAATGGTGATGCCGCATTCCCTGCAACTCACCTTGGAAAGCTCCATGGCCTTCCTGCAGGATGGACATTTCAGGTCGGACACATTCATGCCTACCTCCTGGGTGTGGTAGCCGTTCACGGGTTCGGAGGTTCAGAAGTTCAGGGTTCACCGGAAACCCGCAAACGATCACAGGTCTCAGTGTTCAAATTCCAGCAGAGGCAACGACGCATAATCTGTCTCAATGCTCATTGGTGTCATGAGATGATGCATCGCGCCCGTGGATTTCCGACAGAGAGCGCCGGAACGGAGCGATTGGTCATGCCATGACGGAGCATCCCTCTTCCTGCCGAACCCTAAACCCTAGATCTTGAACCCTATATATCAGAATCTTCAGAGCAATATACACGGATGCCCGTTTTTCGCCATTCATTCTTCGATAATGCGATCTTTTCATTGCTATTCATTCGTTTTTCGCATCTCAGTCTTCCTTTTTTGGATTCTCAGTGAGATATACGCTTGATTCCTTGTGCCCAGCTGCGCAGACGAATCCGGAACCGTGGCCCCACCCTCAGTCATTGCGAGGAGCGTAGCGACAAAGCAATCTCATCTGTCCTCAACTGAGATCGCCGCGCTGGCGCTCGCGATGACCCCGGGGCCCCTGTCATTGCGAGCGAAGTTACGAGACTGTAAGGCGCTTCCCGGCCTGTCCTGAGCTCAGTCGAAGACCCTATCCTCAAGCATCCCGGGGGATTCACCACTGAATGGCCGGCGAGACGAAGTTGACGCAGATGAGTGATGACGGTAAGCTTGGCCGGACTTCTCACCAGCTCTCGAAGCGAAGCTACCGAGATGGTTCTGAATGCGAGGCTTGCGACTGAGGACCCCGGCTCTGTCAGGGCGTAGCCTGGCTCCGCCGTGGCGAAGCCCGAAGGCGTATCCTCTGTCCCGCGTCGGACGCGGGACTGCAGCCGAAAGCTGGTGAGAAGTTCGGGTTAAGCCCGCATTCCTGGCGCTCGGATTTACTGAAAAATCGGTCTCCCCCATGCAGGGGCATCCGCCAGCTGGCGGACCGTGCACACCGGCTTGCCACGGCGGAGTCTTGGCGTAGCCGGCAGGCGTAGTCCCGCGTACTGCGCGAAATGAAGTTATTTCTGCGCAAATCCTGAATCGACAAAGCTCCCGACGAGGGTTGGGGGAGAGGAGGAGGGGGAAACGTCGAACATCGAACATTCAACATCGAACGTCGAAGTTTGGAGAAGGATGGGAGTATTGGCCAATTGTCAATTGCCAAGTTAAGAATGGGGATGGGAAAGGGGAATCGACGAGGCTCCCGACGAAGTTCTTGGGGAGAAGAGGAGGGGGAACTTCGAGACAAAGTTTCGGCTTAGGAAGAGGAGTTCGGCTATGGATCATCTGAGTGCCCAGGAGTCCAAGAGCATCTACATCATCCGGGAAGCGTACAGCCGCTTCCCGAGGATTGCGATGCTTTGGTCCATCGGCAAGGACTCCACTACCATGGTATGGATGGCTCGCAAGGCCTTTTACGGAGAAATCCCCTTTCCCATGATCCATATCGATACGGGCTACAAATTCCCAGAGATGTATACGTTTCGCGACAAGTATGCCCGAGAGTGGGGCCTCAATCTGATTGTGGGCAGGAATGAAGAAGCCATCGCAGGCGGCATGGGACCCAACGTGGGCACGAAACTCTCCTGTTGTACTGCCCTGAAGACCAATGCCCTCAAGAAAATCCTGGCGGAACACCACCTGGATGCCGTCATTCTCGGGATCCGAAGAGATGAACATGGCATTCGAGCCAAGGAACGGTACTTCTCGCCCCGCGATCAGGACTTCCAATGGAATTACAAAGATCAGCCCCCGGAGCTATGGGACCAGTACAAATCGAGTTCAGAGGATGGAACCCATCTCCGTATTCATCCTCTGCTTCATATGACTGAACTCGAAATCTGGGAGTACGTACAGAGAGAAGACATCCCTATCAACGAGCTGTACTTTGCAAAGGATGGGAAACGTTTCCGATCCTTGGGCTGCGTGCCCTGCTGCAATCCAATAGAATCAACGGCATCAACAGTGGATGAGATTGTCGAGGAACTGCGCACAACCACGGTTGCCGAACGTTCCGGTCGCGCACAAGACAAGGAAGACGCCTATACCATGCAAAAGCTGCGTGCCCTGGGATACATGTAGGGCAAGGGTAGCCGTCAGGGGTTCATATCTCCGCTGAACCCTGAACCTTTCAACCTCTGAACCCATGAATGCCTACATCAAGGCAGATCGAAATCGTGTTCGCCGACGTAGTTGGTGCGCGCCAGCTCGAGCCCGCCTGAGGTCACGGCTACTACCATATATGTCCAATTATTGGCAGAGTCTCCGATACCAGTGGTGGTTGTCCAGGTGAGCGTCGGCGCTGGGACGACGGCTTGTCTGTTGGTGTACCCGACAAGGTCGGGATCGAAATATGCCTGATTCGACTCTCCGAATACCCAGTAGGCAAAAGCACCCGGAACTGCGTTCCAGTCGAGCGCGTGCTGCGTCAAAACGCGAGTTCCTGTAAGCGCCATGTCGACATAGTAGACCGCCTCGCTGAACTCTGACGTGCTGCTGTCGCAGGCCGTAGTCGTTGCAGTGACGCAATAGTCATCCGGAACCGTCGTGGCGAATGACTGCGTGAAGGGAATATTCCCTGATGGATCAGTGATGACAACACCGAGCCCTAGAAACTTCTGGCCTTCACCATACCCGGTCGGGTCAGCGTATTGATTCGAGAAGAATTCGAGAGCAAACAGCGTATTGGGAGTGCTGTTGAGCGTCCCGGAGATGTATGTAGTACCGCCGGCGGTAGCGAACGAAGTAAGGACCGGGTAGTTCATCAGATGATTTGGTCCCGTGTCGGTGTCGCCCGGATCGTTCGGGGTGACTCCGTCATTATTGAGGTCGATACCGAGGTCTCCCCAGTAACCGTTCGAGTGGATTTGATTGGCAGAGATTGCAATAGAAGTGCCATCGTCGATGATCACGCCTCCCAAACCTGCCGAGTGCTGGCCGTTGAACGCGATGATGTTCGTCTCACCGGTTCCGATACCTCCAATGATGCCGTGGGAAGCGCCACCGGTGATGTACACGCCTGCGAGGAGGTTGCTCAGTGCGCCGGCGCCCGTCGCATCAGCTCCGATGACATTTCCCTGGATACGATTGCCGGTGGCATTTGATCCTGTGATATATATGCCGTGCGAGGTGGAACCGGAGATTATGTTATACTCGCCAGCGTAGCCATTGCCACCGATGAGATTATTGGATCCGTCCCAGATATAAATGCATGACATAGGACCGTAGGTGTCGGGATCATTCATCCCCGTGACGTCGGTACCGATATAATTCCCTTGAATGACATTATCGGACGCCGCATGTCCATTGATATAGATCTCATAGCTGTTACCGGCGATGATATTGCGCATTTCAGGTGATGTACCGCCGATAGTATTGCTGTGGGACCAGTAGACATTGACTCCATAGCTGCCAACAGGATATGTGGAAGTTCCCGATACATCAGTGCCGAGATAGTTGCCCTGGATGATGCAATGATGAGCATCTCCCAAGGAAGACCCGTCAACGCCGAATAAGAAAATCTGATCCGAACATCTGTTGATCACGAGCCCTCTCACCGTGCAGGCGTGCACGAGGATCCGCAAACCATGATTATAACCCGAGATGTTTTGTCCATCGATCTCGATCAGCGGCGGCCCTGTGTAGCCGCCGCCCCCCTGGGTCCATCCATCTATGGTGACGATGCCGGTGATGTCTGGAAGAGCTGTCAGGGGCTGGATGGTATGATGACCGGAACCCGGTATGTTGAAGGCGATGTCGTCGACCCCGATCAAAGCATTTGCATCAAGTATCGCTTGCCGGAATGAACCGGCGCCGCTGTCGTTTGTATTTGTCACAGTAAATGTGGCCGCTTGAACGGTCGTCAAGCAGAGAGCGCCCATGACAATAACATTTACTGAAATGGACGATCTCTTCAGGCAACTGGCAATAATGGACAATGCGGTCATTTTCCTTACTCCTTCTGCTGTATGCCGTGGTGATCGAAATAGGCGATGATCGATGAGCAATCAAAGAAGATAGGCAACAATAGCCCATTACTCAAGCCGGCGTCGACTGCGCGGAGTACAGACTCCTCAGCCTTCTCTGTGCTTCGTCAGAACAACTTCGGGTTCCATCCAGTGACCAGCAACCAGTATCGCTGCGCCTCGATCAATGCGCTACGGCATCATCACTCGTCGGTTTGAGGCGCAGCTTTGCTAGAGATTATGGAAATACGAGAACGCCCCAATACCTGAAGCCTCCGACATAGACTTTGCGTAGCCGTTGATGGGTTGCCAGGAATCAGCATATGCTCACAGGTTTCAGTGTTCAGTCTGGCCTCTCTTCTGACTGAACCCTGAACCTTTGAACCCGTGAACGGCTACGAATACCATCACGAATCCCAATCAATGCGCAGGAATGCGCAATCCGGTTACCACGTCCATGCGTTTTATCAGCGCATGACACAGCCACGGCTCGTTTCCAGGGGAAGATATGCGCCACGGGTCTCTTCATCGTGAAAGATGGTGCGGGGCAACGTGTCCAAGTCCTCAACCATCTTGCGCGGAACGAATACTTGGTCCCCACCCTGAAGGCTTGCCACCCCGGGTATGTCCGGAGGCTCTCCACCGTGCTCCCAGTTCTCCAAGAGATCACAGATGGTGTGTTCACCCTCGCCTATCACCACGGCATCCACATATCCCGTCTTCAGCATGAATGCCGTGGTCTCTGGCAGTCCACATCCCGGTCCGCCGAACACCACTCGACATGGGTGCCTCTTCTTGATTTCCTTGGCCACGGCGAGACTGAAATGCAGGTTGCTCACATACGTGGAGAAGAGCACATAGTCGGATCTGTTTTCACCCACCATCTTGGCTGCCTGGGAGACGAAACCATCCATACCCTCCGGGGAGCGCACTTTGGCATGTTCGAGCAGCCCCTGCCAGTCCAATTCCGGGAAATCCTTGCGGTACAACGAATGCAGAATCGCCTCAGGGCCGAGGATGAAGCTCACCCGCTCGAATTCGCGCCCTATGTTGTAGGCCGATTGATAGGTTCGGTACCAGCCCATATTTGCCCCCTTGAGCCACGTATCCAGATCGAAGGCTATTGGCGCATAGCCGGTCGCCCGAAGCACGGTATAGATGCGCGCAAGACCCATATGTGGATTGCGCAACGAGAAGTACGGGCAAAAAACCAGAGAGATTCGTGGGCTAGGCATATCGCCTCCCTACTGGCGCCTCTCCCTCATAAGCAAAGACACAAGAATAAACTACCATTCTTGAGGGGAACTTGTCGCGGCTGGGAATCATACCGCTCTGTTTCTTGATCCGGATAATCCATTACTAGACAATGCAATTAGGTTCTTGACCTGTTTGTAGGCTTGTGGTATAATTACCCCGATTATCAATTAGAAAGGGGGAACTATACCAAATGCGCTATTCTGAATCCAGAGAGGAAACAGTGCGGAACTTCTTGTATGACAAGGAGTTAGCCACCCTTCCTGAACTGAAAGCAACGCTTCAGACGTCCGCGCCAATGACGGTCTTCCGAACGCTCCGGAGGGTAGATTATCTCAGCAGCTACTCCCATCGTGGAAAATTCTACACGCTACGGGAGATCCCTGACTTCGACCTCTTAGGCCTGTGGTCTTGTCGAGGTGTTCACTTCAGCAGACACGGCAACCTGCTCGATACGGCAAAGACGCTGGTCGGCCAAGCTGAAGCTGGGTACACGGCTTCCGAACTTGACGGGCTTGTGCACGTTGAGGTGAAACATCCTCTCCTTCGACTGACGCGACGAGGCGAAGTTGCACGCCGCAGGATCGGCGGCAGTTACGTCTATCTGAACACGAATGCCGCCAGACAGCGGCAACAAGTATTGATGCGTGAAGAACGTCAGGCATACGCCGAAGTGGGAGCGGGGTTGGATGTGGAGTTCTTGCCCGAGGAACTGAAAGCAGCCATTATCCTGTTTTTCAGTCTCCTGAACGAAAAACAGCGGCGGTTCTACGCCGGAGTGGAGTCCGCGAAGTTGGGATATGGTGGCGACCAGAAGATTGCCGAGATACTGGGGCTGGATGTCCATACTGTGGCCAAAGGACGCCTGGAACTCCTTAGACGAGACGTTGAAGTAGATCGCGTACGCGCGGCCGGAGGCGGACGCAAGAGCGTTGAAAAAAAACTCCGGCAGTAGTGCAGGAGATCGAGCGTGTGCTGGAATACGACATAGCCGGCGATCCGAGTTCGGGAAGAAAATGGACGCGAATGACGCCTAAGAAGATCGCATCGTGCTTGACAAAACGCCTCGACATCACTGTCTGCGCAACAACCATTCGCAGACTACTCAAGGAGCTTGACTATTCATTGAAGGGTAACAGGAAGTGTATTTCAGCGACCTCGAGTCCGGATCGGGACGAGCAGTTCGGGATTATCAAACGCCAGCGGAAGGAATTCGCTACGGCAGGCGATCCGAGCATCAGCGTGGACACGAAGGCAAAGGAGCAGATTGGTCGCTTCAAGAACCCTGGACGAACATGGTGTCGCCAAGCCAGGAAAGTGAATGATCACGACTTCCGTTCCCATGCCTTGGGCGTGGCTTCGCCTTATGGTGTGTATGACGTGCAGCTGAATTCCGGAATGCTCGCAGTGGGGAAGTCGGCGGACACCCCAGAATTCGCAGTCAACAGCATCGCGACGTGGTGGAAACGTTACGGCAAATACAACTACCCAACTGCAAGCAGGATACTTATCCTGGCGGACGGCGGAGGCAGCAACGGCGCGCGTTGCCGCGCATGGAAGAAGTTCCTGCAGGAGAAGCTGGCCGACCCTTACGCTCTCACCGTCACCGTGTGCCACTATCCGGCCGGAGCAAGCAAATGGAACCCAATCGAACATAGGATGTTCAGTGAGATCTCCAAGAACTGGGCCGGAGAACCGTTGGAAACGTTCGAAAGCGTTGTGAACTTCGCCCGAGAAACCAGGACCGATACAGGGTTGAGGATCGAAGCTCACCTCGATGAACGGGAGTACCAGAAGGGAATCAAAGTCTCGGATAAGGAGATGGCTGAACTAACCGTTGATAAAGACAAGACCCTTGGGAAGTGGAACTACACCATAAGGCCGAGATCTCACGAAACCTCCACATCAGAAGAAACAGACGTCAAAGCTCTGCTTCAAACGCTGTTTTGGAAAATGATCACTGCTCATCCCGAGGCGGTAACAGTTCAAGCAAGAATGTGAAGTTATTTCTGCGCGGACCCTAAGCACGCCTCCATGCCGGAGGGGCATGATAGGATGATTGCTCGAAAAATCAGCGGTTCTGATAATCCCCCCATTCACCCTGATAGCGGGTCTGCGCCAGGAAGCGACGCACGCGGCGTTCGGTCCCAAACGCGCGATAGGCGAACGCATACCAGAGTTTCGCCCCGGTTGACATGATCTGAAGGGGCGTGCCCCGTAGCTGACGGCCCTCCCCGCGCAGCTTCCGCATTCGACCTTCGATTCTTGCTACGAAGTTCTCTCTTGCGGGTTTGAAATCAAGAGGCGCCATGTCAGCTGCGTCACCAATGCGCTCGATTTCGTTCAAATCGGCAATCCCAAGGCCTCGTCGAGCACATTCCTGGATGTGATCGATCTCTTGGGGATCAAAGCCCATGAGATGCGCAGCCACGGCATCCAAGGCAACAGGATCCCGAGACGCGAGGATAAGCCCAACCTCCTTGGGGCTGCCACTCTTGGGCCCGTTCCCCTCCATGGCAACCACGGCATCCATAAGATGAAGACGACAACCGATCAGCGTATGAAGCTGAGCAATCTTGCGGGAAAGGTCCACATGAAATCTCTCTCTCCCGGTTTCGAGGAATCCCCAGAAATTTTTCAGTGCCCCTGAGATGACAGATCTGAAGTGAGTCTTCATCACACAGATGTTCACCACCTGCTGAGTTCTCACTATGTCGGGAAGGAGAAGCTCCTCGCCATCGATGGCGGCGGGCGAGTACGGATGGTGGGTCATGTTGTGCCAAGGTAGACCCAGCGGCCGCAACAAAGCTTCGTACCCCGAGGTCCGGTATGCTTTGTCAGCGTCCGTGACCACTTGACTGCTTTCGGTGAGCGTTATTTGCCCGAGGAAATCCTTCATATGCTCGTACGCGGCCCGGGTGACCGCAGGCGAGACGATGGCGCCGGGAAGAAGGAGGTCATGGGTGAGATTGACTTTGAAACAGCAATCCTTGCCTTGCTCCAGCACCGCCCCCCACTGAACCGCATCCAGCGCTTCGGCGACGCTCCGCTTGATTCCTCTTTTGACACTGAATACCGCGACCCTGCTCTTCACCGCACTCCTTCTTTCTTTAGCCTCGCTCCCCTATGTCCTGCAACCGCCGCTCCCAACAATGCAGGAAGCAGCATATTGATGACAAAAAGCTGGAATGCCGCCTGGACAGCAATAGCCTCTTCTACGCCAAAAGACGCCAACACTACCGCCGCGGTGGCCTCGCGTACACCCAGGCCACCAATGGCCACAGGCAGCGCCACCGCCAGGAAGATCAAGGGCAGGCTTTTCACGGAAACCAAGAACGGTACCGAGACATATGCGGTAAGCACGAGATGGAACTGGAGGAGATTGAAGGCGTAAACCAGCACCGCAAGAAACAACACACTTGCCATGGTCCGGAAATCCAAGAGCTCCACGCCTCTTCTTACCTGCCCGATGCGACCCTCTTTTTGAGGGAAAAGCCGGGCAAGAGCAGAACCCGAAAGGGCAATGGCTACTATTGAGATAGCGAGGATGATTCCCACGACAGGTTCCAGTAGCACACCCAACGAGAGCATGGCCACCACAAGGAAATCGGATCCAAGGTCAACCATCGACAGCCCTGAAAGTGCAAGTCTGTTGCCTCTCCCGAGCGCGAAAGCGCTGGAGACTTGACCAAGCCGCCCCGGAGTTACCACTGCGCCTGCAGTACCCACAAGCAGACTGGTGGTGGCATCGAGCCAGGTCAAGGACTTCAGGGAACGGGTCGCCAAAAGCTTCCACCGGGTCACCTTGAGCATGTATCGCGGCACCGCCAATAAGACAGCCAGGAGGAGATACTTCGGATCCACACCTCCGACCGCGGCCCAAAGACGCCCAGCTCCGACCTTCAACACGATGGCCGCAACAATGGCGAGAGACACAAATCCCCTGAGCATCCAGCTTCTTGGGCGCAACATCATACTCTCCACAGCAAACGACTCGGGTCAGAATCGTCCACTACCCACATGCTCCGCCGAGTCGAGAACCATGCAGGTGGGCGGCGATCCCCAAAGACGGAGAATTACCATGTCCCTGAGTCAGACGGCAAGAGCGGTTGACTTCATCCGGGCTGACGAGTTTCTATCGGTGTGAACCCGCTCAATGCGGGGAAACAACAGGCCTGGCCCAGGTGATATGGCAGGAGCCGGAGGTTCGAGTTGTCGAAGAAGACTGTTCTGGCCATCAAAACACATGCATTGGGCGATGTTTTACTGGTGACCCCCGCCCTCCACCGCTTGCGCCTGGCCACGCCGGGAAAACGGCTGGTCTGTCTCACCACTTCCCGCTGCGCACCCCTATTCGCGGGTAATCCCGATATAGACGAACTCATTGTGTTGCAGGGGCTCCGTCCGACTCCCGCGCTCCTTGTCCAAACCTCACGCCTTATCAGCCTCCGTCCTGATGAAGCAGTAGTCTTCCAGGTCTCGCCTTTGGCCCGGGCGCTTGCACGGCTCTCCGGCACACGCAGAATCGCGCATTTGCGTTCGGACACTTCCGCCGGATCCGAAAACACCATAAGCTGGCCCCCTGAGCGCGATCGTTACACAGGTGATGCCTATCAGGACTTAGTGGCTGCCCTCTTTCCTGAGTCTGAGCGTGCATCACGGGCGCCTCGTGTATTTGTGCAAGAGAAGGAACTATATGCCGCAGATGAGCTCCTCCGCGGCAAGGGCCTTGATGGCACCGGGCGATTTGCCGTTATTGCCCCAGGGGGTGGTCATAACCAGCGTCAGGATGTTCCTGAGAAGAGATGGCCGACTGACCGTTTCGCGGAGCTGATAGATCGTGTGCAAGACACCCTGGGTCTGCCTGTAGTCCTGGTTGGCTCCCCCGAGGAGCGTGGGATTATTCATCAGGTGACCAGTGCCTGCACAAGCGCACCGCGAAACCTCGCGGGAGAAACCGACCTGAGGCTTCTCTCTGCGGTGGTGAAAAAGTCCTCTATGGTGATCACCAACGACTCCCTGGTCCTTCATCTTGGAGTGGCATTGGCGAGGCGCGTGATCGGCCTTTTCGGCCCTACCAGTGCAGCAAACTTCCTTCCAGCTGGCACTGGAGTTCATCGCGCCGTAAGTTCCAACGTTCCTTGCAGTCCTTGCTACGGAAATGGGCTATTCCCAGGGTGCGCACTTGGTCGGGCAACCTGTATGGCCGGGATCACGGTTGACCATGTCTTCGATGCGGTGAAGGGAGCTTGGGGACTTGAAACTTGACGATGGATCATTCACACCTGAACACTAGGACCTGAGTGACTTCTCAATGAGTCCATGCGATATCGGGGAAATCCCCCTTAATCCCCCTTTGCAAAAGGGGGAGAAGGTCGGATGCCCGAACTCATTGAGAAGCTGCAAACCTGAAACAATCAAATGAATGCAGCATCCAAAATCGTGATGGACCTCTACTATCTTCTCGCCGGGGGAACCGTATCTCTTGTGAGACGTCATCGCAGGCATCTTCTCACCATGGCCCGGTTTCTCGGCACTCTGCGATCATGGGTTGGCTATGTGGGGCCGAAGAAATCAAGAAAGATCTTCCTAGACCATATGGGCCACGCGCTCCCGGATTTAAGCGCACATGAGCTAAAATCACTTCTCTCGGAGTTCTGGTTCTACCACCAGCTCCGTTTCCTCGATCTTTTTATGGTTGCGCAGGCGAGCCGTGAAAAACTGGGACAAATGCTTTTATTCGATGGTCTTGATCACCTCGACCGCGCCCGTGAGCACGGACGCGGTGTTTTCGTCACCACACTCCACATTGGTGATCCCCGGGTCTGTCACATCGCGCTGGGGCATCAGGGCTACCCGGTACATCTTCTCAGCGCACGCTACGATGAATATAGCCCTCGTGCCCGAGCGGCACGCCTGGCCTCCTCTCGCCGATACCATAAGGTCAGCTTCCTCGATCGGTCTCTCAGATGGGTATTCCGTGAGCTCCACGACAACAGGGTCATATTCATGGCAGTGAGCGGGTATGGCGGCCCAAGCGGACATGAGGTAAGCTTCCTGTCCAGAGACATTCTCTTCTCATCCGCGCCTGCGAGAATCTCATTCAAGGCTCAGTGCCCGGTTATTCCCGCGGTAGACACCATCGATGAGAGGGGAAGACATGTGCTGAAGCTCTTGCCCCCCATCAAACCCCCTTCAGCAGAGGATCACCTTCACGCCTTCACCGGCTCGCTGGTGCGCATCTTTGAGCAGGAAGCCCTGTCGCACCCTTCACAGCTTGACTGGATATGGTATGTGATTCGCTGTCAGGAGATGCGGGGAGAAGTCAAAGCCTATGAAGAGGGGAAAAACATCAGGGCCGGGGTGGCCGCACGGTGAGTTGCAAGGTCCTCTTCCTGAACCCTCCATATCTTCCGAAGTTCTCGAGATCCCAACGGAGTCCGGCGGTGACACGAAGTGGGACGCTCTACTACCCCATGTGGCTCGCATATGCCGCAGGGAACACAGAGCACCATGGGCACGAGATACACCTTGTGGATGCCCCGGCCGCGGGCGCCGGCACACAAGACGTGATCACAAGCATCCCCTGGACTCCTGATCTGGTGGTGGTGGATACATCCACCCCAAGCATCGCCAACGATCTTGTAGTGGCAGGTACGCTGGCCAAGGCATGGCCCCGCGCCCATATCTCCCTGGTGGGGACCCACGTGACCGCTCTTCCAGAAGAGGCGCTCTCCTTTTCCCATATACATTCAGTTGCCCGAGGAGAATACGACGAGACCATCGCAGAGCTCGCTGACTCCCTCGATGCAGAATCCGGACTGGAAAGCATACCAGGGCTGAGCTGGAAAAACGGGCGTGATTATGTGGCCAATCCTCCGAGACCCCTCTTGGAAGACCTTGACCAACTGCCATTCGTGTCACGCATCTACCGCCGATTTCTTGACTTCAGAAATTACTTCAACCCAAACGCTCTTTCTCCAATGGTAACAATAGTAAGCAGCCGCGGCTGTCCCTATGGTTGTGACTTCTGTGTGTATCCCCACGTCATGACCGGTACGCGCCAAAGATTAAGAAACGTCGCCCGCGTGGTTGATGAGATGGAGGAGATTGTCGAGTCTTTTCCAGGGGTACGAGCGGTATTCTTCGAGGACGATACCCTCACGGCCAACAGAGCCCACGCCAGGCGATTGAGTGAGGAAATCCTGGAGAGGGACCTCTCACTCAGCTGGACGACCAATGCACGGGCAGACGTTGATTACGACACGCTCAAACTCATGAAAAAGGCGCATCTGCGCTGCCTTTGTGTGGGATTCGAAAGCGGTTCGGAAGCGCTCCTTGCGCATATGCACAAGAGGCTCCATGTAGACAGGGCGGTGGAATTCATGGCCGATGCACAAAAAGCAGGCGTATTAGTACATGGCTGCTTTTTAGTGGGGATGGCGGGCGAAACAGAGGAGTCGATGCAGCAAACCCTTAAACTGGCTCTCCGATTGAACCCGGACACCGCCCAGTTCTATCCTTTGATGGTATACCCTGGTTCGCCGGCATACGACGAGAGCAAAAAGCTTGGTTTCCTCGCGGCCCAACGCTTTGATCAGTGGCTCACACCGGAAGGGTACCACACCGCGGTCACCCGAAGCAGTCAGCTCGAGCCCCAAGACCTCGTGTCTTTCTGCTCCCATGCCAGGAGACGTTTCTATCTCCGACCTCGTTTTCTTGCAAGGAAATTGGTCCAGGCCTTTGTGGATGAGGGAGAACGCATCAGAATCATGCGGGCATCCCGAATCTTCTGGCGACATCTGGTGTCACCATGATCACCACAATTGACAGTGGCAGGCTGATGATCAGTGTGATCATACCCGCATACAATGCAGAATCAACTTTAGGTGAAACCTTGTTTGCCCTTCAGCATCAATCACTTTCTCGGTCCTCATACGAGATCATCGTGGTGGACGATGGATCTGATGACGATACGGCCAACATTGCCCGGGCTTCGGCTGACAGAGCGATCACCCAGGAACATGCCGGCCCCGCCGCGGCCCGGAACAAGGGTGCGGAAATAGCCCAGGGCGGCATCCTTGTTTTCACCGACAGCGATTGCGTGCCATTTCCCGACTGGTTGGAGAAGCTGTGCGCCTCCTTCTCCGATGATGAGGTGGTGGCAGTCAAAGGCGCATATCATACACGACAGCGAGGTCTCGTGGCTCGTTTTGCCCAGGTCGAATTCGAGGAACGCTACACCAAGCTGAGCAAATATCACCGCATCGATTTTGTCGACAGCTATTCGGCCGCTATACGGCGACCAGCTTTTCTCGATGTGGGTGGTTTCGATGTGCGTTTCCCCAAGGCCAACAACGAGGATGTGGATCTCTCCTACAAACTTGCCGCACGGGGCTCCCTCATGCAGTTCGCCCCAACTGCCAAGGTCTCTCACCAGCATCCCGATTCGCTGAAACGGTATCTCAGAACGAAGTTTTTCAGGGCCTACTGGCGGGCCATGGTTTACCGCCGACACCCGGCCAAGCTTTTCGCCGACAGCTATACACCGCAGCTCCTCAAGCTCCAGATTGTATTGGCGCCTCTTCTGCTTGTGTTCCTCTTCTTTGGTTTCTGCCACATTGTCCCGTTTTGGACCACACTTGCCATGCTTGCTCTATTCGCGGCGTGTGCTTTCCCATTGGGAAAAGCAGCCGGCGAGTTTGATCGCGGAGTGCTTCCCCTGGTGCTTCCCCTTACCTTCGTGCGGGCATTCGCCCTTGCCGCGGGAGCCATTATAGGAGGGCTTTCACATCGGCGGCGCGACTTGCTCATACCGCTGCTGCTGCTTCTGGCCGATAGCTTGGCACTGATTTCTTCGCTCCTGGGCGCGTTCTATCTGCGTTCAAGCCTTCTTCGAGTCGTCTTCACTCCCTTTGCGCATGATCTCAGTATCTATCTGCGGCCGTTCCCCATCGTTCTTCTCCTCTGGCTGGGGAGTTTCGCCTACCTCAATCTTTATGCCGTGCGAGTGCATACTACCCCATTTGTCGAGTTCCTCGGCGTGCTCAAGGGATCGGTCCTCTCACTGCTGGTCATCATGTCGTTGTCCTTTCTGGCCAAATTCGATTATAGCAGATTCCTGGTCATCGTATTCTTCGTTCTGGTGGTCCCCTTCACTGCCATGTTTCGATCCCTTGTGCGTACCGTCCAGAAGAAGCTGCTTCGAGAAGGGTATCGCACGATTCGATGTCTTGTGGTAGGAACAGGTGAGACCGCCCAGACGCTCTTGAACAAGATGCTTCTCTATCCTGCTCTTGGCTATAAACCCATTGGCCTAGTCAGCTCGAGCCCGCCTGATGAAAAAAAGGAGCTTCCGGTCCCCTGGGTTGGCAAGAATGACGATGTTCCTTCAGTGGCCAACCGATATGGAATCGACGAAGTATTCCTGGCGGACCCATCACTCTCCCCTATCGAAACCATGGCTCTGGCCCTGGCATGTGATTCAGTGGGGGCCTCCTGCAAGGTTCTCTCCGGTTTCTCACCCATAATCGCCGGAAAAGACGGCGCCGCATCCCTCTCCAACCTCCCCATGGTGGATCTGAGTCGTGCCCGATTCGGACCCCTGCAGGCATTGACTAAACGAAGCATGGATCTTGTGCTCTCCTCCCTCACTCTCGTCGTCATGGGCCCACTATTCATGGTGCTTTTGCTCCTCCAGTGGGCACGACGCATTCGACCACTACTCACGATGGAAGAGCGTGTTGGGCGCAGTGGGCATCTTTTCAGAACCTCGAAACTCACTACCTCGTCCAAACCTTCGATCATTGACAGGTTGATACAACGTAGCGGGATTGATAGTTTGCCGAGACTTCTCGTCGTGGCTCGGGGTGAGATGAGCCTTGTGGGCCCGCGGGGTGAGCCGCCGCGAGATGTTGCTGAGAATCCCCCATGGGAGCGGCTATTCCTGGAGGTGAAACCTGGGCTCACCGGCCTTTGGCTCGTAGGACGAACAGGAGAGATACCAGGAGCTACGGACGAGGAGTACGACTTCTACTATCTGAGAAATCGATCACTCCTGTTGGATCTTGTACTACTAATTCGAACCCTGCCGGCCCTCTGGCGAACAGGAAGATAGCCATGCGTAAAGCACACGAACCAGGCACCATCCAAGAAGCGCTGAAGGTCAGAACAGAGAAGTGGCCTGACCGGCCCGCTCTCATCTGGGAGAGCGAAATCCTGACGTGGGCTGATCTCTTTTCGGAAGCCCAAGGTCTGGCAATGGCCCTGCTGAGCTCAGACATCACCCCAGGCACAAAGGTTGCAACATGGGGGAGCTCCGCTCCACTGCATGTGGTCAGTCTCCTCGCCTGTGGCCTCATCGAAAGCCTTCATGTGCCGTTCAATCCCAGGTGGCCCGCTCGATTCCTCCAGGATCAGCTATCCGGAGTAGCGCTGGTCATCACCGACGGTCGCCTTCCGGCCTTGCATCCGGTCCGCGGGATGCGGACGCTTTCCTGGAGACTTGGCGCACACACGGCGCCCGTCTCAGAAAGACCATTCTCTTCCGAGGTGGCGCCCCATACTCCTGTGACTGTGGACTTCAGCCGAGGCAGTCCGGGTTCGGCTCCCAGGGGATGCTTGCTGACGCATAGAATGATCCTGACCAATGCCTTGGGCACTGCAAAGGCCATGGAACTCCAGCGAGGGGAACGCGTGGCGTTTCTGCTCCCTGGATGGCAACACCCCCACGAACTCATCGGCAAGGGGCTGGCCGCAGGAAGCGTAGGCTTGGTTCTCGATTTCCCCTATCCTCGAGCCGCGCTCTCCGCACTCAATGTCCATCACCCGAATTGGGTCGTCACTTCCCCCCGTGTGATGGATGGTCTGCTCCCATTCGGAGATCGAATGAAGTCCGCCTTCCGGAGTACAAAGAAATTGCTCCTGGTCGGTGATTATCCCTGCCCGAATCTGGTGTCAGAGGTGATATCCATCGCGGCGGTGGAAGTGTTCAACGGCTGGGCTTCGGCGGAAACCAGCGGCGTCGCGCTCCTGGGAAGAATCGATCCAAAAACATCGGACAGGATCGGCTTCCCCTGCCCCGGATACGAGGCCTCCATCAAGTCCGCTACTGGTTCGAAAGAGGGTGAGCTCCTGCTGCGGGGTGAAGGGGTCGCGCTCAGTTACGCCGACAAGACTTCTGTCACTGGCACAGAGGGGTGGTTCGCTACCGGTGATGTCGTCCGATTGGCCAAGGACAATGGCCTACGTCTTCTCGGCCGCCCCGGCGAGGCCTGGTTGCGCGCAGGGAGAAGAGTGCCCCTTCGCCATATCGAATCGAGTCTTTCACGGGTTCCTGGAGTGCGGGAAACAGCAGCCTTGCTCGGCGAGGAGGGCTCGGGCGAGGTCTCGATCTATATTGAAGCCGGGGAGAGCCCTCTCTCCATGTCCGCGCTGGCGAGGCGTCTTTCCCAGCTTTTTGGCGCCATGGAGCAGCCCGATGTGAAGCTACTGCCTGCGCTTCCGAGACAGACAGATGGCAGGATAGACAAGGCCGTCCTCGCCCGAGGCGCCGACACGGAGCTCGATATCGAAGGCCTCGATCGAGCCATACTGGCATTGATCAATCGTCGGGCCACATTCGCATCGCGACGATCCAAGACCGAGACCAGCCCTCTCTCGGCGGATGAGGCTATTATCACCAGGGTGATTGGGCACAATGCCGGCCCCTTATACGATGATTCTGTAGAGGAGATCTTCCGGTGCATTCTCGACCACTGCAAGAGAACACGATGAGTTGCGGCTCAATCCTGCAGACAATGCGGTCTTCCTTCCGCATCCATGGCGACGATCCGATTATCATTGCGGGACCGTGCGCGGTGGAGAACGAGGAGATGTTCGCGGAGACCGCCGCCTTGCTTGCCGAGCTTGGAGTGAGGCTCATGAGGGCCGCAGTGTTCAAGCCACGGACATCGCCTTTCAGCTTCCAAGGCATTGGAGAAGAAGGGCTGGAGTTTATCAGTGAGATAGCGACCAAATACGACCTATCCCTGGTGAGCGAAGCCATGGAGGCCTCACATATTGACCTTCTTGCTGACAGAGTCGCGGTCATACAGATCGGTACAAGGAACATGCACAACTATGCTCTCCTGAAACGGGTAGGGGCCCAACAACTGCCGGTCCTCTTGAAGCGGGGCTTCATGGCGGACAGCAAGGAGTTCTTTCTTGCCGCCGAGTATATCCGGAAAGAGGGCAATGACAAGGTCATCCTCTGTGAACGCGGCATTCGAACCTTCGAAAGCTCCACGCGCAATACCCTTGACCTCAATATCGTCCCCGTCACCCATCTCACCACGGATCTACCGATTATCGTGGACCCATCCCATGGCACCGGACGCGCCGACGCCGTCATCCCAATGGCCAGAGCCGCCATTGCTGCCGGCGCTGATGGAGTCATGGTGGAGGTCCACCCCCATCCCGCCAAGGCCCTCTCCGACGGCCTCCAATCCTTAGACTTCCAGGGCTTCAGGACCTTGATCCATCAGATCCGCGAGATCTACGCCACAGTGCGACGGCTGTAGAAGGGGTGAAATAGCCGAGCCGAACCGAACTGATTAAGTTTATGCGCAGGAACTTAAATAGTTCTCTGCGTGACGATGCTGTTGCCTCTTCAGCCATCGGACTGATAGATCGAGATAGGTGTTAGGATATTCGTAACCGTTCACAGGTTCAGGGTTCACCGTTCAAGGTTGCCTGAAGTCAGCTCTCACTGCCTTCTTGATCTAACGCCACGCAAAGCTCACTCTGGACTACGGTGTGAAACCGTTTCGGTTTGCCGAAGAAGACAGACAGATTCCCCGCTTGCCCCCAAAACGAATCCTTCTACTCTCCTGCCTTCTCCACTCACAGCCTACGGATCAACGACTCGAACTCCCGGTAAACTCTGAACCTCTGAACCTTTGAACCCGGTGAACGGTTACGGAAACTCAGTGCAGGAAAAGGCTCTCCAGGGCTTGTTCCAGATCGGGAAGGGGAGGATCTTCATAGACGATGGACTGACCGATCCGTACGGGGAGAATGACGACCTTGTGTTCCTCCTGATGTTTCTTGTCAGCTTCCATGGCGGCGAATGCTTTGTCCATCGGAGCGGCAGCGATGGATCGGGGAAGCCCCAATCGGGACAGTAGATCGAGGAGCTGGTGTTCGAGGCTTTGGTCCGCCATTCCCAGGGCCACCGAGAGCCGGGTGGCGGCTACCAGGCCTAACGCCACGGCCTGGCCATGCTCCAGCTGGTATCCCGCTCCCTCCAGGGCATGGGCAAATGTATGCCCGAGGTTCAGGTGTCGCCTCCTGCCTTTGTCTCGTTCATCGAATGCTACGTACTCGGCCTTCAGTGAGATAGCTCGACGAACGAGTCTCTTTAGAACAGCGCTGTCACGGGCACGGATGAGTTTGGAAGAGTTCCAAAGCAAGTCCCACGTATACTCATCCATCCCCAGCCCATACTTTACCAGCTCACCCAGTCCCGATTGGAAATGTGTGGACGTGAGCGAGCTCAGCCACGGAATCGCACAGAATACCCCGACAGGTTGATGGAAGGCGCCCACCATGTTCTTGAGACCGCCCATGTTGACCCCCACCTTCCCACCAATGGCTGAATCGACTTGCGCCAGCAGTGTCGTGGGCAAAACCACCCATGGCGTGCCACGATGCCAAATAGCCGCGGCAAATCCTGCGAGATCACCAAGACTCCCGCCGCCCGCAGCCACCACAAGTCCATCACGTCTCAACCGGACATCGGCCATCTTACGGAGAACAGGTTTCAACCCACCCATGCCCTTCAGTTGCTCCCCTGCCGAAAGCTCCATAGAAGACAGTGTACCAGGGCAGGCATCGGCGATCTCGGAAATGATGTCCTGCTTCAGGGCCAGAGGAAGCTCCGCATCAAGGCAGAGCAGCACATTGCCTGTACTAGCCAATAGAGCCGGTACTCCTCGAGCCCACCCATGATCGAGCGTCTCGGCGATGGTTACTCGATACGATTGTGACTCACGACGCCTCACCACCACATCGAATGATTCCATGGTCATCTTCAATAGTTCCGACGACGCAATCCTCTCGATCCAATCGTTCCGCTCTGATGCTTTCCCCGCCCCCCTGATTCCCTGGAGAAATGCCGATTCTGAAGCCGAGTCACTACCGGATCATCTAAGGAGAGAACATAGCTGGGGCCGGATTCAGTGACGATTTGACGTTCGCGTTTCAGGAGCCGTTCCTTCTGGAGGATTGTCAACCAAAGAGCTGCCTCCTCCTGGTTTCTCAGTCTCGCGCGCTGCACCATCGCTTGCCGTATCCTGGCCTCACCCATGGGCTGCCCCATGGGCGCCATCTGTCGCAGCAGGCCTATGATTCGATCCTTCCTCGAGAGAGTCTGCCGTACGAACCTCGAATCCTCATTGAGGGAAATGCCGCCTTTCTGATGGCCTGGAGCCTCGGGCCCCTGGCGTCCCGATATGAAATCCCCCTGTCGCACGCCCTCTCGAACTGCGGCTTCGATGACCCGCTCCGCAAGTCCGGCGAGTTGCCGCCTGATTGCTGAGTGGGGAACCCATTGCTTCTTGCCATGACGAACCGTATAGTTGTCCATGACGACAATGAGGTGTTCCCGCAGCGTGCCGCTGCTTCTCGCGCGGGGAGGGGCTTTCGTGGATTGTGGCCGGCGTGGTTTCTCCACTCGCGCTCGTCTCTCTTGTTCTGGTGCCGAAGCCGAGGCGGGCTGGATAGGGCAGAATGCGATACTCGTGACCGGGTTGCTCCCCAATGCAGGGTCAGCGCCCTTGAAACGAAGGAGGATTCCCTCATCAACAAGAAAACCGATCCAGCAACGAAGTGAGTTCTTATCGACTCGCCCCGAATCACCAAGCAATTCATTCGAAAGGAGACGGTCCATGAGAGGCGCCAAAGGTACTCCTTCCCCCTGCCCAGGGTCTTCACCAAGCTCATGCAAGAGGGCCTGAAGGAGATCTCTGATCAGAAGGACTTCCGGGTGATTCTGGTTGAGGGCAAAAAGCATATCCCGGCCACTGGCCTTCTCCTGACACAGCAGGAGTTCGTGATTCACTGCAAGTGATATGATAAGCTTTGTCTGTGCTGGGTTCTTGGCATACATCGCTCCCCGACTCAACGCCGAAGAAAGCACAGATCCGGCAATACATTCCGTCCCACTTGCGGAGAGCAACCTGTCCATGAAAAGACCAACGCGCGACCAGAGACCAGGAAGCAACGGAGACTGATGCCCAGCCTCTTCTGATCCTTGCGTGACTTCCTTTTTCAAGGTGAGAACATCCTCAATGGGCTGCCATGATACCCATGGCATATTCTCGGGCTCACGGCGCGACCATATGTATGTTTCCCGTGCAAAGCCCAGCGGGGATTCCAAGAAATCCGGGTAGGTGAATGCGTCCCCCACCAACACGGCGGTGTCAAGCAGTCCTCTCTGATCCCAGAATGTTTCCAGTGTCCTGAAAAGATTGGCCCGTGCGGCCCGGTCATCTGGTGATGCGGCATCAAGAGTCTTGTAGCCGGCATTCCTGCATAGCCGTTCAGTCTCATGGGTCACCGGGTTTCCCTCTCTATCGCGGAGCACGGGCAATCGGTGCCAATCGGCAAAAGCGATCCTCTGCGTCACGGCTCCCAAACGATGTACGGCCTTGTCAGTCCGTTCGAGAATAGTTTCCACATCCTCCGCCCAAGGCTTCTCCCACACTGCCTCCATCAGGCCGCCAAAATCCACGACGATGGTGCTTCCGGATTGCCTGAGCTGCAGGAGTCTTTCCACAGAATCCACGCGGTCCCACCCCTCCACTGAATCGGATCCATCGGTCATGCCGCGCCACACTGCAATTTCGCTGGCATACTCCCGGAGCTGTGCAGTCGTTTCCAAGAAATCGTTATTCCCGGAGACAAGAACCATGGTGAGATCGCTGGAAGCTCGGGATTCGTTGGATAGTGAGCTCAAGAACTGAGCCCACCCGGAAGACGATGTGAGTGAATCCGCACATCTGAATCCCTCAAACATGAACGACTCGGCCAAAGAAGCAGGATGATCCATCCAGTTCGCGTGAACCCATCTCCCTCCCCGAACACCCAAACCAAACGCGGCTTGGTCAAGGCCCTGCGATAGAAGTGAAGGCGTGAGCGGGTAGCCTTTGCGGGCCATGTAGCTCTTCAACCACTCGAAATCAATATGGAGAACCACTCGCTTCATGCTCAGGGACCCCCTACAACCGTTGATCGGATGTTCTTTCTCATCCGCCGTTTCTCACTGATTCACCCCCATGGTTTTCGTCTTCACCGAACAAGCGGCCGAGCACCGATGGCGAGAAGAGATATCAGAATCTTCATCCTTTCCATCCCCATACTTCCCCACCGGGATTCTTCGGTCGCTCTGCTCCCTCAGAATGACAGGTCTCTTCACGTCCAATGCCAACCACCACTGTCATTCTGAGCGACTGTAAGAAGCGAAGAATCTCTCTTCACTCCCGCATTCCCGCATTCCCGCATTTCGAGATTCTTCCCATTCTATCACGTCAATGCCCCCATTTGCGAAGCAAAGGCAAGGGTCGTATGAAGCCGGGCTCGAGCAGCTACTCGTCCACTCTGTGATCAAGCTTGATCAATCCGCAATAGGCTCCCGCGTCGTTCGAGTGCCCAGAAAGGCAAGAGCTTCAGCGAATTCGTCGATATTTACGTCCGTTGCCTTGCACGGCCCGTGCCTTTGGATGTTCGGCACTCCCAGAATCGACGGTATCTTCCCGCTTACTTCTATCATGCCACTGACCAGATCTCGCTCACATGCCACTGCGAGGATAGCATCAGGCTGCAGTTCGGCTACTTCCTTGCGAGCCCGACTTCCTCCGCCAACCACGCGGACAGTACAGTCGTAATGCCGGAGGATATCATCCATCTTCGCCTTAACTCCCGATTCGAGGCAGTGAGGAAGAAGCACCAGCAGCCTCGCATGGGATGCACGTTCATCCCATGCACGAACAAGCCCGTTCTGCATATGAAGGAATGAATGCTCCAATCCCTTTGGCCCCAGCCGAAAAAGACGCGCCATCAGTCGCGCCCCCGGCAGGAATGCACAGTTAATCCTGCCGACCAAGGCCAATGAAAGTGGCAAAACCTTTCTGCCGGTGAGTGATGATACACCCATGAGCAGGACGAATACGAGAGGCAGACACCCAAGGAGTACTCCTCCAAAAACGACAAGCCTTCCCGTCCCCCCCGTCAATTCGGGAACATGGCGACCAAGCAGCAGGGCGGCACCCGCAATGGCCCCTCCTATCACCATGGCCACACCAAGACTCGAAACAAGGAACGGAGAGGAACCAGCTCGTGGTGAACAGCTCTCCATCGGTTGATCATTCGTTCCGGTCATTGCCTAACTCAACTCATGGTGGCGCGTTATATCATTCCCACGAACTCGCACGGAACCGAGCCGCCGTTTAGCGACGGGAGGACAAAAGACAGTGGACAGAGGACAGCCCTCCCCTCCGAGACGACCGAAGGTCGCGTATCATCCCGCAATCGTATCCCAATCTCCTATCCCAATCTGAGTAATCTGTGGTTACGTCTTTGCGTGAGGCTCCCTATCTTCTGACTTTATCAATCCGCCAGCCGGCGGATAAACTCGCACCCACTAAGGGGCTAGCCGAGTTCTGAGGCCATCTTCTTCTTCAGACGCTCAATATCCTCTCTCACCACCGCAATCAGGGCGTTGGCTCGTGCCTTTGTCTCCTCCGCCCATTGTGTGTCGGTTATGCCGGGGAGATTGATAAGTACATTGAGATACGCCCCTTCGGCTCCCGCAGCCGCCATCAGACCGCCGACTCCCGCGTCAGATAGGCTGTTCGGATTCCCTCGTTCGGCCATCTGCTCAGCAAGCTTCAAGACGCGGTGGGATTTCTCCAGCACTCCGAGAGGGATCAATGTTGCCTCTTTGTTGGCCTGCTGCACTGCTTCTGCCTTCCGGGCCTTTTCTTCCGGAGTTCGCGCCTTGGTTCGGGACGCCGCCATGACTGCATTGAAGGCCTTGGTGTCTTCATCCAGGTCAATAAGCAGGGAATCCTTGAGTTCCTGAGCCCTGATCCCAAGATCTTCCATCTCAGCGAATCGATCCTCGAAGCCCTTCTTGGTGGTGGTCAGTGCGCCTACCATGGAGATGAGCCCCGCGCCAAGCCCCCCGGCCAGAGCGGCAACGGTCCCCCCGCCGGGTGCGGGGGAATCCACGGACACCTCGTCCGCGAAATCATTCACCTTGAGATCAGCCAGACGCAGGCCTTCGGGCTCGATGAGGTATTCGATCACCTTCTCTTCAGGCTTGAAAGGAGTAATCTCATTGAGTCCAAGGCTCATGACCGCATTGTGCATCAGCTCCTTCTCCGGCACGCCGATGGTCTTCCCCTGTTTCGCAAGATAGTGCCGCCCCGCAACGAGCACTGCCTCGCGCGGAATGAGGCCGACCAGCTCGCTACCCGTCGCTCGAAGCCCAAGGTCCTGAGCCTGACGGCAGACTTCATCAAACGCGACATGCACCGGAGTTACATTGTAGTTGAGCAGATTCATGGAGATTTGCGCGCAACCATACTCGTCAATGTACCATCCGACTCCCCTCACCGCCTTCAGTGTGCCGGGGATCTTGATCGCCTTTCCATTTTCGTCGCGGACTATCTTGCCATTCTCGTCACGCTTTGCCCGGCCTGTCTCCCTTATTTTCAACGCAATCTGATGTGCCAGTTTCGGGTCTCTTGTGTTGAGATTGATGTTGTAGGCAATAAGGAACTCACGTACACCAATCACCGTGGCCCCCGACTTGGCACTGAAGACTGCGGGGCCGAAATCCGGTTTCCACTCCTCGTCCTGAAGCTTCGCCGCGAGCCCCTCATATTCGCCCTTTCGTATCTGGGCAAGGCTGTTGCGCTCTGGACGGGTTGCCGCCGCTTCATAGAGATATACAGGAATCCCCAGCTCCTCCCCAACGCGCCGGCCGAGTCTTCTCGCGAGATCGATACACTCATCGATGGTCATGTCCGACACAGGCACAAATGGGCACACGTCCGTGGCCCCCATCCTTGCATGTGCGCCTTGATGGGTCGACATGTCGATGAGCTCAGAGGCCCGCGCAATGGCTCTGAACGCCGCCTCGAGCACAGGCTCCGGGGGCCCTACCATCGTGACTACCGTGCGATTTGTGGCGGCTCCGGGATCAACATCGAGCAGGCGTACGCCCTCCACCGCCGCGATCTCCCCGGTAATGCTATCGATAAGGTCCTTGTTTCTTCCTTCACTGAAATTAGGAACGCATTCAACAAGTTTCCCCATACCCTCGCTCCTCCCTGTACAACTTGAGGGGTATCCTACTCTTCCGGGACTGGAATGCCCCGTGTCCGGCTTCAATATGAACGGCGCATCACTCCGCCATTTCATCATTCCAAAAGCCCAATTGCATAGCAAAACGAAGCTATGTAGACAAATGGGATTCTATCCATTGTGATGCGGATAGTGAGACGCCTAGCGACCGAAGGGGACGCCTACAGGCGTGGCACAAACACTACGATTGATCGACGTGGTGCTCGGCAGCGAGAAGTTCCCGCACCGACTTCCTCAATTTGCCCGGGGTGATAGGTTTCTCGATGATCATCTCCGCACCTATCTCTCTCAAAAGCGCAGTCTCGGGCTCATCGGGATACCCGGTCAAAACAAGCACACGGGTCTTCTCGAGCCTCGTATTGGTCCTGATGTTGCAATAGACATCGTACCCCGACACGATCGGCAAACGTACGTCGAGTATCACTAGATCCGGGGTAGCACTCTCCAATATGTCCAGAGCCTGTTTCCCATCGCAAGCAACTCTTGTATCATAATCTTTCGATAGTGTGGTTTCCAAGAATGATGCCACATTCGGATCATCCTCTACAATCATCAACAGAGCTTTGGACACCACAAGCCTCCCCACCAAAACGTTCGCGCAGAAATAACTTCATCCCGCGCAGTACGCGGAACTCAATGCAGCTTATTCTTGTACAACCCCAAGGGCTCGCCTGATTCAGGCTACACGCCAAGATACTACGCATCTCCCCTGCCCACAACCCCGCCCTCGAGCCGCCATCTCCATGCCAACACCCACGCCGCCAAGGCGAAAAAAAACGAGAGTATCGCCGCATGAATCCCTTTGCCGCCTAGAGCCGAAATTACCGTGGGTCGAAATCGGCCGGCCCGGAGCCATGGCAGGACTTGATCGAACCATGGAAACAAAAAATCCTCAGGCGTTTCGGGTTCGATCAACACAAAACCCAATTGGAACAATGTGGAGAGAACCCCCAGGATCACAAGTGTGATTTTCCACGGACCGCGCAGGCCAGCCATGGCCACTGCCATGAATGGGAGCGCCGGTATGAGATGCCTCATGCCGCAACTTGCACCGCCCCACCACATGATGAATCCACTGAAGACCACGACATAAGCCACAGGAATGACCGCCAGGAAAAAACGATCTCGCCGGGCGCTCCCCCCCGAGCACAGCCCGAAGATCCAGAGGACCAGCCATGGGGAAAGAAGCAGGAGACCCCTATAGCGGCCCAGAAGCATGGAGATCATGACAGACAACGACGGCCAAGAAAAACCTGAGACACCAGTGTCCACCACTTGCTGGAAGGCAGCATCTTCGAAACCTGTGTATCCAGTCGCCATGGGCGTGCCGAAGGAGGCAAGATTGTACACAGCGAGAACGACTCCCGCAGGAAACATGCCAAGGAGGAATCGAACGCCATTCCGGATATCCTGGAAAGAAAGCGCCACGAGCAAGACAATACCCACCAGTGCTGCGGGGTATTCAACCAGTGCTCCAAGGCCCGCCAGGAGACCCGCGGTGAAAGGTTTCGGCCTTAACGCGGGCTTCTCACCAATTCCGTAGCGGACATGGGATTGGTGGGAAGTCCTGACTAATCGCCACGCGAGAAACACCAGAAAGGCAGCCGTCACATGCCCGTACAGGATGGTCGCATAGGGGAAGATGGGCGTGGCCAGGGCGCAACCCGCGGCAACCACGGCTGCGGACGGCTGCGCCTTACCAGCCGTCCAGACAAGCAGGGCGAGAAGCATCCCCGGCAGCGACACGATCAAGATCCTGCCTATATATCGTTTGATCAGTTCCGCTCGTGTTTCTCCCGGCGGGACTACCCGATCCATGATCCATACCAGTGGCGCGCAGAGCAAACCAATGCCGGGAGCCTTGGCGCTGTACAGATGGCCCTCCCGGTTGGATACATCCCTGCTGTGCTCGATGAAGTCCTCAACGTGGGTCGTCCCCTGTCGCGCCAAAGCCAACGCCAAAGCCCATCGGCTCTCCACATTCCAACTGGGGGCAATGCTCAGGAAGAGCGCATAGAGAAGAAAAATCATCACCGCGAAAAGCGTGCGGCGGCTATCCGGGATAACCATTATTCCTTCCTCAAGAGGATCTGATATCCTCCTATCCTCTCAATCGAAGAGTAATCTGTTTCTACGATCTCCCACAGCCGCGGGAATTGCCGAAGCTGCGCTTCCGAATCTACTGGTTCCACAGGATTGGAGTCTCCAGATACTATGACCAGCACATCCGGAGGCCGCTCCTGAAATCCCGCCAGGAAATCGTTTCTGTTCCGTGCACGCAGTTCCTTGGCCACAGGGCCGCGTCCCAAAAACGTGAGAGGAAAATCCACCACATATTTCAATGGGCAGGGCTTCTTGCACAGATAATTTATGCCAGGCTCGAAGCCCCATACCAGCAGAGACCTCCCCGGAAGCGATCGAAGCGCTGCTGCCGCATGGTGCTGCTCCAGAGCGGAGAAATCACTCCCGGCACTCTTATCGCCAAATTGAACAAGGTATTCGCTTTCGGTGAGCCTGCCGGCAATGCGCTTGAGCCCAATACTGATCTCGTGGAGGGCGGGGAACCACGTCCGCGAGATCATGGATGGCTGCAGCACAGCCGGGAAGAGAAGAAACAAGATGACCACAACCTGTATTCTCCGATGAGCTTCAAGTACTCGGACAGCACCCATGCCGAATAGCCCACAGACAGGCAAGAGCACAGGAATCCAATGATACGAGAACAGCTTCCCCTGCAAGCCGACTGCCCCCAGAGCCAGAACAAGCCAGAGAACGAGTGCTCTGCTCTTGCGCCATCCGAACACCACGGCCACGATTCCCAGAACTATGGCGGGATAGATACCCACGAGCCATTGACCCAGCGCCCGCACGAAGCGGACACCCAGTGAGACGTCCCAACGCGTACCGCCATACCCCACATTGAAGATAATAAGGTCATTCACCACCGACTTCACACCGCCAACAAGGAAGTATGGGAGCAGGAAGATCAGAGCCGCCGAAGACAGACCGCAAAAAAGCGGCCTGCATGCTCCTTTGCGCCAAATGAATGGCAGGAACAACACGCCAATGGGTTTTGTGAGAATCGCCCCACCCAAGAGAAGCCCGGCCCATACGGCTCGCTTGCGATCTGCACACCAGACAGACAACACGAGCAACAGGTTGAGGAGCTGTTCTGCTTGGCCCATATCCCAGAAGCGATGCAGGAGTACCGCCCCTATTCCATAGGCGCACGCAGCAATCCTCCCTGCTCTCCTGCCAATGATCTTCGAAAGCACTACTGCCGTCGCTCCGATGAGCACCCCGTTGCCCAGGGCCACCGGTATCTTCCCACCTCCTGTGATCAACTCGAGGAACGCGTACCACCAAAATATGCCGGGGAAGGTATTTGCCCAGAACGTTGCATAGGGCAGTTCTCCTGAGAGTATCCGCCACCCACCGTACGCGAAGTAACCCTGATCCCTGCCAAGTGGCTCAAGTACAAAAGGAAACGACAGAAATACAGGGAGAAGGAATAGAGGGGGCCATGTGGAGATTCTCTTCATCGTGGTCACTGGAACCCTAGCGAAGCTGCGCCTCAACCCGACGAGTGATGATGCCGTGGCGCATTGATTGAGACGCAGCGATACTGGTTGCTGGTCGCTGGATACTGGATGGAATCATAAAGCAGCCATAGGCCGCAACCCAATAGACGGATGAATATCGTTTAGCACTTGTACATCGTTCATGCCGCGAAGCTATGTTGACAGCTGCTTTATCACAATCGCCGGCGGCGATTGGACGAGGTAATGTGGCTCTCCTGCCGTCGGTCGCAAACCCGATGCCGTGAATCCGAGCCAATCCACCGACTCTGCCGGTGAGAATCGACAAGGATAGAGAAGAACGAATACGGGTATGGTTCATGATAGCCGCATCTGTTGAGAAGATAGGTAAAGTGCAGTGCCATGAAATCCAAAAGAAGGATGCTCCGATACGGGGCCTCTTCAACCCTTTCCCCGCTTGCGAAGCAAGCCGGAGAATCTTCCGCAAAACCAGCACTCGTGCATGCATGGAGCACCCCACTTTTCAACAAGTGCACGTTTCTGACAGAGAATGACAGCGGAAGATTCTAAGTTGTTCCGTTCTCGTTCCAACATCAAGCATCCAGAAACCAGCATCCAGCATCACCTCGCAGCTAACCCACATATGTCGTTGCAAAACTTGACTCGTTTGTGAAGTTTCCAACCTA
>JAUXFG010000055.1 GCA_030620115.1 Candidatus Fermentibacterota bacterium
CGTTGATCCGTGGGATCTGAAAGGTAGCCTTGAATCCCGCTTCCAGCGGGAAACTCTGAACCTGTGAACGCCTACACATAGCCCAAGCTGACTTCAGGCAACCCTGAACGGTGAACCCTGAACCTATGAACCTTTCAACCCGTGAACGGTTACGCTGTGTGTAACACCACACCGTGATCCTTGGTTCTCCCTGGCCCAAACTTCTGACCATCTTTCGGCTGCAAACACCGATATGGCTCTGTCTGCTACGTTACGCTCCGTCGGCCTCCAGATACTTCGCTGTCGCTCAGCACAGGCTCCTCGCAGAGGATACGCCTGCGGGGACCTCGGTCGCAAGCCTCGCATCCAAACCCATCTCGGCGGTTTCGCCACTAAAGCCGGTAAGAAGTCCGGGCCACGATCTTGCTCAACGATCGACAGAGACCTGCCGTGGTAAGCACTACACCACCCAAAGCAATCACGCCGATCCCGATACCTGCAAGCAAATCACTCCCCAATGCCGTCATCCACACATTCCCCGCGGGGGTTCCCGGCCAAGGGATTGCAGCGCAGATAGCAAGGACATGCATGGATCTGAGCCTTGGAACTGTGCGATATGCCTCGGCCCACGTGGAGAGATCGGTGCTCCCGAGCTCCCCCTGTGTTCTTGTCCCCCATATCGTCAGTACGGCAAGGACCACCGCGCTATGGACGAGATGAGGACCAAGAAGTCCCTGACCGCCCAAAGCAAGACCAATGAGCCCCAATCCCAAATACACCTGAGCGACATGACCGGCAAGCGGACCGACCTTCCACTCCGTTTGCAGCCAGAATCCCCCGCTGATCACGGAAACAGCGCCAAGCCCCGCAATGGCCACCACCAGTTCGGACCCCACATGGGAAACGAAAATCACGTAGTAGCGGGATATGGCCCAGAGACTTGTCGGAAGAAACAGCGCCAAGAAGACCGCCAGCGGCCCTCCATCGAGGCGACGGGCCGTGCGTCTCAGAGAGAATGGGAATGGGAAGATACCCAGCCTCAAGGCGATGATTGCCGGCAGAAGAACCACCGAGATTCTCTTCCACAGGCCAGCAGCATGCGGGAACCCCGCCGCGGACAGCATCCGTTCCGCGCCATGCCCGAGGCTTTCCGCCCCCGGGCCATCTGATGCTCCAACGTGCCAATTCCCCATGGCAGCAACCAAGAAAACGCTCATGGCAAGAAGCAGAATGCTCGATGAATGCTGCTGGATCTGAAGGATCCTTCCTGACTTGCTTGCAGTACGCCCTCCCTCCAACCGAACCAAGAGAGTGAGCCCCGCACCCGCAATCATCCAAGAGAGCAGAATGACTCCGATGTGAAAAGACAGGGCCTGCGCCAGGGATCCTCCAACCACGATTCCCACCACGGTCATCACCCTCCACCCCGGAACAGGTTTT
Organism: Candidatus Fermentibacterota bacterium; assembly: GCA_030620115.1. GTDB lineage: Bacteria > JAFGKV01 > JAFGKV01 > JAFGKV01 > JAFGKV01 > JAUXFG01. Next base: position 1,420 of record JAUXFG010000055.1, read on the forward strand.
TCGCTGGATGCGCTCATGCATGGAACCCCATCACGCAGCTTCCGTAACACTCCTGCCGCATAGAAATCCTCCCATCCTGCCTCCTATCTCTTGGTCCTTGCTCCAGCAATCCCACATTCCGAAATCAGACAATTCGAGATTCTTCCCAATCCCCACCCAGATTCTTCGGTCGCTCCGCTCCCTCAGAATGACACGTGTTGTCACATCCAACACCAACCACCTTCTCTCCATTCCAGCCGGAATGTCGGGTTACGCTGTGCTAACCCGACCTACATTGCTCCATCATCTCAACGCTGAACGCTGAACGCTATCTTCGTTCCATTCCCCCATTCCCCTACCGCCCTCCGCCAAAGAACCACGCAGCCGCAATGAGAAGGCCTGTCACTGTTGCAACGACCGCCGGTGATCCTGCGGCACGCCGAGAGAATGAGCCTGCGACATCAACCAGTTGCGCGGGGATCAACCTGATATGCGTGAGCACAATCCGCTCTATCCAGGCGATGTACGTGGCCATCCCTACGAGCGCCCGTCGTGGACCAAAGAGTGTTATTCCCTGCCAAGCAAATCGTTCCAATGCCACCCAGATCACTGCCACCACATCCGCTACAGGAACCACCCACGAGGATATGACCCGGTTGAAACGCTCCTCCATGGTACACAAGTAGCCTCCAGAGAGCTGCGGGATCATCGAGAAGAGCACATTTCGAAGCATGAAGCCAAGCAACAAGACGGCTCCGGTGACAAGCCATGGCACAGGGCTTCTCGGGAAACTGTAGTGAGTCTTGGGCGTCCAAAATGGCATGCTGGATAACAAGAACGAACATACCACAAGAAGAAGGATAATCCCAGTGCCTGCCCACAGCCGCCAGTTGTTCTTCCCGCTTCGATTCCAGGCCATTGATACGCCAACCGAGAAGACGCCGAGAAGAGAACCCATCCATGTCCACGGACCGTGCGTCTGCATCAAGGAGGAATAGGGAGTCAAAAGCAGAAATGATCCAATGAGCACAAGGATTGTCACCCCATTCGAAGCGAACTGTCGAAAAAACACCGTGGGCATCCACAGGAGTGCCCACATGAGCGCCCCCGCAGGCAGTTTTGCACCCAGGAGGGCCAATGTCCCCCCGGAGAGAATCAGCATATGCCGACTGGGCGCATCTGGATTTCGGAATCCGGCCCAAGCCATGCCTGTGAGCCCAAAAAGCGTCAAGAGAAGGGCAGACCCGCCCCGCATGCCCAGCTCGGCCAAGGGATATATCTTCAATAAGAAAAGCGGACCTGCCACTGCCCCAAGACCACAGGCATGGTTGATTGTGCCCACCGGCATGAGAGCCACCGAGAAAACCGCCAACGCGATCAGGACCGGAAACAAAACAGAGAGAGACACATGCCCAAAACCAATAATAGAGAGGGTGGCATGTCTGATTTGCGATAACCCATCAACATCCATCGCCCCACCATGGCCCGCCACGCCGTACAATTCGCCAAACCCTCCTTGCGCGGCCAACGCCGCACATAGAATCCCCACCGAAAATACAGAGATCCCCGCCGCAACTGCTTCCTTCGAGCACACGCCAACCTGCCCACGCGACCCTGCGGCGGAGCAGTTGACCGGATCCATGGCCGATGCAAGCCCGGCAGCACACACAAGGGACCACGACAGGAGAAGTAGCTCAACACTGTTGCAGAGCATCAATCCCAGGATACCAAGGATCGCTACTGATGTACTTCTCCGTCTCCTTCTTCCTTCAGGCGCGATACTCAATAGGAGAAAGCACCCCAGCCCAAGAAGAATACTGAAGGAATTCCAGGTTCCCCAGTGGTTTCCCCTTACCTGTGGAGTGAAACCTCGCCAGATACCCCTCAGCGTGCCCGACCCTCCAATCCACGCAGAGGATGCGTCGGAGACCAGCACGATCTCGAGGAAAAGCAAGGAGGCGGCCACAACCCAGCTGGAGATGCGCACAATCTTGGAATGAAATATCGAAACGAGTGCAAAAACCAGCGCAATGCCGGGAATCACTGCATGTACCAATGGAATAGAATCAGCCGGCATTGCTCAGACTACTTCCCTCTGGACAGATTGTCTCTCGAAAAGTGCGAAATCCCAAAAGGATCAAGATGATCGCTCCCTTTGCCCACCGTCCGGTCCGGACTTAGGCAGCTCGAGAGCAACAAGATAGGCCAACAACGCAAGGCTCGCCGCCAAGGCAAACGTCCACTGCGTGCCTTGAAAGCACGCGGCCTGTGCCGCAGCAAGCCCCGACACCCCGATCAGGAATACCGGCCCCCCTAACTCCCCCATGGTGCGAGCCGCAGCCAGAGACCAGATGCCTATGGCAAAAAGAAACATGGCCATGGACAGCGCCCACACAGGACTCATCTTCCAGCCTCGCCTGAACTGCGTGCAAAAAGGATCCCCACAGCTACCACCCCTATTGCCACCAAGACACCAACAGTGACGGGCTTGTCAGCAAGCGGCCGCGGCCAAACGTGGCCCCGAAAAACCTGAACCGAGAAGACAAAGAGTAGCGATGCTAGACCGAGTTTCGCCACCCCGGCTCCTGCACGCGGCCATTCCAGATTTTTCCTACGCCGCAATAGACGCTCGATGCAGCCAGCACATACTATGCTCACGGAAAGCGCCGCCAGTTCTCCTCTCAGGAAAGGAGTGAGAGCGAGAAGAAGAACCAGGCACGAGCCTATCCACGGGCGAAGATGGGCCGCGCTCTTCGACACAAGCAGCATTGTCAGGAGTGCGATCAGAAGTAATGCAACGATGGCCAGTCTACACCTCCCGTGGATGATCACCTTGGCTGGCCAATGGATCCAGCGCTTGCGCGATTGGGGCAATTGAATAATGGAATGGGAAGAGAAGCGAAATGCTGGTTATAGCTTGGGCTACGCCACCGGTGGGCACGGCATGCCGTGCCCCTACATGGAGGGAGACGAATTCTGCCGCAAATCTTTGCGCCAGGACCGCAAACCTATTTCTGCGCGAACCCTTGCTCTTCATTCCACATTGACCAGCACGCCGAGTGTTGTCTTTGGATAGTAGAAAGCAACGATCTCCTCAGCGGAGGAACCCTGTTGCGCCATGGCCCGGGCGCCCCACTGCGAGAGACCCACTCCGTGACCGAATCCTTCGCCTTCGAGTTGCAACTCCGACCTCGACATGGTCGGCCGTGCTCTCGTGCTTTTCATCTTTCCTGGACCAACAAATCCACGGAATCGATCACCACGCAGATCCGTCGTACCGTGCCGTCCTTCAACCCGGGCAGTCTTGAACCGGCCCGACACCCCCCTGTCCAAGAAAACAACTCGTTTCAGCTTCTCCACCGTGGCGCCTCGCTTGCGAAGAATGCTCTCCAATTCCTTCAACCGGATGGAATATTCCCATGGCTTCGAAGGACTATATGGGTTCTCCCGACCCTTGAGATACGGCAACCCTGCACCCCAGACATTCTCCATATCCTCGGTATGCCCTCCACTGGATGAGTGAAAGAGCGTCAAAGCAAGCTCACCCTGGTACAGAAGCACACGCCCCTTGGTTCTCTGCACCGCCTCGTCAGTACGGGAATGCCAGGCATCGGCGCCTCCATATACTTGGGATGAGACTGTGGAAAGCAAATCATACTGGTAGTCGGTTCTCCTCGCTTTCTGGTACATGGCATATGTCCTGGCACAGATCGCCTGCGCGGCAAGGCCCTCCTCTGGCCATGAAGCCGGCATCTCCTTGGGGACTACCCCACGCAGATACTGTTCGAGATCCACCACATTGATCACAAGCAGGTTCCCACGCGAGTGGAGAACCCTCAGTCGACCTGGAAAGGATACTCCATCAAAAGAAAGCCGTGCATCTCCAAGCGGTCGGAATTCCAGTTCTGATGCGTCGGTGGCTTTGCCATCAATCTGCATACCCGATGAGGCCCCGTCTACCGTCACGGTCCCGTCTTGGAGCTCTTGAGCCTTCCTGGAGCCGTCCTTTGCAATTTCCCACATCCCCCCCTGGCAAGAAAGCCGAAGCCGTGCGTGACCCTTGGCTACTGCCACACGAAGCAGAGTGCTTCTTGCAGGCAATTCATTCCTCTCAACCGCTTCCGGCTCAACGAGATGCGCAGGCAGGCGTGAGAGCCTTCGGCATTGGTCGCGCAGGAACTCGGCCGTAGGGGTATTGACCCCTCCTGGCTCAAGCTCTATGCTGCGCTCGAACGCCTCAGCAGCCTCCTCGTATCTCTGCTGTTCATGATAGAGCATACCAAGCTTGAAAAACGCACGTGCACCCAGAGGCCCATCCGGATCGAGAGCCACTGCCTTCTTCAGATGAGCTTCTCCATTCTCATAGTCGTCGAGGAATAGAAGGAGAATCCCTCCCATCTTCAGGTGAGCACTGGCCTGCCACTGGATGGGGAAGGCCTCATCCGTGAGCTGCTCATAGGCCGTGAGAGCCTCCAGAAAACGCCCCTCCTTCAACAGGATGGAGGCTTCACCATGGATGAGGGGCGCGATTGCGGGGAAAGCGGGCGAAGGAAGCAGCAGTCCAAGGAGCAGGAGGGCGGAAGGAGGCTTCAGAGGACTGCTCAAAAGAATGTCTCTCCCGCGAAAACCACCTTGCAGTTCTTGAGCAGGGAACCGGCGGCGTCGGCAGCCCTCAAACGTTCCCCTTCCGCCGCGGAGATAACAAGATCAGCGCCGGTCGCCCCGTGGGATGACTCGGCAGTGACCACCAATGGATGGTCACCGATACGCTCCTTGAGCGACTCCGCCTGTCCCAGGTCCGCGGCATAGGCCACCATGCCGATCTCGGCCGCCACCTCGAGATCGACCTGTTCAACACAGAGCGCCGCCTCCAGTGCTTCCAGAACCAAAAGCCTTGGCGCCATGGCCGGGATTGCCTCGAGATTGCCGGCATCCACGATGATGCCCGTACAAGTCGGCTCCTTTTCCTTATCATCAAAGCTGAATACCGGTATCGGTCGATCCACCGCCTTGGCCATGGCATGTTCCAGCACAGGCTGACCGAGGCCTCCCTCCCCATGGAGGGGAAGCCTCATCCATACCCGCGCAAGGATCGATCCATCCTGTAGCCTTACGCGGTCTTCCTTACAAATCTCGGCGCCACGGATCAAACCAAAGGTCTTTGTCCGAAGCGTACTCGATCGAAGCAGCTCGTTTCTTAAGGTAGTCTCCCCGTCCACTGCAATGCCATGGACCATTTCAGCGAGCTTCTCCTGCGCCAAAACGATGGCAGCTCGTCTCGCCGAGACATAGCAGTCCGTTTCGGAAAGCGCCACTTCCATATCGCATCCCGCTTCGCCGATGACCTCGATGTATCCGCCGGCCCACAGGACATTGCCCACCGCAGCATGGGTGGCCTCACCGGATGAAATGGCCTTCTCTTGCTCGGCGAGCTCCTCTTCCCACCAATCGCCGCCCATGGCGGATGAAACCGCCACGCAGACAAGCAGCAAGCTCAGGATTTTTCTCACGCGCACACCTCCGGTGGCTGGATCAGTTAGCCAGGACTTCTCAATAAGTCCGTGCGATATCGGAAAAAATCCCCCTCAATCCCCCTTTGCAAAAGGGGGAGAAGGCTCGATGCACCGACTTATTGAGAAGTTACATAATTTCTACTTCATCACCGCGATCTTGCGTATCTTTTCCACAGTTGATTCGCCGAGAGGAGATACTCTGACAAGGCAGATGTACCCTCCATTGCCCACGACCTCGCCATCTTGATTCCTGCCATCCCATTCCACGACATTGGTGCCTCGGCGGCCTCCGGATTCTCCCTCCATACACGAGGTGCTCCACACCGCATTGCCGAGGAGATCATAGACATCAAGCTCGACTTTGGAGTCCATCAGGAGCACATATTGTATTCGGGTCACCTCCCGCCCCGCGGCGAACGGATTGGGGTAGTTGATCAACCCTTCGATGGTGCTCTGCGGCAGAATAATGAACTCCCATTCCTCACGACAACGAGTCTCCAGGCCATCACGATCAATGGCCCAGACCCTCCAATACACACTGCCCCGATCACTGAACGGGGAATCAGGCGTCCAGCACGTCTGAGAGAGATCCGGTATGATCACCAACGTGGGGAACAGAGGATCAACGTCGTGTTCGATTCGGTAGACAATCCGATCCAGTGGATCAGGATCCAGGACCGGCTGCCAGCACATGGTTGGCTGCAGCGTGCTCAGCGTACACCCATGGCACGGTGATACCAGGTCGAAAACAAGCGGCGGCTCGTTCAAATCATTGGTGGCAAACCACCACTTCTCCTCTGAGCTTGTTATCGCTCCCCGGCTGTCCGTCGCGGTGACGCGCCATGTATAGATGCGATTGTCGGCGAGGCTATCGCCCAATGCCGTCAGGGCCTCTCCAAGATGGAGCGCAGCAGCGTTTCCCGATTCCAGCTCGAAGAGCCCGCCTGACCATCCCGGATCCGCCGGGTGAATGCTGTCGAACAGCGCCACACAATACGTCACCTCGTCCAAGGGATCAGGATCGGGCGCGGGCTGCCAGATCAGCTGAAGCGTATCCATCTCTGCCTGATGGAGCACTACCTGATGCCCCGGAGAGAGGAGGTGGAAGGTCGCTGGACCATCATTGCCGCGATCCGTGGTGAAGACCCAGAGCTCTTGGCTCCATTTCTCCGCGCCGTTGGTATCGCGTGCCAGCACGCGCCAATAGTGAGTCATATTATCCCTGAAGGTCCATTGGCTGCGCCAGGAGGTAAGTGTATCAACACTAATGGTCGTCGCGGTCGCAAGGCTGAATAATGTGTCCACGTGGATCGTATACCTCACCGTGTCCAACACATCCTCGTCAAACGATGGAGTCCAGGCGAAAAAGACCGAATCAGGATGTACGAGCGCCCCATCGGAAGGCGCCAGCAGATGGAAGTCCATGGGCACGTCGTTGCCGTCTATATTGGTCACGAACCACCATGTATCGAGGCTGGTGGTGGTCTCGGGCCCCAAGCTGTCGGTGGCCTCAACGAACCATGTGTAGCGGCTGTCGTCCTGCAGTGCCTCTGTCCAATCCTGATCGGTCAGCGTGGTATCGCGTCCCGCATGTACACTCGTCGCCTCTTCCCCGTCCAAGTGATACCAGACATCATAAAGCACCCGATCACCGGCATCGATATCCCGGGCGGACTCCCATGTGAGAAGGGGCTTGAAAACGGTGACCGTACTCCCAGTGACCGGAGAGATGAGAAAAAACCCGGCGGGAGGCTCATTTACGTTCTCGATGGCAAAAATGCCGGAAACGTCCTCTGCTTCCGCCAACGCCGTATCCCTCACCACGGCCCTGATCTGATACTCCAGACCGTCCATCACGCTCTCTGTGTCCCAATCCCTCACGCCCGTATCCGCCAGGCCCAGGACGATGGGAACCCAATCTCCCTCTGTTGAGCTGCGGAAGTACAGTGATACGGCGATGCTGTCGCCCCATTGCAGATCAGGGTCGTCCGCCTCCCATGTGATAGCCTCGATTCCCTTCCAAATATCGCCGGTCTGAGGAGAAAGGATGGAAATGGTCGGGGGATCATTGTTGTTGAAAAGAAGGAATGACTCGTCAGACTGATCCGTGCGAGAGAGAGAATCCGTGTCAGTCACCCGAACCCGGATACGGAACCAATCGCCATCCGGCAGCTCATACGCGCCCGTATCCCACAGGAAGCTCCCCGGGAGCCCCGGAATTCCATCCGCCAGCAGCAAGGGCTGGAAGCCGGTGGCAAGGCTCGAATCGACCCACACGGTGGCAGACAGAGTATCACCCACAAACAGATCGGGATCGTCCGCCTCCCAGCGGACCTCATGCACACCGGACCAGTGTTCCCCCCCATTGGGCGAAATCACGGTAACGGTGGGATTATCGGGATTGTTGAAAATCGAAAAGGTGGTATCGGATTCATCACAGACCGTGATCTGTTGCCTGTCAGTGGCGCAGGCCCGCACGAGGTAGGTATTGCCATCGTCCAGAGAGCTGATATTCCAAAGCCACGAGCCGGTATTCGGAAAGCTCTCCACCAGAGGGGGACTCCATGACTGCCCGCTGTCCGCGCTGAAGAATAGAGAGATAGCGACCGTGTCTCCAATGTCGGAGTTCGGGTCCGACGCGGACCACTGGATCAGAATCTCATCACGTAGGCTCTCCCCGCCGTTTGGAGAAAGCAACTGCATCGCGGGAGGATCGTTCTCATTGAGCACAAAAAACACACCGTCTGATATGTCGCAGACTTGCGTACCGATGAAGGTATCCGTCACGCACACGCGGACGAGATAATCAGCACCATCCGGGAACTGCTCCTGATACGTGTTCCACTCCAGGTGTCCCGAGTTCGGCAATCGGGTGGCCAGAGTAATCCAGTTTGCGCCACTATCCGGTGAAACCTCCACCAACGCAGCCAAAGTATCGCCATACTCAAGATCGGGATCATCAGCCTCCCAGAGAATGATCTGCGTATCGTTCCAGAATTCGCCGCCATTGGGGGCAAGAACAGTCACGGTGGGAGGATCCGGCGGATTGATGATGAAGCACGTATCAGACACGTCGATGCCGGTGAGATTTCCCCGGTCTATTGCAACCACCTGCATCTCATACCAGCCCGCCGGTATCAAGCCGGTATCCCAGACATAGCTCCCCGTGTTCTCCAAAGTCGAGTCCAAAGGCGTCCAGAAGGGTGGATTATCCGGGATACATCGTCGATAGTTGAGCTTTATGGTGAGGGAATCGAGGATGTCAGGGTCGTGCGCATACCAGCGCACCGTCTGTTCCCCATACCACATCTCACCGCCGTTGGGCGAAATGAGGAGTACGGAATCCGGAGGATCATTGTTATCAATGGTGAAGGGAGCGTCTGATTGATCTTCGGCCCATAATCCCAAAGGATCCGTGACCCTGAGCTTCACAAGGTAATCATCGCCGTCCGCCAGCTCATTGATATTCCAGAGTTCCTCCCCATCGTTGCTAATGCTGCCCACGGAGATGCCGAACCATTGGCCTCCGGCGTTCGGGGAGTAAGAGAAATCGATTCTGAGGGTCAGAGGCAGCTCACCATAGTTCGAATCCGGGTCCGCAGCGGTCCATCTGATGAGATACTCCCCCAGAATCACTTCGCCGCCATTGGGCGCCAATACGGTGATGAAAGGAGGATCATGGACATTGATAGTGAATGGTTGGACGATTGCGGTATCCGCATGTCCGGCAGGATCCCTGGCAATTGCCCGCAGGAAGTAGGCCATCCCCTCCGGAATCCCTGAAAGATCCCAGAGAAGCGAACACGGTTGTGTGGCGCTGTTCTCCACCTCATCTATCAAACTCCACGGCGTGAACCGATCCCTGTAGCTCAGATTGATGAGGAGATCCTCGGTCTCGTCCCCATCCGGATCGGCCCCACCGGGAACCTGATCGTCCGTGGCATTCCATTTGATCCATGCCTCATCCTCCAACACATCGCCAGGGCCGGGGGCAAGAAGGGTTATAGTGGGCCTGACCGCTTCAATGAGCTCATCAGGAGGATAGAAGTAGGTCGTATTGTCCTCAATGATGGGACCGAAGCCGTCGGGAGGGGCCGCGGAGTCCCAAACCTTCACCATCATGTTTCTGATACTCTGGCCTGCGTACACACCCCATCCGCCGGGTGGTTCGGGAATGGAGAAGTAATAGGGCGCGGGACTGCCGGGGGGGTCACCGTACACAGTCAAGTTCACGGTCTGGACCTCCGCCTCCCCGATCCGGTACTGCAGTGTTCCACGGACCGAAAACCCACCGCCCCAGTATTCGAGCTCAATATCGTCGACTTCTATGCTCCCTGTCCACGGGCCCGGGGTCTCCTCTGTCAGGTCCGCCGCTGACCAATTGTTCAGCCCGGGCAACCAATGATCCGCCACGCTCGTCACCGGCGCACCGAATTGGTACTCTCCGAACTGATTCTCATGCCCTACTCTGAACCAGTACTGAGCCCCATCGCTGAGCCATCCCACGGACGAGGAGCCATATGTGGACGGCGCCGTCACATCTTGCTCCCCTTCCGGAGGATCGAAGTTCTGATCCCGATCCCACTGGATCCTGAAGTTCGTAGACCGTTCGCCGCCTTCCCCGCCTCCCTTCCGCGCCGCAGCCTCCGGACCACTCTCACCGGCAAACGGTAGTTCCATCTCCTGGCCTACGGCTTCCACCAGCTCAAGGAAGTTCTGATAGCTTTCGTTGTACCACCAAGAAGGGTCGAACTCATGGGGCAATGCGGCATTGTCGTATCCGTGGACCCGTATGGTCAGATACTCACCGGCTATGGAACCCCAGCCACCGCCAGGCTCGGGAATGGAGAACGAGTACAAATCGCCTCCCTCCCAACTCATGGAGAGGTCAGGCCCCTGCTGGCCGCCATAAAAGGGGATCACCATGCCACGAAGCACACCTGACTCGTAGTCCACTATCTCCACTGTGCCCGTTGCATCTCCTGAGTACCCCGCGTGCACGTTGGTACATTGGAACGTATTCCCGCGTATGTAAGGCCCCACATTGTCCTGGACCGACGTTCTCTGACTGTACTGGTCCAGGGGATCAGGAACCGAGTTCACCTGATACCTGACCAGAGAACCATGAATCAGGAAACTGAACGGGAAGCCAGCGTCCGGATAGTAGAAATCATAGCTCGTATTGCTCGTAGTAGTCCATTCGATGAAATCCGGTTTGGAGAAGTAGATCACATTGTCCCCGCCCCGGGTAAAAAAGGGCTCATTGAACGCGATGCCGCTATCCGGACCTGCCAAAAGACATCTGACGCGGTAGGAGGACGCCCCCGTGGAGTTCCACGAAATATTGTTGAACAACTGGCCGCCTTGATCCGTGGTGGCTCCCGGCTCAGGATGGATGTAGGGCGGCGTTGACCGGGCGGTCCCGGCCAGACATGCCAAAAAAGCAAGAACCGCGAACGAGAATCTCCACATATGTGTCATAGTGCCCCTCACACCAGGATGTCGTTTCCCTAGAACATGCTTATCAATGTAAGCTCAATTCCCTCGAATTCCGGCTCGATCCTGCAGGCGCCTCCTGCGCAGACCTTACCCTCGGGTCGTGAGCCTACCAAAAGACGGAGTTGATGGCCCTGGGCCAGGTCAAGGAAAAGCTGCCCATACACCCAGACAGTCCTCTCAGAGAATACTTGCAGCCACGGCAGGTCCTGCTGCATGGACGAGACATTGCTCCATTCCCCCACCAACGCCAAGGAGATCCCGGGCGACTTGGTCAGCTCGACTTCCACACGCTCGAGATCATACTCCCCCACCGCATCGCCGTCCGCGTGCTGGTGCCCGACCACCAGCTTGCCGCTCCAGGCGCCGGCAATAGGGAAATTTCCTTCCGCCATGGCCGTCACATAGACTCGCCGGTCTTCCACTTCCTCCTCGCCCGAGGCAACCCCGAGATACTCCTCGCTGCGCCCTGCCACTGCATGGATCGGGCACGACGAGAGCTCCCACAGCCTCGCTTCAACCGTGATTTCCTCGAAAAGACTTATCCCACCATGATTTTCCGCAGAGACATAGGTCCCCGCAAAGCCCGCGTTATCACCGACCTGATATTCCAGGTGCGCCAGGAAACCACGTTCGTCATCGACATCGAGCTCCCTGGATTGCTTTGACAGCAGCGCCCATACGTGCTCAGGCAGTGCAGCCGGTGGATTTGAATACTCCCTGCCTTCCGCCTTGAGACTCATCTGCTCATAGTCCTTGTATTGGAGACTGAACCCCGCGCCCATCATCCTTCTCCCCATCCTTAGTTCGATGCGCAACCTCGGCATACAGATCCACAGGCCCCAGCATGATCTGCCCACGCCCACATCCAAGCTCAACGCTTGGCTTTTGATACCCGGTGGTGAAGACTTCACGGCGAGAGACATAGCTCCCGCCCACAGTGAGCCATTCCACTGGATGCAGCTCCCCATCACCTGCGTGAAAGACCTGCGACTCCCCATACGTTCTTCCCGAGAAAGCCGTGAGGGCCGCCTGATCGTGAGTGAACGAGAGTTTCAGCCCATCCAGTGAAGTATCGACCCTGAGCTCTCTGTCTTCGTACCCTCTATATGCAAGACCCCGGCCCAGCAGAGCATAGAAGTGCCCCACCCGAAGATCGAAACCGTCCTTCGCCACACCAATAGACCGGAAGACCAGTCCTTCCCGATCTCTGGCTCCCTCCGAGGGCTGAAACACCTCGTAACGGAGCCTGGCAAGGAATGGGCCATTTCCATAATCGATATCGAAGTAGTTTTCCAGAATCTCTTCGCTGGTTTCACTAGAGATCGAGTAATCCAATCGATTGCCCACCGACACGGTCCCACCCGCGAGTCCCGCATAGGCGAGCACACCGGTCGTCCGGATCAAAAACAATGCAGTGAGGAGTATGTATCTCACTCTTCGACTTCTCCTCTTTGGTACTCCAGGACCTCCAGAATCTTCTTGCGAAGCTCCTTCTCGTCACCAGGCTTATACCCCAAATGAGAATAAAACAGGGAACCGGTTGAATCAATGATACACACATAAGGAATGCTGGAGATCTTGAACATCCGCATCACCTTGTTGTTGCGGTCAAAAAGGATGGGAAAGGTAAGCTTCCTTGCTCGCACAAAGGGTTTGACTCGGGATATGGTCTTTGGTGTGTCCTCCGATACGCCCACGATGGTGATTCCCCTGTCGGCAAACTCTTCGTGGAGCTTCTGGACAAACGGGAGCTCCCTCACGCATGGCCCACACCACGTGGCCCAGAAATCCAGAACCACGGCTCCTTTGGAGCGCAGGCTGCTGAGTGATACGGTCTTGCCCGATAGGTCCTGAAGCGAGAACTCAGGCGCCCGTGGGTCCGCCAATACTGTTGACGAGAGAATCAGGATGATGAAGATGGTCTTCATATGCTAGTTTCCAAGGAGAATGACCGACTGCGCATCACGGGCGCCTGTGGTTTGTGCGAAAATGAGGTATGCGCCGGCGGAGAGAGGCGGGAGCATCAGATGTCTCTCTGTCCACGGCCCTTGATGCAACTGGGCCACCCGTCGCCCTGACAGATCGGTCAGCCATATGGTGACAGGCGCGCCGTCGTCCAGCGCTAAAGTCATGCGGAGATAATCAGTAGCCGGATTCGGCATGACTTCTCGAAGAAGTATGGGAACGACCGGCCTGGTGGGCAATTGCGCATCGGTGGAGTCCAGCCACTGAAGCGCCACATCGAGAAACGTCTCCAGGTCCTCTGATGACGCAATGGCCTCGATGCCAAAGCCGCAAACCATGGCCCGGTATCCGCCAACCAAAATGCGCCGCACAGTGGCAGCCTCACCCGAGTCATAGGCAAGAATGCTCCTCCCCCCGTTCACAGGGTTGAGACCTGAGGGTGAGAATTGATTGTCGGCGCCGGTCCCGCCTGCGATCTCGAAGGAAAATCCTTCGTCGAAGACACCTCCGATAACGGCTTCGATGGTCCTCGATTCAACCGAAGGCGCTTGGACCTCCGCACCGAGTTTTTCGGCTCCCAACACACCGGCCGCGGCGCCATCGAGGATGTTCTCCCCGGTGAGGATGGCCTTTCCGCCGGCGTCGAGGAAGCTGCCGATTACCTGGGTCTCGCCCTGGTTCAATGCATCCTGAGCCACATCGCCCGTCATCCATATGAGCCGATCAAGCAGTGGCAGATCCTGAGCCGAGAGGGGCTCCAGCGATTCATCCCAGGTAAGGAAAAGGACGCCGTCGGGCAACGCATCTTCCACGAAACGCTGGCAATCCGTTCCCTCGTCATCGTCTATGATGAGGGAACGAGTACCCGCCAACACTTCCATTGTGGCGGCAGCTGCCCCGGCAGCGCTGAACATAAAGCTTCCCTTGCCCGATTCGGCATATGGATAGAACGTGAGATGAAGTGCGGCCTGTTCCCCCGCATCGAGCGCCAGGGGAAAATCCATTTCCGATGGGAAACAAGCCTGTCCAACGCAGACACCCGCTGACAGCCATTGCGCGGGCTGCTCCACGTCAAGCCGGCACGTCAAATTCACGACTTGGCTACCCTCATTGGCAATGGAACCATAAAGATCCACGGGGTTCCCGGACTGATCGTAGAGCTCGACAAGACATGCATACCGATCCATCGTGATAACGACTTGCGCCTTGGCCGAAAGCGAGAGTATGGAAAGAAACATGATGGCCACGACCATCATTCTCAGGAATCGCATGGCATCTCCTCAGATAGATGGAGCCAAAGGCTCAGGGGAGTTCAAGCACATCAAGACCCTTCACCTCGGAAGAACTGGTTGACCTGGCCACCGCAATGAGTCGAACCATCTCATCCTCGGTCCGCCATGGCAGGGTGGTCTCCCAGGCAAACCAGACGGGAGTGGCCGTAGTCAGTTCGGCCGACTCTCCCGCCACACCGGGCATGACTCCTCTCACCACGTGCCGGAAAAGGGTCTCCCCGTTGGTGCCGGGGGGTTCCTCGAATTCGATCTGGTCCTGCGTCACAAAAACGTTCAAGAGATAGGCACCCTCATCCTGGAGGGATTGTGCCCTCAGCGAACACGAGAGTGCCGTTCCCTCGATGCTTCCCAAAAGTCCCAGGTCAACCTCTTGCGCGAGGTGAGCCTCGTCCAACGCGGCACGCACCTGGGACTCCGTGCCGGGTTGCATCCCCGCCACTCCCTCAATGATAAGCCACGGCGCCTGCGCAACATTGTACAGCGCCATTCTTGCATCCATCAACACTCTCTGCTCGAGATAGAACGGATCAAGAGGGCTGGGGAACTGTGTATGGAACTCCATCAATACGGCCTGGTCAATACCCAGCTCATCCAGAAGCTCATACATCATGTGATTGATGTCCGCGCACGGGCCACAACTCACATTGGTAAAGCTTTCCAAAAGGGCGGGCCGAGGCAGTATAGGATCGAGCTCGAAATCGGCGTAAGCGCTTTGCCCAGAAAGGATTTCCACCAACAGCGAATCCGGACGGGGCGTATACTCTGTCTTGACGACGCGCACCGTATGACTCCCCACAGAGACATCGGTGATGGTGCTGGGGGTGAAGAGGCCGGTAATCTGTTCATCGAGCCGAATGGCAGCAGAGTCGGGGGTGCTCAAGACAACCAACGTCCCCGTTTCACCAACCACGATGATGTCGGGATCCTTCTGGCCACACCCTGCAAGCATGCTCCCCCATATGAAAAAAGCAGTCAGAAGCAGCAAGAGACCCCCGCCGGATTCCGTGGTACACCGCCGGAGCCTGGTCAATCGCGACAACACTGTCTTGCGTCGTACCGAGATCCCGCCATGATTGTATGCCAACCTCGAATAGTGTGTCCCTCTTGCGTCCTGCCGCACTGTCGGCGGATATCTCCGCATGGAAGCGCCTCCACAGGGAGACGGGGTATGGCAATTGATGGACGCGCTACGCAAGGGAATCCTCCTTCATTGGATGGGGGGGGCGGGAAGCCCTTTATTCGGAATGAATTATGACATCTAAGCGGCACCATGAAGACAAGTCAAGATCACCGGAGTCTCCCCGGGGGAGTTGGGCACACATCATCGTGGTTCTTCTTCTCTTGGGGCTCGCTGCTGCGCTCGGGTTCCAGCAGATCACGAACTATGACATATGGCGAAACCTGGCTGTCGGCCGATGGATCTGTGACCATGGCACATTCCCCACTCAGGAGTTTTTCTCCTTTACCGAGGCGGGCAAGTCTTGGACAGATTACGAATGGTTAGCCGAGCTTGCATTCTGGCGTGCCTTTCAACTCGGCGATATGACAGGATTGGCCGGCTATCGAGCCCTGATTCTCTGGCTTCTGGGGGTCTTCCTATTCCTTGACTTTCGAAACAGGTACAAAGCACCCGGTTGGACCCTTTTACTGGCCTTCATCCCCGCGCTTGCTCTCTCCCAGTTCCGGCTGCTCGTCCGGCCCCACCTCCACTCATTCCTTCTTGCAGCAGTATTGATCTGGTGGCTGGGAAGAGCGAAAGGCCGGCGTCAGATAGTCGGGGTGGGCATTCTCTCCGCACTCTGGGCGAACCTCCACGCTGGTCATCTGGGTCTCCTCATCGTGGTGCTCGCCATTGCGGGGAGACTGATCTCAAAAGGACGAATAGGCGTCATGGCCGCGGCCTTGTGCGGGCTCTTGATCAACCCCTACTCGTGGAAAATCCTTCTGCCGCTGGTAGAGATCGTATCAGTACAGACCACCGAGAAACTCTTGGTGGCGGAATGGGCGCCCTTGGTTCCACGAGAGATGCCATGGTTCTGGGTCTATCTCGCGGCCTCATGTGGCTTGCTGGCGGTGCCGGGACGAAAGCGACGTCTCTGGGACGGGTTGCTCCTCCTCGTTTTCACGCTGCTCTCCCTCAAGTCCGTGAGAATGGTGGCGTACGTATTCCTCCTCGCCGTACCAGGCAATGCGGAAGGGCTCTTCCTTCTCGTTCGCAAGCTTCCCTCGCGTCGTATGTCCATGGCCCTGGGTTCTTTGGCGGCATGTCTTGTGCTCGTGACGATCCTCGTTTACCAACCCCTGTCAGCGGGGATCGCCGAACAAAACTACCCAAAAGCAGCCGCCGACTATGTCATTGAGAAGAATCTTCCTACACGCTGTCTCAATGACATGCATCAGGGTTCATACCTGGAATGGCGATGGTACCCGGAGCGCCGGGTTTACATGGACGGACGTACCGAGCTGTTCGCCGACTTGGCCTCTATGGAGCGCGCGGCCTGCGAAGATGTATCAAGTTGGCACTACTTCATTCAGGGCTTCGATATCAAAGGCGCCATTTTGGATTATCCGCGCCTTTGGCGGGGAGCCACCACCTCGACCCTCTACCCCCTCTTCCGCTTCTTGGGCTGGCGCGTGGTGGCCTGGGATGATGGTGGAGTGCTCCTGCTGGCCCCGGGTGACGACCGGGAGATCTGTTTTGCCCGAGACGGCTATCGAATGCTCGACCCTTATGTGCTGGAACCGAAGGCCGGATCATTCACCGTGGACGAACGGGAGCAGTTCATCAGAGAGATTAACCGTGCCATGGGAGAAATACCATTTTCCACGCGTGCGCGCTATATCGCGGGGAATTTTCATGCCTCGGCCCACCGTCCTGCCACTGCCCTCACATTCTACGAGGAAATCGGTCCAAATGACCCTGATATTCATGCCCGAAAAGCATTAGCTCTGGAAAAACAGGGGAAAATCGAAGACGCATGCGCTGAATGGCAATCACAGTTGACCAGAGGCCTTGATCGGGAGATGGTATGGTTTCACCTGGGCCGCCTCAGCCTCCTCGCCGGAGAGAGGGAGGAGGCAGTCAAATACCTGGAGCGCGCGCTTCGCTCCGAGACTCCTCCCCCCGGGGCGCAGGCCCTCCTTGCCCAGGCCCGGAAGGTAAACGCAGATTCTGTTGCAGCCCGTCAACTGGCCGATCTGAGAAAACAAGGTACGCTCCTGGCGCATCGAGCGCTTCCACTCATGGCGCAAGCCAGGTGGCAGGAAGCACAACAGATGCTGGAGCAGGCTGTGGCCCATGCTCCCATGGCGCCGGAGATCCATCAGAACCTCGGCGTAACGCTGGCCAGCCAGGAGCTCTGGGAACAGGCTGAAGCAGAGATAAGGGAAGCACTCAGGCAAGACCCCTCACTGGGCTGGGCTCATTACAACCTTGCTGGGCTCCTCGTCACCGCAAGGGGAGATACCGTTGCCGCCCTGGATCATCTCCATCACGTTCTTCTCACCGCCTCAGACTCGACCCTTGTCCTCTTGAGCCGCAACTTCCTGTCGGAACTTGATTAGCCCGAATTTCTCACCAACTTCCGGCTGCAACCGCCGATATGGCCCCACCTGCTTCGTTACGTTCCATCAGCCTCCTCGACGTATCGCAGAGGATACGCCTTCGGGCTTCGCCACGGCGGAGCCAGGCTACGCCCTGACAGAGCCGGGGTCTTCCAGTCGCAAGCCTTGCATTCGGAACCATTTCGGCGGTTTCGCTTCGAAACCCGGTGAGAAGTCCGGGCTAGGCGGATACCCCCCTCGCCTCGGGGAAAAAATCGAGCTGAGGGGATAGAGAGCCCAAAGGACAAGCTTCAAGCGTCTGACGCAGATTCGATGCACATCATCTCGCAAAACGTCCAACATCCAACGCTCAACATCGAACGTCCAAGTCAAGAAAATTCCTCTGCCAAGCGCCGCGGATACAAACCCGGCCATCTCACTTCTTCCCCTCCCTCTCTTGTACTTCGATGTTGAGCGTTCGATGTTCGATGTTGGACGTTCTTCCCAAATAAGACTCTCGCTCGTCACGATAGAACCCTTTCAATTCTCATCTCCAGAAGTCCGGTGGATTGGCAGCGATTCAACTTGAGATTTAACTTAAGGTGACAAACCTCATATCCTTGTCGCGCAAACCTTTCACGATACCTGGAATCGCTTCGATAGTGGAAGCCCTTGGGCCGTTCCCGTCATGCAGTAGAATGATCGAACCATCCCGCGCGCCACGCAGAACCCGCCCCACCAAGACTTCTGCCGGCGGTTCACGCCAGTCGTACGCCATCACATCCCAAAACACTGGCCGCAACCCTTGCTGACGAAGCATCCGGTAAAGCCCTGGGCTTCTGACCCCATAGGCCGGTCGATATAGGAAGATCTGCTCCCCAAGGATATCCTCTAGGAGATCGACTGCATCTTCTACTTCCTTGACGAGCACGGCTCGAGTCCGAAATGCGAGTGGAGCATGCGACATGCCATGGCACCCCACCGCATGCCCCGCGGCTCGAATCCTCCGAACAAGATCACGATTCTTCTCCGCTTTCTCCCCGGTCAAGAAAAAGGAAGCGGATATGCCGCAGCCTTCCAGCGCCTCCAGCAACGGTTCCGTGTTGGCGGGTTCGGGCCCATCGTCAAAGGTCAACGCCACATCTCGGTCCCCGCTCGGCAATCGCCAAAGCGGCCACGAGCCAAGGCCGATCTCGAATATGAATCGTCGCGGGATCCAGGGAGCCATCCCCAGAATCAGCACCGGCAGCGCGGCGAAGCTACAAAGGCACACGATGAAATATGAACCCTAACGACGCGTGGGTTTATACGAGAGCGCCTCTTTTAGCTCATAGAAATCACTGCCTGGAGGAACGTTTCTGAGCCTCGTGATCAAGGTCTTTTTGTCGATGAGTTTCGAGAAAGGAATCGCATTGATGTCGAAGTTGTCTGAGACGCTTACCATGTGCCCGAACTTCTCCTGCGACACCAGCTTGAACGCGCCGTAGCCCAACATGGCGCCAAGCACAACATCGAAGCTAATGGGCGAAGAACTCCGGGTCTCATAACCGACTTGCTTGTAGGTCACCTTCTTATCCCGTCCCGTACGCGCCTTGTAAGCCATCGCCGCCTTGTGGGCCACTATGCCTCCGATCTCAATCTTGCCGAAAAGAATATTCCCATGCCGATCCACTTCTTTGGGGCGTTGATCTTCCGGGAGATGATCGGCAAGCCCCTCTGAGAGGCATACGATCCCATACTCCTTTCCCTCACGTTCTCGGGCAAGAATGAGATCGACCAGTTCATCAGCCAACAGAGCGAGATCGAGGGATTCTTCCCCCAGATCCTCAAGAGCTATCATGCGATCGGCCATGCCTGCAATCCCTGCGGCATACGTGATCCAGCCGGCCTTTCTTCCCATGAGCTCAACCACGAACCAGGAATTCGTCGCCTGAGAGTCACCCCTCAAGTTCAGGAGTATGTCTTGGGCCACATCCACGGCGGTCCAGTAGCCAAATGTCCAGGCGATGCCAAAATAATCGTTATCAATGGTCTTTGGGATATGCACCACGGGGAGACCGAGGAGATTGAGGTAATTGGCGGTCTTTAATGTGTCGTCTCCCCCGATGGTCACCAGTACGCCGATGTCGAGGCATTCCAGAGCCTCCAGGATGTTCCTGAGACGTACGGTCTTCTGGGGATCCTTGAGATCTTCCGGCGAGGTGATGCCTCTCCCCGGGTTTGCGCGCGCCGTATGGAGATATACACCACTCTCATTCCGTATCTGGGACACCTGGTGCGTCAGGTGGAGATAGTGGAGACCCTCTCGAAGGCTTGCTGGATCATGCTTGTCGAAATCCTGGATATACTCGAAACCCTTGAGGAATCCCACCACCTGAATGCCATGATTCAGGAAGGCCAGAGTGACCGATGAGATCACCGTGTTCGCCCCTGGCGCAGGCCCGCCTGAGAAAAGAACTCCCACTCGCTTCCTCGTTCTGGTCAAATCGACGGTCACCTGTAGCCTCCTATTTCAGTAGCTCACTCACCGACTTCTTGCGATTGATGCGATAGATCACTTCGGCGAATAACGGCGCCACACTTACCTCCCGGTACCACGTATGTTTGCTCTGAAATGCCTTCCCCCGGTGAACCACGTCAGTGCCGATCACGTACTTGAGATCATGGTCTCGATGAAGCTCATCGAGTCGCTCCACCGCAGGCGAATTGAGGAATGTAAAGCTTGCCGCAATGTATATGTCTCGAGCGCCTGTGTCTTTGAGCAGTTTGGTGGCGCTTTCGATGGATCCGCCTGTGTCGATGAGATCATCCACGAGAAGGACGTCCTTCCCCTTGACGTCACCTACCAGGCGCATGCTCACAATATCGCCACCGGCACCATAGTCGCGCTCTTTGTCGGCAATGGCCATGTCGGCGCCAAGGGATTTGGAGAAGAATCTTGCCCGCGCCGCGCTCCCCACATCTGGTGACGCCACTACAAGATCCCGCATGCTTCGATCGCCGAGATACAACTCCTTGAACGCGGCGATGAGTACCTTGCTCGCGTGCAGGTCATCCAGGGTCGCCCGTGGGAAGAAGCCGGCAATGGCTTCCGCATGGATGTCCAGGGTGATGACCCGATGGACCCCCGATTCCTCCAAGAACCGGGCAACCTGTGAGGCAGTAATCCCTTCTCTGGTCTTTTTCCGTTCCTGCCGACTGTAAGGAAAGTAGGGCAGCACAGCCGTGATACTGTCCGCATCCGACTGATGGGCCGCGTTGATAGCCGTTAGGAGTGCCATGAGATTGTCGTTCACCGATCGTCTGCACCGGGGATCAATGGCACACTGCACTACATAGACATCATGACCCCGAACATGGCGATGTATGACCGTCTTCACCTCTCCATTAGGGAATATGCGCTCTTGCATGGGCACGGCCAACGCTCCTTGCACGTCACCCTCAGCCTCAAAGAGCTTCTGCAATTCCCTGCAGATTTTCACCGAGAAGCGGCGACCGGATTTGCAACCCAAGATGCTGAGCGTCCCTCGGTGCTCTCTCATGGTTTCTCCCCCTGGAGCAACATGGTGCGGATCGTGCTCCACCTCGTTGGATTCCGAATGATGACGGTTTTCCAAACATATCACTTCGATTACGGGCAACAATCATAATGCCATCAGCCCACATGGCAACTGCATCACCCATCCAAGATCCCATATTCCTCCCATTCCCGCATTTCGCTTGCTTCACAATCCCCCCTCCCCCAGATTAGAGATTCAAGATTTCCAGATTCCAGATTCTTCTCGCCCCATCTCCCACCCAGATTCTTCGATCACTCCGCTCCCTCAGAATGACACCTA
>JAUXFG010000074.1 GCA_030620115.1 Candidatus Fermentibacterota bacterium
AGCGATTACATGTTTGCAAAGGACAGGATTTTCGCGAACCTGAACTTGGATGACCAGGAACTCGTGCTCTACGAACGATTGGCGACTCTCCTCGAGAAGACGGCAGTGCAACCTGATCTCGTGCTTTACTTGCAGGCGAGAACCGAAGTGCTCCTTCAGAGAATAAAACATCGCGGTCGTCAATTTGAGAAAAGAATAAGCAATGAATATATAGAAATGCTCAATGAAGCATATAATCGCTTTTTCTTTAACTATAAATTATCGCCTGTTATTGTTATTGACACAAACGATGTTGATTTTAGACATGATAATTATCATCTTGATCAACTCATTGACTCCATGTGGCATATGGAGGAAGGGGTCAAAGTATGGATCCCTGGCAAAACCGAAGAGGATACACCATGAATGAGGTGGTTACACCCAGGCTGCTGAAACGATGGAAAAAGGATGGCCGTCCCATCGTCGCTCTTACCGCGTATGACTTCCCCACCGCTCGAATTCTCGATGAGGCCGGTGTTGATGTAATACTCGTCGGTGATTCATTGGGTATGGTGCTCATGGGCCTGCAAGACACGGTAAACGTGACTATGGACGCCATGGTCCACCATACGAGCATGGTCACCCGTGCCGTGAAGCGGGCCTTGGTCGTGGCAGACCTCCCCTTTCTCTCGTATCATCTGTCTCCTTCCCACGCATTGTCCAATGCGGGTAGGCTCATGCAGGAGGGCGGCTGCCAGGCGGTGAAGCTCGAAGGCTGCAGGCCTGAGTTAACGGAATCGCTCGTTGATGCGGGGATACCGGTGATGGGACACCTTGGCCTCACGCCCCAGAATATCCGCCTCACAGGACATTACCGCGTATCCGGGAGGAGTGAGAAAGAGCATGATCTGCTCGTGGAGCAGGCTTCTATCATGGAAAAGGCCGGCTGTTTCAGCCTGGTTCTTGAATGTACCATGCCGGATCCCGCGCGAGTCATGACCTCATCTATAACCATTCCCACTATCGGTATCGGCTCTGGGGATGGCTGTGATGGGCAAATCCTGGTCCTTCACGACATTATTGGGCTCTCAACCTCCCCGCCCGCTCGATTTGCGAGAAGATACGCGGCTGTGGGTGACGAAATACGACGCGCGGTGGAATCCTACGCTGCCGATGTCCGAGAGCGCCGTTTCCCCACAGCAGAGGAGAGCTACGGCAAAGCGAAGTAGACGACATGGAGGTAATCAAATCCAATAGTGAGCTCAAGGTGTGGCGCGCATCGGCCCGAGGCGACACTGCGTTGGTGCCCACCATGGGGTCCTTCCATAACGGGCATCTCTCATTGATCCAGCGCGCACGCCAACGTGCAGATACAGTCATCGTCTCGCTTTTCGTCAACCCCACCCAATTCGGCCATGGGGAAGACTTGGAAACGTACCCAAGAGACCTCGAGCGCGATGCCGCCCTGGCCGAGGAGCGTGGTGCGAATTGCCTTTTCGCTCCCCCTGTCCATGAGATGTATGGGAGACTTCACGCCACGTACGTGTACTGGCCCGAGCTCGGGTCCCGACTCTGTGGGGAAACACGTCCCAATCATTTCCAGGGCGTGGCCACCATTGTGCTCAAGCTATTCAATCTTGTCCGACCCGATCTCGCGGTGTTCGGACGAAAGGATGGCCAGCAGGTACTTCTGATCCAGCGACTCGTGGCGGATCTCAACCTCGATATCCGGATCGTCGTGAGTCCTACAGTCCGCGAGCCGGATGGGCTCGCCATGAGCAGCAGGAACATCAACCTGACCAAGAGCGAGAGAAGCCAGGCTCTCGGTTTGTATGCTGCGCTTCGCGCCTGCAAGGAGAGGATCCTCCGTGGCGAATGGGCGTCGGAGTCGTTAGTGGGGACAATGCACGAGGCATTGGGGCAATTCCCAGGCCTTCGACCAGAATACGTGGAGATCGTGGATAGGGATTCGTTGTGTTCCGTCGAATCCGTCGATACAAACGTCATGGTCGCTGCGGCGGGAGGAGTAGGATCCACGAGATTAATCGACAACCTCTGGACCTATGAAATGGAAGGAGCCATAGGTGTTGAACTCTGACATGTTTTGTCTGTGGGACGTCTCCCCTGCCAGGAACAGACGGCGGGGATACGTTTTGCAGCCGCGGAAAAAGTCCTGAGATGGGTCTGGCGGCAATCATCCTGGCGGCAGGTCAGGGCAAGCGTATGAAATCATCTATCCCGAAAGTTCTTCACGAACTCAACGGCAAGCCGGTGCTGCAGTATGTCATCGAGGCTGCTACGCAGGCGGGGGCCGATCCCGTAGTCGTGGTTGCGGGGCCGGATTCGGATACCATAGGCCGGCTCGCACATTCCTTGGGATCCCTTGTGGTGATCCAGCCGATACCTAAAGGAACCGGAGACGCCGTGAAGTGGGCGCTGGCGGCGCTTGATCAAAACCAAGGGGAGCTTCTTGTTCTGTGCGGCGATGCACCTCTCATTTCCGGCGCCCTCTTGATGGAACTGACGGATATTCATAGAAAGCATGATGCGGATGCCACCATATTGACGGCAGAGCTTGACGATCCTACCGGATACGGCAGAATCATTCGGAACGCCGAGGGCAGAGTGATCCGAATCGTGGAGGAGGCAGACGCCGACGCACAAGAACGACTGGTGAGGGAAGTAAACACCGGAGCCTATTGCTTCTCGCCGGAAAGTCTCAACAATCAGCTCGCCGCGCTGAAATCGAAAAATGCTCAGGGCGAGTTCTATCTCACGGATGTGGTCGGCGCGCTGGTGGAGCAAGAAAAACAGGTACGTGCCCTCTCCATGGGGCGCCCAGTGGGACCGTTGGGCATCAACACCAAGGAAGACTTCGAGAAGACCGAAGAAGCCCTTGCCAAGCTCTCCAGCCCGCTTCGCCATGAGATCCGGTGAGAGATGCGACACAGAGAGAAGAGGAGACCTTAGGCGTGGAACGGCTCTGGGCTCCGTGGCGTATGGAGTATATCATGAGTGCAAAAGATAAAAAAGATTGCATTTTCTGTGTGGCGGCACACGACAGTGAAGGCCTGGTGCTGTATCGAAATGAGCTCGTGGTTGTGCTGCTCAACCGATTCCCCTATACAAACGGGCATATCATGGTGGCGCCTAGCCGTCACGTTTCCGAGCTGGGGGCGCTTTCGACAGATGAATCACATGCCCTCATGGATGCTCTTCAAAACTGCGAACAGGTTCTCAAGAAGGAGTATCAACCTCAGGGTATGAACATCGGCATCAATGAAGGAACATGTTCAGGGGCCGGTATCCCAGGACATATCCACATTCATCTCGTTCCCCGTTGGGTGGGCGACACGAACTTCATGCCGGCCATCGGAAACGTCAGAGTTCTCCCCGAATCCTTGGATGAGACGCTTGAGCGACTCATGGTACATTTCAAGGAACTCGATCAGAAATAGATTCTCGTTAGTGTTCGCGCAGGAATAAGTTCGCAGTCTTGGCGCACATATTTGGTCCCCCCATGTAGAGGCATCCGCCAGCTGGCGGACCGTGCCCACCACAGACGTAGTCCCCCACAGTACGCGGGATGAAGATGGGATGTCAAAATGTGAGCTTATTCCTGCGCGAAAGAGAAGCGGTAGCTTGATGAGGAAATATCAGTAGTGGCACCAAGTCGTAAACGGCGCGCAAAATCCTCCTCAAGAAGAAAACAGAGGAAGCCCAAGGGGGGTTCGATCCTGTGGTGGTTGCTGCCGGGGTGCATCGTGGGCCTGTTTCTTCTCTCCATAGCACTTCGACATCGATCATTGCCTGCGCCTCCGCCCACTCCACCGAAGAACCCCATACGTGTGGAAGTTCTCAATGGCTGCGGGAAGATCGGTCTGGCGGGAGCCATCACCAGGGAATTACGCCGACGAGGCGTTGATGTCGTCTATACGGGCAATGCGTCAGAAATGAATCATGAAGTCACGCTTATCATCGACCGGGGAGGGGGAAACCCGTCAGTAAGACATATCGGCCGACTTACAGGCTGCAAGAACCACCTTTCGAGCCGGGACGGCAGGCAGGATCGAGATATTACACTCATCATCGGTATGGACTACGAGGAGCTTTTTCCCGATATATCCGAGAACCGTGACAGATGGTGGCTGCTTCCTTAGGGCACGGCGAAACGTGAGTTGCACCATTCCCTGCCGATGTGGTAGTCGCGGAACTGACCATAGCGACTCATGAGCGCTCATGAAGAATCTGGCCCAATCGCCATGAATATCTCTGCTATCGATATTGGCAGCAATTCATTGCGCCTTATGGTTGGCCAGGAGACCGTTTCCGGATTTCGATTTGTTGCCACGCATGCAATAACCACGCAGCTCATCCAAGGAATCCGGGACAATGGGATGTTGCAGGGCCTTCCCATGAGACGATCATTGCGTGCAGTGGCCAAGCTCGTGGTTTTGGCCCAGTCGTATCATGCGCCGAAACCACGTCTTGCGGCAACCGAGAGCTTGAGGGCTGCCGCCAATCGGCAGCTTCTCATCGATCTCGTGATGCGCAGGCATGGATTGAGCATAGAGGTTCTCTCCGCCGAAGAAGAGGCGGCTCTCACTTTTGCCAGTGTGAGGAACAATATATTTCCCATGGGTGAGTTGACCGTGGCGGATTTGGGAGGTGGTTCCCTTGAGATTGCCTCGGGGTCTGGCGACTCTCCTGAAAGCTGGTCAGGCTATCCACTGGGCTGTGTTACGTTGACTGCAACCCACCTCTCCAATGAGCCCCCGGGCATCGATGCATGGGAGCGAACACGGATTTTTGCACGAACCGTGCTCAGAGAGCGTTTGGCGATACACGGCACGCTCGTGGGGTGTGGTGGCGCCTTCACATCAGTGGCAGACATGTCCATCGGTCTTAGTCGTAACCAAGACGCTCCTCTGCGTGGATACCGCCTTGAGCACTCTTCAATCATCCAGAGTGGCAGATTTCTCGCCTCATTGCCCTCGGCCAGACGTGCCCTTCTCCCGGGAATTTCGCGAGCAAGAGCGCCTCTTGCTCCTGCAGGAACTGCTATCATCGCAGCCCTCCTTGATCTCTCGGAGGGCTGGTGTTTGGTCAGTGATCGCGGATTTGCATGGGGTCTCTTGTTAGATACCTGGGCACGCTCCAAGCAGCGTTGATGAGGGAAGGAGTTCGGGACAAAATACGGAGATGTTTCAGGACAGGCCCTTCGACCAAGCTCAGGACATGCCGGGAAGTGGTTTACACTTTCGGAACCCTCCTTGCAATGACTGAGGCCCCAGGGGTCATCGCGAGCACTTCGACTTCGCTCAGCATAAACTCCGCGCGGCGATCTCAATTGAGGTCATGAGATTGCTTCGTCGTTACCTTCCTCGCAATGACAGGTGGAGGGGCTGGTCATCGCGAGCGGTAGCGTGGCGATCTCAGTTGAGAGCATGAGATTGCTTCGTCGCGGGCTCTATCCTGCCTCCGGGGCGTATGCCTACGCCCCGGAGGGGGCTTGTCGAAGGGCTCCTCGCAATGACTGAGGGTGGTGCCACGATTCCGGAATCTCCATAGGGGGATTACATAGTTTTATTTATTTAGCGCTTCGGGGGAAAGATCCCACCGCGTTCCTTGACTCGCTGAAGAAGCTTCTTGGTTGGACCTATATGGATCGATGCACTCAACCGGTCCATCTCGCGCAGGAAATGCGCCGCAATATCCCCGCTCTCGATAATGAGCAATGCCTCATCGTTGTTGGTATTGGCCGCTGATGACCAGTTATGACTCCCTGTGATGACGATCATGGAATCGATGACTGCGAACTTGTGGTGCATCTTGTCCCCCTCGGGGAGAATAGCAAGTCCCAGTCTACCTGGTGATGTACTCCACGGACGATTCCTTGCACCGGTTTCCGAGCTTGTCTCGAACTTGCCTCTTTCTTTGAGCGCCATCTGCCACATATCCAATGTTTCGCTATAGTACCTGGTCGCAAAGCTCATATCAAAGATGCCACGAAGCTGCAAATCAGGGCATTCCCTATGAGCCGCCCATATCGCGTCGACGATCTCCTGGGCGCTGAAGACAAACTGGGCGAGATCTACTGAGCGTCTGGCCCGACGGATGGTTCGAACGATCAATCCATTGCTCGTATGCTCATAGGGGATCTTGGCTGAGGCGGGTGAGAATTGAACCGTGATGGGACAGCCATCCACCGTCACAGTCCGAGGACGACGATGAGGCTTCTGCTTCCCGAATCTGCTATCCTCAAGCCCTCCGGGGCCATCACCCCACATGATCTCGAACTCCTCTTCAAACATGCGGGCAAGCGCTGGGCTCTCGAAAACAAGCAGATGATTCGTATTTCCCCTGGTGAGAGGATTCGCGAAATCACCATGCACCCCGCTCATGGTGAAATTCACGGAACCACACACCACAATCCTCCGGTCCACAACCAAAAACTTGTGGTGCATGGTCCCACTCCCCTTGCTGCCATCTGCAGTGTCATCGATGATGGGGATACGTGTCTGTTTCAGTATATGGAGTGCGTCGCGCTGAGCTGCCTCCTCGAGGGAGATCTCACCGTTCCCATCCAGATCCGCCAAGTGCACGAACTCATAGTATTTTCGTCTTGCATACTCGCTCAGCCGTCTCACGTCAGCCTTCGAGAGTTCGCTCGGAATACGGCTGTACTTGTTCTCTAGGATGATCCTTACAACCACTCCCCGTTGGTGGCTTTCCTGGAGCGCCTCCGCAAGAGTGGGGAGATTTATCTCCTGGACAGCCACATCCACGCTGCTCTGCGCACTATCAACGAGCGCACAGAGCACTTCCTCCAGATTGTCACCATAGCGCCAGATATCACGGTACGTTTCCCAGTAAACCGCAGCCCGAGATCCATTGAAGAAACAAGCCAGATGGGGTAATTGGGGCAATAATCCGATGAGCGGACGCGGGACCTCCTCCTCAACAATCTTCTTTCTTGGCCACTGATCCTCGAAAGGCAGGTGACGATGGAGCAAGATCAATAGCAGCACCGCGATCAGGATACACGCGATCAGCACAACCTTTGTTCGTGTTCTCATCTATGGATCCCCCGAGCCCGCATGAAGGCCCATTTGATCTTGCAACCGGAACAAATCTATGCTCCAGGAAAGCAATAGCAAATGGCTAGCCCGAACTTCTCACCAGCCTCCTACTCCAACGGCTGATATGGCACCGCCTCCTTCGTTACGCTTCGTCGGCCGTTTCGCTACGAAGGCCGGTGAGAAGTCCGGGCTGGCGGCAAATCAAGAGACCCATTCCCATTTGCTGTAAAAGCGAGCAAGACAGGGTGCCGGCACATCGCTGCTTATGAATGGACTGTCGGCAGAAATCATCCATTGCAAACCAAATATCAGTAATACCATCTGTTTCACTCATTCCCTCATGCTATTTCCCAAAATCTGACTACATAAGGACGCTTCCTGCATTCAATTGCGGTGGCTTATACAAACATCTCCTCACCATCCCAAAGCCAGGATACGGGAATCCCTTTCTCATAATCTCATAAATTGATTCAGCTTCCAGGAGATTGGCCGCGTGATAACTCCCCGGATTTTGAACCCTCTGGTCTCTTGGGTTGCCAATTGACAGACAACGAGCATGTCCATAGCTTCCCTGAGCCTTACCATGGAGCCATAGTCCCTGTGATCCAGGTGGTCTCCTTTTATTTCCCGCTGGCCTTGTTGGCCCATGCGATGATCAGTGCATCCCGGATGATATCCACCTTTCGTTCTGATCCTACAGTCTGCATCGGTTCACGCCGGTAGCCTGCAGTCGCCCTATCAGAAACCCTAGAGGAGAGGCTCACATGTCGAATAACCCAGCCCGCACCGCTATCTTGCCGTCATTCTTTGGCTTGATCGCCTTATGCTTTTTCGTTTTCGTTCCACCACTTCCCGCCACCATCGTTTCGTTTGGTATTGCTGATCCCGGCTGGCACGTGATCTCCACGTCACCCTCCGGTCTCGAGCTTCAATGGAATGCTCCCTCTTTGGAGGCCGAGGAGGTGGTGAAAGACGGAATCGTGTACTGGAAATTGGCTTTGGAAGGATCGGGCGTCGCTGCGGATCCAGGAATGCCGGATCTCCCCGTCGCGCGGGTCATGATCCGCCTTCCTGCAGGCGGGAGCATTTCTGTGGTGGCGCACGCAGCTAATCACCAACTGATCCGTTTGAAGACATTGGGTGTGGACAGGATAGCCCCCCGCCCCAGACGTGTTGCAAAGATACGAGGCGCCACGCCCGACGATGGCTGGACAGTTGATGAAAAAGCATATACCGGCCCGTGCGGTGAGCTGGGCGCCGCAGTGGTCGAGAGGCTTGGCACCATGCGAGGAGTGAAATTGGGCCTCGTGGAAGTCAACCCTATCTCGTATGACCCGCTCGGCGCCGAATTGCGCCTGACGAAGTCCATACGGGTGAAGCTATCCTTTGACGAACCCCTTCGCGATATCGATCAGAGACTCTTGTCACAAGAGGCCTGGCAGCAGGTCTCTTGCCGCGTCCTGAACATGGACCAGTCGCGTGATCCCGTTGACCTCCCCGCGGGCTACCTCATCATCACTGCGGACGCATTGGAGAACGCGCTCTCTCCCTTGGCAGCATGGAAAGCCGAGAAGGGCTACCACGTCACCGTGACCAATACTTCACAGATCCCAGGAGGAGCTACGGCGGACAACATCAGGAGCTACATACAGGATGCGTATGATAACTGGACAGTGCCGCCCGTGTTTGTGCTGCTGGTGGGGGATTCCAACACCATCCCGGCATTCAACGGGACCGGATATCAGAACCCCAAGACCGATCTGTACTACGGCTGCATGGATGGCGGCTCAGACTACCTCCCGGATCTGTACGTAGGGAGATTCTCCATGAGAACCGCAGACGATGTCGCCGCCGAAGTTGAGAAGACGGTGGACTACGAGCAGGCGCAGTGGAGCCAGGGCAGCACGTGGGCGGGGAGGCAGTACTTCATCTCGTCGGATGACTGGGGCAACCACGGACTCACTGAGGGCACACACACCTATTGCATGGCCAAGGCAAGGAGCCATGGTGTTACCTGCGACTCGCTCTGGGGGTACTACGGCACCGGAACGCCCATTGCCGAGGCGGTGAACACCGGTCGGGCCATGGTTGCTTACTCCGGCCACGGGGTGGAGAACATGTGGCAGGGACCGATCTTCAGCAACTGGAATGTGAGCCAGCTCAGCAACCTTGACCGCTATCCCATCGTACTCAGCTTCGCCTGTCTCACCGGCGATTTCACCTGGAGCTCGGACCCTTGCTTCATGGAAAACTGGGTCAGACAGCACGACAAGGCTGCGGTGGTGGCGTGCGGATCATCCGCCAACTCGTTCTGGCCCGATGACGACTACTTGCAGCGTCGCGTATGGGACGCGCTGTTCGATGATGGGTTCAACTGGCCCGGCGGCTTCATCCTTGAAGGGAAGATGCTGTACGCCCTGTGGGAGCCCAACCAGTGGATGGAGAGGGGTTATTTCGAGCAGTACAATATTCTTGGCGATCCTTCGCTGCTCTTGTTCACCTTGGAGCCTGTGGCTCTTGCCGCCACCATACCCGCCTCCATCCCTTCAGGCTCCCCACAGACAGTACAGATCACGGTCACCCGCGGAGGCCAGCCCATGGAGGGCGCCCTTGTAGGGCTCCACAAGGAGGGGGAAGTCCAGGAGGCGGGTTATGCTGATGCCAACGGTCAGGTTTCTCTCCAGGTGACCGCCACCACCACGGGATCCATCATAGTGACGAGCACGGCGTATAATTCAATCGTATATGTCGACAGCATCACCGTAGGTAGTGGTGACGCCATCGCACCCACTGCGCCCTCTTGGGCAACCTTGTCACCGGCGGGGATTCTCACGTGGGGCGCCTCCTCTGACAATGTAGGCGTGGCGGGTTACCGCATCTACCGACAGACACACGCCTACTTCGACACAGAGGGCATATCCCATCTCCGGGAAACCGCGGAGACGACCTCTTCATTTCCGGGCAGCATGGGTAACCCAGCAGTGAACTACTATTTTCTCATCACCGCATTCGACGCTGCTGACAATGAGTCGGCTCCATCACCACTTGTGGGCGAATACGACTTCGACCTTCCATCCGTGCCATAGGCCGGAAACAGAAAGGACACACCATGACCAAGCTTGTGAGTCTCACGACCTTGATGCTGCTGCTCGGAGGAGCACCTGGTTCCGCTGCAGATGTCATGAGGCTCGATTTCGCTTATGAAGAACCCTCGGTCTCGTGGGGGCCGGATGGGGACATAGTAGAACTCGAAGGCTGCCAGATCATCGCACATGTAGGCGAGCCGCTCTTGCCCGTACATGGCGTTTCAGTCCTCCTTCCCGCGGGTCACGAGCTGGAGGGTGTCGAAATCGTTCCCGGGGATCCAGTGATTCTCCCAGGAACCTTCGACCTCCCCATTGCTCAGCGGCAATATCCATTCTCCTACGTGGGTCCGGTTGAGGTCGTGGAGCTGTCGGATCGGCTGAAGGGCAGCCCGGATCCCCATCCTGCGTACTTGCATGCCAATGAGACAACTCATTTCCTGGCCGGCCATGGGTTAGGGAGCTTCACCCTGCATCCCGTTCGCTACATCCCCGCCACGGGAACACTTCTCTATTATCCTCATATGAGTGTGCTGGTCACGACTACGACCACCGCTCGGGCACAGGAAGCCCTGGCCCGCCTCTATCGTGATTCCCACCTCGATCGGGAACGCATCCAACGTGCAACGCCCTTTATACAAGAGCTTGATACGTATCCGGCTCAGAGAGGGGGAAGACGCAACGACTTCGATATTCTTCTCATCGCCGAATCCTCCCTTCTTCCGGAATTCGATCCCTACATCACCCACAAGACCCTCAGGGGCTGGAAAATCGTCACGAGGACCGTAGGTTCCACATCCTCCTATCCCGGTGCGGATACTCAGGAAAGAATCAGGAATTGCATCAAGGACTACTACGAGAACTACGGCATTCAGTATGTCCTTCTGGGCGGAGATGACGAGACGATCCCTCATAGGGGGTTCTGGTTTGATCCGGGCTGGGGTCTCGAGGATTACGATATCCCCGCAGATCTCTATTATGCGGCCCTCGACGGAACGTGGAATGATGATGGTGATGCCAAGTGGGGCGAGCCCAGCGAGGCGGATCTACTGGCGGAGGTTTTTGTTGCACGGGTTTGCGCCGATAATGCGGCCGAGGTTTCACGATTCATCAGCAAAACAGCTCTGTATGAAGACGAGCCGGTGGTAGCTGAATGTGACAAGGCGCTGATGGTGGGCGAAAAGCTCTGGGACGACCCGACGTGGGGCGGTGACTCCAAAGATGAGATCAAATCCGGGGCCTCCACACATGGGTACACCACGGTGGGGTTCCCCAATCCTGGAAACGTAGAAACACTGTATGACCGAGACATACCCGGGAGCTGGAATGCCATGTCGGACCTACTCCCACTCCTGAACGGCGGTGTTCATTTCGTTAACCACCTCGGCCACTCCAATGTCGGCTACTACATGAGGTTCTACAACTCCAATATCACAGACGCCAACTTCACGAACAACGGTGTGAATCATTCGCTGTACATCACCTACAGCCAAGGCTGTTATTGTGGTTCATTCGATAATCGCACCACCGGCGGCAGCTACACTTCTGATTGCATAAATGAAAGGATCACGACAGAGATCTCAAACGGCGCGGTGGCGGCGATAGCGAATTCCAGATACGGTTGGGGAGCTCATGAGAGCACCAACGGTTCGAGCCAGTACTTCGACCGACAGTTCTTCGATGCTGTGTTTGGCGAAGGGATAACCAATATCGCATGGGCCAATCAAGATTCAAGAGAGGACAATATCTGGGCAATTAGCTACGCCCAGAACCGATGGTGCTACTACGAGCTGACTGTATTCGGGGATCCATTGCTTGACATGTGGACAGCCCAGCCGACCACAATGGCCGTTAACTATCCATCAGCGTACATCATCGGCGGCCCCACATTCACCGTGACCGTCACAGGCGTCGCCGGAGCCAGGGTTGCACTGTCTCGAGACGGGCAGTTGCTCGGTCGTGGTTTTACCGATGTGTCCGGAGTTGCGGTGGTTGAGTTCGATGATCCTCCACAAACTCCCGGCGCCATGGACGTTGTGGTTACTGCCCATGACAGGCTTCCATTCCAGGGTACGGCGAATGTCGCAGACCCTGACGGTCCCTACGTTGTCTGTATCGACCACACCATCGATGACGACATGAACGGAAACAGCTGGGGAGATGCCGACGGCGAGGTCGAACTCGGTGAAACCATCGAACTCCCCTTGCTTCTCGAGAATGTCGGCACAGAGCAAGCTGCGGGCGTTATAGCAACCGTATCAACCAGCCAATCCTATGTCCAGTTCTCTCAGGATTCCCAGACCTACGGCGATATCGATATCGGCGCCCAGGTTTGGTCAGCCGGAAGCTATGTGTTTTCCGTGGTTCAAGACTGCCCTGACAGGACAGGCGTCACAATCGAGGTTAGCGCAACTGACGGATCCGAGACGTGGGTATCTTACGTTTCCATTATGGTGAATTCTCCGGTGCTCTACCTTGCTTCCTTTCAGATCAGCGAGGTTTCCGGCAACGGCAATGGGCAAGCGGACGCGGGTGAGACTATCGCAATTACGTCCATGCTTGGGAACAGTGGGCACGGAACCGCATGGTCGGTGACCGGGGACATGTCATCCGGCGATGGCTATACCACAATCAATTCCGGCTCGGCAGGATATCCTGACATCAGCCCTGAGTCTACAGTCGGTTCGTCAGTACCGTTCCAGGTTGAGTTCTCCCCATCGACACCTCTGGGGCATTTGGTTGACTTCTCAGTTGATGTAACAGCGGCCGGTGGGTATGCTGAGACCGTCGGTTTCACACTCTGCGTCGGCAAGAAATCTCTTCTCGTGGTGGATACCGACAATGAAACCACTGAAACCAGGATTATCACCGCCCTGGACGATCTTGGTGAGGATTATGACCAATGGGCATGGTTTACCGCAGGCTCACCCGGTCTCGACGAACTCTTGCGCTACGAGACGGTCATCTGGGCCTCGGGCGACCAAAATGCGTCCACCGGTACGGCGCAGGATCGTCAGGACCTCGGCGCCTTCCTCGATCAAGGCGGCAGTTTGCTCTATTCGGCGGAAAACTACCTCACCCAGTACCCCAATGAATCGTTTACAACCGAGTACCTGCATATCGCGGATCATTCTGTAAATGTTACTGTCTTCAACAGCGTTGTGGGCGAGGCCGGGGATCCTATAGGGGATGGGCTGAATGTGTCCATATCCTATCCGTCCGATCTATCCGAGACACCTGATACAGTTGAACCAGACGCTCAATCAGCGGTGGTATTCAGGTCTGGAAGCGCCAATCAATCCACCGTGATCAGGTATCCGGCTACAGGGGATGGCCCATATCGCATGATGTTCTTTGGAACGCCCCTGGAAGCGTTCAGTAGTTCCGGAGCCGGCGATAATAATATCTCCGGGGTTCTATCTCGCAGCCTGGCATGGATGAGGGGATCCGCAGATATCCAAGCTCCTTCGGCGCCCGCATGGATAGCTATGACAACAGCCGGCGAGCTGACCTGGGATCCTGCCACCGACAATGTGGGCGTAACGGGCTACAAACTCTATCGGGCGACCGAACCCTACTTCTCCATTGATGGTTTGTCTCCATTGGCTAGCCCTTCAAGTGCAAACTGGAGTGCTCCAGGAAGCGTGGGCAATACGGAGATCAATTATTACTTCATCGTGACCGCCTGCGACGAGGCCGACAATGAATCTCTCCCATCGCCCATCGCGGGTGAACATGACTTCGCGATTGAGAACTGAGTCCTCATGCGCATCCTCGTCGTCAGTGATAGCCATGGCAACAGGGAGCTACTCTCCCTCGCTCTCTCCCGAGCGAAGGAGACGGGAACACTCGATCTCGTGATTCACCTCGGTGACGAGCATACCGATCTCCAGGGACTGCTAAGCGCCGAGGAAAAAGCCACCGTGGCGCCGGGCATCTATCATGATGATTACCGAACGGGAGCTGTCTCGCCATCGAGAACCCTGGAGCTCAACGGAATCGTCGTCGCCATGGCACACCAACCTCCGGATCTTCCCTCCCTCCAGGGACGTCCAGAGCCCAGGCTTCTGCTCCACGGCCATACCCACAACCTTCTGTTGTCTCAGGATCCGTGGGGGCTCAGATTCAACCCCGGTCACCTTGTGAGCCCTACAGACAAAGGAAGACCGGCGTCATTTGGGCTCCTTGAAATTGCCCAAGATACGCTCTCAATACAGGCATTTGGCCTGGCAAAGGATCCTCTTTTTCGGAGCCTCTGGCCATTCGACTCGCTCAGAAGGCCAGAGGGGTTCTAAGCCATATACGCGATAGGTGATCGATGGCTTGGGCTCGGTCTGTCATTCTGAGCGCACGCGAAGAATCTCAAGGTACGCGACCTTAGCCTGAGGAGGAAAGATCCTTCGTTTCCTAGGGTCACTCAGAATGACAGTGTTGCGACATGGGTGTCTTGGTGTTAGGATCTGTCCTTCGTCCTCCGTCTTCTGTCTACCCGACCGAAACGGTCGGCGTCAGTTCCACGTGAAGTTGTGGAACTGACATAGACACGCAGCCTATCGAGGAGTTATGCTTATTCTCGCTGCACTAGTGATCTGTATCGTGATCTACGGCATGATTGAACACCGACGGCATGTCAGGAACCTGGCATCCATGAAGTTTAGGATTCATGTAAACGGGACACGCGGAAAGTCCAGCGTTACCAGATTGATTGCCGCGGGCCTTCGGGCAGGCGGCATCCGCACGATTGCCAAGACCACGGGCTCTGCGGCACGCATGATTTGGGAAGACGGGAGCGAAACTCCGGTAGAGCGCTACGGCCCCCCCTCCATCAGAGAGCAGATCGGAGTGGTCAACAAGGCCGCCGAGCGAGGGGCAGAGGCCCTGGTGGTGGAATGCATGGCCCTGCAGCCTGACTATCAGTGGTTCACCGAACAGAAGCTGATCCGCTCTACCCACGGGGTTATCACCAATGTCAGGGAGGACCACCTCGATGTCATGGGACCAACGGTTCTAGATGTCGGTTACGCGCTCTCCAATACGATCCCCAAGGCGCAGTTGGCCTACACTACGGAAACCAGAATGATCGGTCCGTTGAAGACCGTGGCGAATAGCCGAGGTACACGCTTAGAGGTTGTGACAGCCACCGATCAAGACCGCGAGGACTCGACCCGATTTCAGTATCTCGAGCATCCCGATAATGTGGCCTTGGCGTTGGCGGTCTGCCGTGATTTGGGAGTGGGCCGATCTGTGGCTCTCACCGGGATGTGGGCCGCTGATCCGGATATCGGCGCCCTGAAGATCTGGGAGATACATTTTTTCGACAAGAGGCTCTTTTTTGTGAATGCCATGGCCGCCAATGATCCTGAATCCACGCTCATGGCCTACGATCGAGCCAGGAGCACGGTGACCGGATATGAGAGAACGGTGATTCTCTATAACAATCGCGGGGATAGGCCTGCCCGCGCCAAACAGTTCGGCGAATTCCTGGCCAAGGATCTTGGCGCTGATCATAATGTCCTCATCGGCGACGGCACCAGGCCGGTGGAAGATGAGGCGATCAGAGCCGGCCTGCCTGCGCACAGGATCTCGAACATGGGAGGGGGCTCACCGTCCGAGGTATTCGAGAAGGTACTGGACCTTGTGGATGAAACTGCGCTAGTTGTGGCAATCGGAAATCTAGGGGGTCTCGGTGGCTCTGTGGCCGCATACTTCCAACACAGGGGGAAGCCGCTTGGTTCTTGAATCCGTAGGGATAGGCTTGGTTATCAGCCTATTATTCTCTGAGCTCTTTGGCCTGGTGGCGGGGGGCCTTGTGGTCCCCGGATACATGGCCTTGTATATCGACAGACCCTTGGCAGTGCTCTCGACTCTGGCAGCAAGCTTGGCCACATTGGGGTTGATACGGTTCTTGGCCTACTTCATGTTCATCTTCGGTCGAAGACGTATGGTATTGACGATCATCTTCGGTTTTCTCCTCGGCTCGGCTCTCCGCACCGCAGGAGATCTGAGACTGGCGGGCTTCGCGCTTGATCTTGCCCCAGTGGGCTACATCATTCCGGGCCTCCTGGCGAACTGGATGGATAGGCAGGGTGTAATGCCTACCTTGGCGACCCTGGTCATTGCCTCGGTTCTTGTCCGTCTGATTCTCATCCTCATCTCCGGTGGAAGCTTCTTCGGCTTGGAGGGGAATCTCGGATGAGCGGTTTTCGGACGGTCTCACCGCGTGTACTCATAGTCCTGGCGCTATTGTCCGTAGCGTGCTTCGTCATTGCGCAAAATGCTACGGTGATTGTCCGCGGCAATAACTACCGGGAGAAATTGCGTGCCTCCCGTCTTGCGCTCCTCTCACAGCAGGCAATCAAAGATCATCGGTTCCCCAAGGGCCAGGAGATCGACCTGGTCAATGATCCGTACGCCACTGGAATGATTGGTCAGGAGTACACACTCATTACCACTGATCGCGGCGTCATCCGTTCCAAGCTCACCGCCACGAACCCCAACTTCGGCGCGGTCATGGTGGAGTTCCTGACCAGAGCGGGGCTGGAAGAAGGAGATGTCATCGCAGTATCACTGACCGGATCATTTCCCAGCCTCAATATCGCTCTGCTCGCCGCCGCGGACATCCTGGGGCTGAACCCCCTGGTCATCACCAGCGTGGGTTCTTCCACATGGGGCGCCAACGACCCTGAGTTCACTTGGCTGGACATGGAGGACCTGCTCTACCAGAAGGGGTTGATTCGAACCAGATCCATTGCCGCATCCACAGGCGGCGGAGAGGACAGAGGGCGCGGCTTGAGCCGTCTCGGGAGACGCTATATCGAGCAGGCAGTCGAACGAAACGGCATCGAGCTCATCAGAGAGCGTACCCTCGAGGAGTCCATCGCCAAGAGGATGGAGAAGTACCACGAAGCTGCGGGCAAGCGACCTATCCGTGCCGTAGTAAATATCGGCGGAGGTGTGGCGAGTCTTGGCGCGAGCATCAACGGGAAACTCATTCCATCCGGGCTCTCTATGTCGCTGGCTCGGAGGAATTTCCCAGTCAGAGGAACCCTGCTCCTGTTGGCAGAGCGTGGTATCCCCGTCATTCATATACTGCATGTCCAGAAACTGGCCAAGAAATTCGGCCTTCCCGCCCCACCCGGCCCAGACCAAGAAATCGGCGTTGGCGCCATCTATTTCACGGAACGACTCAATTGTGCGGTGGCCGGTTTCCTGCTTTTTCTTCTCCTCCTGATACTCCTGGTGACCATACGAGTCGACCTCGCGCATAGCCTTCTTCGCAAAACAAGTACAAAGCCCGAAATCCATGGAGGTGCGCTGTGATCCGCCTTCTCCTCGGCCTTAGCCTGCTCGCGGTCTGCTTCCTACCCTCGGCGCATGCAAAGGAGTGGGAGTTCATCCGATCCGGCCAAGACGACACCACGAGTTTGATAGTCCTCATCAAGGGTTCGGCCAGGACCTACTACAAGGCATCCAATCTTGCCTTGACACTGACCGGCCCGGGATACTTGAAAATAATCTCCCGGTGGGTTGGTCCGCGCCCTACGGCTCGGGACACTTCGTATACTCTTCGGGTCACGGTTGGCAAGAAGCAATACCGCAAGCACTATAGAGTCACAAGATCCGGGGTGGCGGGGATCAGACAGAGGAAGCTTTGGGTAGGGAAGAGCAGAACTTTTACCATTCCTCTCCCCTCCACGACCACGGTGGTGAGAATCGATTCACCTTTAGGGAATGTGTATGTTCGACCATTTTTTTCACAGCAGCCCACGAGACTGGGAAAACTAAGATCCATGAGCCCCACCACTTTTTGCGAGGTGGTGCGTTTGGAGAGAAAGGAGCGTGAGAGGAAGTACTATCGTGCCACAACCGAGAAGCCTGTGGAACTTCAGATCATCGGGCCAACGACCCTGGTGGTCTACTCTCGTCTTGAGTTC
Organism: Candidatus Fermentibacterota bacterium; assembly: GCA_030620115.1. Classification (GTDB taxonomy): domain Bacteria; phylum JAFGKV01; class JAFGKV01; order JAFGKV01; family JAFGKV01; genus JAUXFG01. The sequence continues at coordinate 18,079 of JAUXFG010000074.1, forward strand.
ACCTACGACATGAAGGGTCTTCAGAACTACGGCATACAGATATGGGAGGAGGAGAGCCTCCTCCATTCCTTCGCGTGGAGTACATCCCGATCCGATGTGACGAGATACATGGACCGCGATGATCTTGTGCCTTCACCCGGTCAAAAGGCCTTGGTCAAGGTACCAAGGGGAGCACATCAGTGGACGTTCAAGCCCTCCAGCAGGATGGAGAGCGTGCTGTTTCGCTTCCTCATTCCGGAGCGTGATCTATAGGCGCTTATCGGCGCCTATTTCACCAATCCCGCGTACTGCGCGGGGTGAAGTAATAGGACGGATGATAGAATCTTGGAGTGCGGTCGCATGAGGCCGCTATCAGATTCCGCGACGTGTCGCGGGA
>JAUXFG010000177.1 GCA_030620115.1 Candidatus Fermentibacterota bacterium
ATTGCAAGGAGGGTTCCGAAAGTGTAAAGCACTTCCCGGCCTATCCTGAAACATCCACAAACGTCGTTGCAAAACTTGACTCATCTGTTAAGTTTTCAACCTATTGAAGACGGCTAGAGGAGATGCCTGTGGAGTTGTTTTCCGAAGAAACAATCATTGCGAGATGCACGAGGAAGGCGGTTGGCGCCCTTCTTGGCCTGATCGCTGCGGCGACTCTTGTGTTCTCAGCCTGCTCCAACAGTCCACCCAACATCCTGCTCGTCACGTTGGACACGACGCGTGCCGATCGCCTTGGTTGCTATGGCTACTCGTTGGGTCATACGCCGGTTATCGACTCACTTGCCGCGTTGGGAACGCTCTTCCTTTCGGCCTACACGCCGGTCCCGCTCACATTACCCGCCCACGCGACGATTCTGACGGGTATTGAACCCTGGGAGCATGGGGTGCGGGACAATGGATTCCATCGTCTCGATGAGCATAGGCCGAGACTTGCCGGCAAACTTTCCGAAGCCGGATACCGGTGTGGCGCTATTGTTGCTGCATACCCACTCATTCGCCAATACGGTCTTTCCGGTGGATTCGATCTCTACGATGACGAGCTCCCCTCCATGGATGGGGGGTTCGTCTACCCTGAGAGAAAGGCGCCGGCCGTAACCGATGCTGCTCTTGCGGCGCTCTCCAGAAGCGATTGGTGGGAACCCATTTTCCTCTGGGTTCACTACTTCGATCCGCACACGCCGTACGAAGCCTTGTGCGGGGGGCTCTCCGGCTATGATGCAGAGATCGCTCTGATGGATAGGGAGATAGGCCGGTTGTTGCGAGGCCTCCCGAAAGGTCGCTGGGTCATCTGTGTCGTGGGTGACCACGGCGAGGGGCTTGGGGATCATGGTGAGGATACTCATGGGGATATGCTGTACTCATCCACCATGCGAGTTCCCCTCATTTTTGCCGGGGCTGGTTGGCCGTCAGGAGTCGCTCGTCCCGAGCCCGCGACCTTGTCGGATCTGGCGCCTACCCTTCTTCATTGCGCCGGCATTCCCGCAGCGGAGTTTCCGGGGAATGATCTCAAGGAAAGATGCGCAGAACGGATCATCAGAGGGGAAACGCTGCATCCTTTGTACCGATATGGATGGCCGCCATTGCGATCTGTGCAGCGGGGATCCATGAAGCTGATCAGCGGAGAGATCGCGGAGCTCTATGATCTATCACGAGATCCCGGAGAGCTCCACAACTTGTCTTCAGAACGACATGACTCGGTCACCTCTCTGACCGTGCAACTCCCGCCTCAGGTTGTTCCTCGCAAGACAGTGGCCCTCTCCACCACCGATCGGCGAGCTCTACTGGCCTTGGGATATCTTGATGAGCCGGGAGCCCAAATCGCGTGCCGTGAGAGCCTTCTTGTTCTGTTGGAAGAGGGGAACAGGTATGCCCAGGAAGGGCAGTGGGTTGATGCGCAAAGGACGTTCTTGCGCGTACTCCGGCACGACTCGGGTAACCTGTGGGCTCGTTTGGGCGTGGGAACCTGTCAAATCCGCCGGGGGGAGATCGAGAGCGCCGACAGCACATTTTTGGCTCTTTATCAGGAATACCCCGACTATCTACCCGTGTTACAGAATCTTGCCATGATCAGGTGGATGGTGGGGAATTTCGAGGGAGCGGAGCAGTTCAATCGACTGGTGTTGGCGCGAATGCCCGAGGACGCCACTGCGTTGCTCTATCTGGCAATGATCCTACGCCACGCCCATCAGTATGAGGAGAGCCGGCGGTGCTATGAGAAATTGGTCAAGATTCGACCTCACGACGCGCATGTGCAGCGGGATCTGGGGAGCCTTCTTGCTTATGAGTTCAAGGAACATGGAGCAGCATCTGACTGTTGGGCCAAGGCATTGGAGATTGATCCCCTCCTCGATCAACGCGAGGCCATGGAACGGGAGATGAAACGGTGGCGTGAGGAATGACCCGTGTGAGAAATCCAGGCTATCCCGAGTTTTCTTACCTATCCTTGAGCTTTCCATGCCACTTGATATATTCCTCTGATCAATCCGGCGATAGTCTTCTTTGGTCGCCCAATTAACCCGTAGTACCCTTGTTCCGCGTTGATGTCCAACCATCTCCCGTCTGTTTCTTTTGGAGGGTTCCTTCATGATCACCCATACTCGCTTTCTCATGATTTTTCTTTCGTTGTTCTGTATCTTGCTTCTGCAGGGATCTACATCGTCGGCTTGGGCAGAGAAATCAGTTGATCTGACCGCACGTCAAGATGCGCTCCAGCTGCTGGAGAACAGCCCTGGCGGGCTACGAGTCGCCTATACCTTCTCTCGAATACAGAGCTTCGAGGTTCAAACTGAACGCGGTACATTCTCACATATCAGCATGCCTGGGCTCACCCATTCGACGCGTATTGGAGCGCCTAAGCTCCCGGTGAGTCGCCGAATAATTTCGGTTCCGCTGGAAGCTCGCGTTCTGGCTCGTGCAGTGTCTTTCGAGCGCGAGGAGATTCCCCTCGCTGAATCCGGGATCGATCATCCCATCATGCCGGCACAGCCCTCGCTCTCGAAGAGCCAGTCTCCTGAAGATATGCCTTTTGAATATCGCGAGGAGTCCTATGCCATTCATGGATTTGGCGATCGTCCGCTGGTGCAGGTGGAGGAGTTGGGAATCCTGCGAGGTTTGCGTCTTTTTCGTTTGATCGTTGAGCCGGTTCGGTATGACCCGTCCAGCCAAGTGATCGAGGTCTATAACAATCTTGAAGTGGAGATCGAGTTCTCAGGCGGAGATTTCCATGGCACCGAGAATCTGCGTTGGAAATCATGGTCGCCATACTATGAGGCGGTGTATCAGCGTTGGGTGTTGAACTACATCCCGTTGGACATGCCGAAAGATGATCTCACCCGATATCCTATCAAGTATATCATTGTTTCGGATCCTATGTTCGAGGCCCAGTTGCAGCCATTCATTGAGTGGAAGACGCAGCAGGGCTTCGAGGTTTTTGTTGGCTATGTTGGTGATCCGGACGTGGGATCCACCACGAGCTCCATCAAGAGCTATATCCAAGGCATCTATAACGCAGAGGAACCCAAACCAAGCTTCGTCCTTTTCGTCGGCGACAGGGAGCAGGTCCCTGCGTGGAACGGGAGTACTGGTGGCCACATCACCGATCTGAACTACGTCAGGCTCGAAGGAAGTGACTACATGCCCGAGATGTACTATGGCCGTTTCTCTGCACGGAACACCGATGAGCTCCAACCGCAAATCGACAAGACTCTGGAGTACGAGCGATACGAGATGCCGGATCCGGCCTTTCTGGGCGAGGTGGTGATGATCGCCGGCATGGATAGCGGTCATGGCTCAACCTGGGGTAATGGCCAAATCAACTACGGCACTACGTACTACTTCAACGGGCCACATGGGATCTTCTCTCACACCTATCTTTACCCGGAATCAGGCAGCAATTCCGCCAATATCATCAATGATGTAAGCAACGGGGTGGGATACGCAAACTACACCGCCCATGGCGGAACGACTTCCTGGTCAAACCCCAGCTTCACCATCTCTGACATCAACAGCTTGAACAATGCATCCGAATACCCAACAGTGGTGGGCAATTGTTGCCTGACCAATGCGTTCGGTACCGGTACATGCTTCGGAGAGGCGTGGCTTCGTGCCGAGAACAAGGGCGCCATCGGCTATATCGGAGGCACCAATAGCACCTACTGGGATGAGGATTACTGGTGGGGCGTCGGCGCCGGAACCATTGTCTCTAATCCGACCTACGAGACCCATGGTCTGGGCGCCTATGACGGTATGTTCCACGACCATGGCGAGGTTTTCAGAGACTGGTACACCACCCAGTACGCAGTCATCATGGCCGGCAATTTAGCGGTGGTGGAAGGAGGTGGGAGTGACAACTACTACTGGGAGATCTATGCGCTCATGGGTGATCCCTCCCTTTCCACCTATTTTGCGGTGCCGTCGGCAAATACGGTCAGCTACCCTGGCGCCATTCTCATCGGGGAGAGCTCGATTCAGGTCACCGCGGATCAGTACTCGTATGTAGGGCTGAGCAAAGACGGAGAACTGTGCGCTTCCGGACTGGTAGAGAGCAGGGGGCAGATCACTCTGGAATTCGAGCCCTTCATGATTCCGGGTCAGGCCGATCTTGTCATTACACGACAGAATCGAGAACCTGTGATCACGACCATTGATGTAATCCCCAACGAAGGCTCGTATGTGGTCATCGATTCGACATTCATTGACGATACCACTGGGGGTAACGGTGATTTCGCCATCGACGTAGGCGAGAATGCGGCCCTTACGGTATTCCTGAAGAATGTTGGTACACAGACTGCTTCATCGGTGGTGGGTTCGCTCTATACCGACCAGGCCGAGGTAACGATTACGGATCCAGTCCAGGCGTTCGGCGATTTGACGTCGGGGCAGATGGGAGGCTCCGGCGCTCCGTACGGCGTTGATTTGGGCACTGTAGATGATGGCGCTTCTCTTCCTTTCTATCTGAAGATCACCGCGGCAGAATCATTATGGATACGTGATTTCCTCCTGCAGGCTCATGCGCCGATCCTGGCTCAAGAAGGGTGGCAGATAAATGACGCGTCAGGCAATGGGAATGGAAGGCCTGATCCAGGCGAGACGGTGGAGCTCACCATAGTGGTCGGCAATACCGGATCCGGTGATGCAGCAAATGCGCAGCTCACCTTGGATGATTCCGATCCCTACGTGACCATCACGGAGCCATCCACGCAGAGCCTTGGGCAGATACTATCGGGGAACCAGGTTACCAGCCCATCATTCGTGGTGACCTTTGATGTCGCATGCCCTGAGGCTTATGCTGCCATAATCCCGATCCAGTTCGCCTCCAACGGTGGAGCGTATAGCAACACGGGGTCGTTGACCCTTATCGTGGGTCAGCGCGAGCTCCTGTTCGTTGATTCGGACAATGAGACTACCGAGGGTCGGATTGTCACAGCCCTCGATGCGTGGGGAGGCTCATACCGCAGATTGGACGTGCACAACCAGGAGACCGTGCCTGTGGACACTCTTCTTTCGTACCGCATGGTGCTCTGGTCAGCGGGAGACCAGAATGTCTCCAGCCTCACGGAGGCAAACCAGACCAACATGGCATCGTACCTCGACCAGGGTGGGGCGCTGCTTTTTACCGCGGAGAATTATCTCACTTCGTATGGGAGTACATCCTTCACGTCCGACTATCTTCATGTTGGATCATATGAGACGAGCATAAGCGGAACAAATATTGTCGGGGAGCCGGGCGATCCCATCGGTGACGGCATTTCACTGACATTGAGCTATCCATCCGGTCTTGCGGAATACCCAGACCGTGTCACGCCGGATGCGGAGGCCGCGGTTGTCTTTCGCATGGAAGGAAGCAATGATCCTATTGCCATCCGATACCCTGGCAGCGGCTCATCAGTGTTCCGGGTTGTGTTCTTTGGTGTGGCTCTGGAAGCGTTTCCATCGAGCGGTATGAGCCGCAATGATGTAGAAACCGTGGTATCCGATTGTCTGGGATGGTTGGGTGGCAGCGGGGACTTCATTGCCCCCACCACGCCGGGAGACGTGATATTTGCGGCAGATGGAATCCTGAGCTGGAGCGCATCCACGGATAACGTGGGCGTTGACCACTACAGTATCTACCGGAGTACCAATGCGTACTTCGACGTGGACGGCATGACGCCTCTACAGACGACTGCCGGGACCAGCGCCTCGTTTCCAGGCAGTGTAGGAGATCCGATCATTAACTACTACTTCCGCGTGACGGCTACGGACGGTGCTGACAACGAGTCAACGCCTTCAAACCCGGTAGGGGAGCATGATTTTAGCCTGAATGGTTAGCCCCGAACCTCTGAAGACTGAACCCGGGAACGGTTACCTCTATTGAGAGAGTTTCCTCGATGACGAGTTCACCTCCTTCCAGAATACTGGCCTTTGCTTTGATCCTGCTATTCTTGGGTTTCATTGGTTTGGCGCTGCCCCTGGTCTCTTGCGCAAAGAAACAACCCAACCTCCTATTGATCACCATTGACACGCTCAGGCGGGACGCACTGGGCATCTACTCCCCTGATGTCTGGTGGACGCCCACCATGGACTCGATTGCTGGATCGGGGACCGTATGGGATGAGGCAAGGGCACCCTTTACGCTCACGCAGCCCAGCCATGCTACAATGATGACAGGGCTCTATCCCGCTGAACACGGAGTTTGCTCGAATAGGTCGTGTTTGCAGGATGCCTTCAGCTCATTGGCCGAGGAACTAAGCATCGAGGGTTACCAATGCGGGGCATTTATCAACACGTGGGTCTTGGATCGCGGTGCTGGCTTTGGGCAGGGGTTCTCCCTCTTTACACGGGCAGAAAAGGAGTCTTTGCTCGCTCCGGTCCGCATTCGTGAGAAAGGGGATCGTCTTGTCTGGTGGAGAATAAATCCCAAGGCAGGTCGAAGCGTGGACATGGCTCTCGGATGGCTTTCCGATGCGCACGAACCATTTTTTCTCTGGTTACATCTGATGGATCCACATCTGGACTATGCTCCTCCAGATTCGGCACTTCAGATTCTGGGAGCCCCAGACATCCCATCGGAGCTTGGATCAAGAGAGTACATAAGAGATCGCGAGGATTCGAACCAACCCCTCACCGAGCTTGAGATTTCGCAGGTAAGACTCCTCTATGCTGGTGAGGTTGCATACGTGGACATGGCTTTGCGGGACCTGTTCCATGGGATTCGACGGAGCAACAAGTCCTCTCGAACTGTGATCGTCTTGGTGTCTGACCATGGAGAGAGCATCTTTGATGATGGGAGATATGTTGGACACGCATATTCCCTGGATGAGAGTGTTGTCCGTATTCCACTTGTGCTGACGGGATACCACATTCCCAGGGAGACTCGTATCCAAGCGCCAGTGGGATTGGTGCAGCTCAAGCCCACACTACTCGATCTCCTTGGTGTAGCGCCAGCGAAAGAAGCTGTTCCAGGGCTTTTTTCCAATACGGACAGAGTCCAGATCACTGGAGATATAAAAGGAAGGATGCTCGCGCATTGGAGGGGCTGGGAATGCGTGTGGTCAGAAGGGAAGAAACAGCCGGAGCAAATAGCGAGAGGAGATGCTGACAGCATGCTGGCAGCATCGGTTATGGATTCGGTTTACGAAGCCCTGATAGATATCTCAAGAAGACCAGTATCGAGATCCCTCGGTCAGCACGACATTGAGGAACTACAAGCGTTGGCCCAAGTTCACCTCTGTTTTGCGAACTGAGGCCGGAAATCGCGGATTTCTGGCGCGGAAACCCTTGATAAACCTACCTCCATACCTCTGAAATCGAAATGTAGTGACCATAGAATA
>JAUXFG010000139.1 GCA_030620115.1 Candidatus Fermentibacterota bacterium
AAATAAAAAGGCGCTTGTCAACACCTTTTTGGTATAATCAAGAATGGTCATTCAGGCGGCCAAATCGTTAGCCATAACCCTAACCTTCGCACAAGTCCGGCAGGGAGACAAGCCTCTAGTAAATCAGGCGGCCTAATACGCCTGCTACAATGCAGAAAAGAATGGGCACAGGTCAATCGCCTTGCTACACAAGGTGAAACCCGGCTCCAAAACGGCTAAACTGTTACCCGAAACCCCGATCACTCGATCCGCCAGCTGGCGGACCGCGCCCACCGGAAACTCAGGGTTTGCACAGAAATGACCTCACATCTTGACATCTTATCTCTGGACGAAGGCGTCCATTGTGATGGCTATCGATCGCGCCTTCGATGGATGCAGAGTTGGAGGGCCATGCTCCGTCATGGCCGCCGTTGGTGCTCATACAGCGGATGTGACGGAGCGCGTCCCTCCACGGGACAAGACCTACACATCCCCCTCTGGAGGGCCACGGTCCCTCGTGGCCGCCGTTGGTGCTCATACTTCCGGACCGCCCTTCGTTACCTGATCACCACGAATCGTTTCCTGGCGACGTAGTCGTTACCGCGCATCTGGAAGATGTAGGCAGCAGATGGAAGAGACTGCCCATGAAGATCAAGAAGGTTCCAATCAGTCCGGTAGATTCCCGGACGCGTGTCCCCGGACACGAGCCTTTGAACCAATTGACCGCCGAGATTATAGATGTCCAGTCTCACGGGGCCAGGTTGTTCTCCCACGCTGTATTCAATAGTGACGCCAGGGCATGACTTGCAGGGATTGGGATAGATCGCCCTCAGTTCGTACACGAACGGCTGTGGAGGTGTGTGAAGGGCCAGGTCCTTGTCGACTGCTTGCGCGATCATCTGAGCCCCGGGTTCTTGTTGCCACTGATCCCATAAGGCTCCAGCGCAGGCAGATATGCACATTACGCCAATATCCCCGAGCTCATGCAATTCATCAGGTGTCGTGCAGTTTGGGAACGCACCTGAGAACAGCCTTTCTCTGCTCCCGGTTGCCTTAAGGAACATGAAATTCACGAGATATGTCCTCGGATCATTGATGTTCTGACATTGTCCGCCCCCTGGGGGACTCATGTGATGTCTGGCGAGCCATAGCCCGCCCAGCTTGGGGCTTGCCGACATGTGGAAATCATCAATGTATTCATCACGACAATGGGTGTAGCAACCGTCTATCTTGATGTCGTGGTCGATAATGACCCCGGCCGGTGTGATGACCACCAATCTATCTTGAGATACGAAATAGTTGGGATCCCAGGGATTCTCAGAATAGAATTCCTGAGACACGACATAGGTGGAAACGCATCCCCGATATCGGGAAAAACCGCAAACGGCTGGGTAGTAGTTCCCGGATCGTATGGGAGAGGACATGTCCGAAACGACCTCCGATTGACTCACGTGGACACTATAGCTCGTCGCGGAGGAGTTGTACTTGCGCAACTCATAGGTCAGAGGCCAAATGAAAGAATAGCAATCGTCGTATACCAGGGCCACCCACGAAGAGCTGTCATGGGGACTTGCTGTGACCCCGCCATAGTCGAACTCGACCGGTATATCCGGCATATCAAGTTCCTCATCAATCGCACATACAAGCTGGGGAGTCTCGCCTTCATCATCGAATCGAATCTTCTTCAATCGGCCAGTGTCCGGTACCGGATAACTCCCCCAATAGGTCTGCAGAACCCATAACTCACCCTTTCGCTGATCCAGGGACGCTGAACGGAAGGCCCAATCATCTCCGTCTATTCCCAGTCCGACTGAATGCCATGTGTTATTCTCCTTCCAGAATCGAACTACCCTGATCTCAGAAGGACTAGACTTCACGATCCAGCATGCGTTGGTTGCGTGCTCCACCCCCACCCACTCGGCTTTCCCCTGCCCGGCTACCGGCCCCGACGGCACATCAGTCCCAGCTGCCGTAATCTTCTTCAGGTTAGTCTGGCCGGCTCCGGAACTGAAGAGCCAACATCCTCCATCCACAGGATCGCTAGCGCAAAAACCTCTCCCAGAGCCAAGACCGTAGGGAAACGGTTCATTGGTACCGTCCTTGCGGTAGCCAACAACGGAATCCGCGCCACCTCCGGTCCGTTGTGTTGCCCACAGCGCCGGAGCGACAGTGAAGTAATGGTTCGTATCAGGAGCATTGTTCTCTGGATCGTAGCTGGCGTCGTTCCATCCTCCATTGACGTCTCTGATTGCCGGCACCGATGGATCAACATCTAGGTAGTTGCCAGCGAGATCATCTGCTTTGATCTCGACCGTGTATCTCCCGAAGGGTGCCTCGTTGAGGGGCGGACCACCATAAGGTAAAATGGATCCAGTGAATTCAGCACAGGGTTCATATACGGGGAATCGAAAACTACCCTGGTAGTGTGCCGCACCGTTCTCGTGCACAAAACGGATGTTGATGTATGATGGACACGGGAGTCCCGTGATGTACTCGCTGAACTTCACTGTGAATTGAAGATCCGCATTCGGCGCGGCTTCCTCGTGGATGGGTTCCAGCACATTTCTGCCATTATACAGCGGCTCCCACTTCGCATGGTAGACGAATGCCGTATCCTGCGCCCCTGGCTCCCCATACAGGTACCAGATCTTCAACTCCTGCACATACGGAGCGAAGTTGTCGACTTGGACATCCATGTTGGCCCCGGCCACTCCGCGCCCTGAATCATCATCGTCAGGACTTGGATGCAAGACCGCAAGATTCTCGTACCGATCCTCAGCCCGCACGTAGATCTCATACCTCCCATCAGGAAACCGAGCCTCGTCGTTCCACCGCGCATCGTCGTCCAGATCGCCGCCATCCTTCTGCCTCGTGTTCCAGCAGCCGTCCTTTGATAGCCCGGTGTACGGGATGTACGAGGAGCCTTGCCAACCGGTCAGATCATTTGTCACGATGTAGTAGAACTTGTGTTGGTCACTGAGTGTGTCGTCATAGACTGTTTCCTTCAACTCTTGGGAGTTCGGAAAGGGCAATCCCCCCGCCTCAAACTTGACCAACCACCATGGGCGGTCTGGCGCATAGTAGTACTGGTCAGTTGCCATATTCTTGATCGTGTACCCTATCCGGCATATCCCCCCTTGCTTCTCGGGGGGAGAATCGTTGTCATCATATGCTCTTGCCACGATGTCGATCTTGCCGGCGATCAGTGGTGGGTCCCGGTCCATCTCGGGATAGCCGCCTCCATTGGAGCCATCGTTGCTTCTTAGGTCGAAATGGTTATCAGGTGGATCGAGACTCACAATGATGGGATCGGAGATGTCAGTATACAGGCCGCCTATGACTGCGGGGTTGAGCGGATTCTCCGCTGGCGTTTCCGCCCCGCTGTTGTCGAGAGGCTTTCTGAAATGCAGATGGTAGAACGCAGGTGTAACCAGGTCCTTCCCGATCATGTCTCCTTCTGCCAGTGTGTCACCAATAGAGACCACGACGTTGATGTGTCCATAGGTGAAATACTCGTTCTGACCAAGTGTCTGTATTCTTATCGCCGTGCCAGCGTGCCAAATACTTCTCACTACTCCCGGTTTGGCCGTAACAACAATCGATTCTTCTTTACCTGGAATATCAACTCCACTATGGAAATAAAAAGCGCTCGTTCCGTGGCGCCAGTCTCCAAATAGCCCTGCTAGTTGCCTCGGATCCTGCCCTTCTATCGGCCAGGTAAGTGCAAGTGCAGAGAGGCAATGTGCAACCGTGAACATGATGCACAGGCCAAACCTCCAAGGGACGCTATTCTTGCACATAAAGAGGACTCCTTTCTGTCGATCCGCATAGAAAGGCGGAGTTTGAACGACCATCAAGGATCAAGCTTCCATTATTGTCGATTCATAACCGTCCAGATACATACCTTGTTCTTCTCGATCATTGAGAAACTATCCTTCAAGCTGAATTCGGCCGGGTGGTATTCCTGCGGAACAAGTATGGCCGCCTCGTCGGCCATACGCTCCCAAAGAAGCCTCCCCTCCGCATCCAACAGGAGAGCAAGCTTGCCATCATTCTCTGACGATGCAAGAATAAGAATGTGCCCCCCCCTGGCTGACCATATAACAGACATGTCATTGTGTTTCGACACTTGTTTGACTTCTCGTTGCCATAACTCCTCGGCGCTGTTCGTATCTATGCAGCGGACAGTCTTGCGGTAGCAAACAAGACAAGATGAGAAGTCAGGGCTTGGCTCCAACTCGTGAATGAATTCCCCTGATCGGCTATACCTTCCCAAAGTTCCTCCGGAAATACCCATCATGTGTAAAGTGTATCCTTGGGTATCCCCACTCGAGACGATCAAACGACCAGCATCGGGCGAGAAAGCGATGCTTGTTCTCGGACCTGCAAAACCATATCCCTGACCGAGTTCTCGCTGCCATTCCACACAACCTCTTTTGTCAACGAGATAGACCAGTGCAATGCCCTGACTGGTACGGCCAGGATGCACACCCACCTTGGAACAATCGCTCGCAAAAACCACTGATACGCCCTCAAGGAATTCAGAACCCCCAACTCCGGGGAACCGTGCCAACTCACTACCCTCAGCATCATAGAGAACACAATAGGCGGTCGTTGAGAGCTTATCGTTGAATGCGAGTGTCCCATGAACGGCAACAAGGGAGCCATTATTGCAGATGGTGATGTTGAGAAGAGGTTCGATGGGAAACATTGACACTATGCCGCCTTCTGCATCGAAAACGGTCAGAGTGGCAGTTTCTGCTGACCAGCTCTCCACGTCCACATCATATGTCGCAATCCCTACCCAATCACCATTCTCGCTCGCAAATACTCTGGCCTGTCGCACGATCTCACTACCAGAATGAATTTCCTCCTGCAGCTTGTCGTCCGTCTTTCGCGGATTCTCGAGACCCGTTACCACGCTCCCGTCAGCATCCAACCAGTTGACGGTCTTCTCGGTCACCACAAGCCGTGGATACCCGTCCTTCACTCTTATGAGCTGGATTTCACTGTCAAACGTCATTTCACGAAGCAGTCTGACCTCAACCGCAGTGGAAGCTGAAGGATCCAAGCCTTCTTCCTCGGCACCACGGGTGCTCATTGGTGTGCACAGAATCACGGCTGCAGAAGCCAGTACCACCGCCGATAGGTACCGCTCAGTGAAGTGATTGCGCATCATCATATTCCCTCCTTGCCAACACTTTCCTGGCCTATTTGTGGATTCACAATAAGTCCATGCGACATCGGAGAAATCCCCTCACCGAGCCATAGGCTCTATGAGCCGGTGGCCTCAATCCCCCTTTGCAGAAGGGAGAAGGTCGGATTCCCGGATTTGTAGAGGAGTTACAGTCATTCCGACGAAGCAAAGAACGTGCTCCTGGGTGATTCCCGGGCATTGTTCCTGCCAGTTCCCAAAAGCGACTACACCATAGCATCACACAAGCCACAGAGTGCCTTGGCTTGATCTGTCTTGATCTTCCAGTTTGGTCTTTAGGGTTCGCGCAGGAATAGGATCGCATTCTTGGCGCACAGATTTGCCATAGGGATTTGCCATAGGATTGTCTCCCCGAGGGAGTGAAACCGGAGGCGTAGCCCAAGCTACGTCGAGGATTTCGCGATCGAGGCGAGGCCAATGGATGTGGAGAAGATGGGATGTCAAAATGTGAAGTTATTTCTGTGCGAATCCTTTTCATAGAGATGCCGCCCTTGATGTCCCGCCGGGGCAATAACCCAACACCAATATGCTGAAAGGATAGCCCCAACCCAAGGACTTGTCAAGCGCCGCTTGTGCATGGCTTGCCAGCATCCATGCCTTCACTCATCATCTCCAAGGTCTTAAAATGGACCTTCGCCACCTGAGACAAGGCATTCGGTCCATTTTTCCACCACTGCTCCTCGCGCCTCGACCACCTTCTGCCCTACGGCGGGAAGGCAGAATGATGGACTTCTCCTCGGAAAACTCCTCAGCTCTTCTCAGGAAATGTGCCCTGACTCCAACGGACTCTCTTACCTGACGATGTGAAGCTATCCAACGTCGCTCTTGACCAAATAGCTAGGGCCTCTCGGGAAAAACTCCCAAGAGGCCCTAGCCGATTAAGCGAATGCGAGATCCGTCCTTACCTTGCCAGCACCGCCTTCTTGCTTACGACGCCGGAGGTGTGCACAAGCCTGAAGATATAGGCGCCTGAGGCCACTAGGTCGCCGCTCTTCGAGGCCCCGTCCCACTGGATCTCTCCTTGGCCTGGGGGAAGAATCTGGTCAATGAGTACCGCTACTTCCCTTCCAGCGAGGTCGTAGACAGAAAGGTTTGTCCTTCCCTCTGATGGAATATCGAGTCTGATATCTATGGATGAACCGTTCCACCCATTGGCCTCAAGGCCAAGCTTTGTCGGGCTGGTTTCGGGGACCACGACGGATACAGGCCCATGGAGCTTTTCGACGCCGGAGAAATCAACGTCGCTCACCCAGTATTCGAACCTGCCTCCAATATCCACATCGCTGTCGATGAAGCTGTAGGAATGCGGTGTCGAAGTCGTTCCGGCTCCGGGCACCAAGGCGACGTTGATCTTGGTCTTCTCGGATAGCTCCCCTGCCCTGTACACATTGAATCCGAGGTTGTCTTCCTCGCTCGCCGTTGCCCATCTGATCTCAACTTGACCCGGAACAGCCACTGCGCTGAGAGATGACATTTCCACGGGAACGTCCGCGCCTACGCATTCGTACTCGCCATACATGGATGTGGTGTATGAAGGGTGCACGGCGTCGTCCATATCCTCCCAGAAACCTTGCCAATCAACCCAGTCATAGCATGGGCTTGCCAGCGCCTCGACTGTCAGGTGGATGTCGTCACCATTCCCGCTGCCGGTGGAGTCAAACATGACCACGGCGAAAAGACTATCGAGCGTGGGATGAGAAATTGTGCCGCAGTTGTTCAGCGGAAAACAGAGGGGGCCGAATAACCAATTCGACCCGTCGGGGGGATCTGGAAGCGACCACCGCCATTGATCGCCATTGCATATCATGGCACTCGGCACGGCATCGCATGTGTCGGAGTTGGCCCAATTCCACAACTCGGCATGTGCCAGGAATTCGATATCGGGTCCTTGGGCACCCTCCCCTGTAACAACAACGTAGATGCAAACATTGAGGGGTTGGATTTCGGTAGTCCAACAGCACGTATCAACCAGCGCCATGTCGTTAAAAATGCCGTAGTACTCGTTTGAACCGAAAAACCAGCCACTGAAGAAACCAGCCCAGGTCTCAACACCGGATCTGCACGTGTCCCCCAGGGCCCTGGTTTCTTCCGGCATCTGGAGCCCATCCGCCCGCTGCCCCCGGGGAGCCAACGGTGACAACTCCGCGGTGAACAACTGTCCTTGCTCTCGTTCGGGCCCAACAGCCCCCACCGATCCCACGAGGACCGACAGGAGAGCAACTACTCCGATAAGACGCATAATCACCTCCAGGTTTTGTACCTGCGTCTACTTCGAAAACCAAACCCTCATGTGCCTTTTCCCCAAATTGCGATCTTCCCAAGATAGGCGGCTTCCCCCACTCTGCAACCATTAAGCTGCCCAGCGGGAATAGAGGAGGACCAAATAGGGCTGGAGGCTTCCGTTCTTGGAGTAGGGGTTCACGGGTTCAGAGGTTCACCGTTCAGGGTTGCCTTTCTGTTGTTGACCTTGTTCGCAGGTAAGTTCTCAATAGGTCAGTGCAGCATCGGAAAATCCCCCTCAATCCCCCTTTGCAAAAGCTCACTATTGGACATACATAACACCGGTGGTGTGTCCTCTCCTCGATGTCTGCTGCAATCGCAACAATTGGTTCGAATCTGTACGGAGCGAGTCGTCTTCGTCCGCCAGCCGGCGGACTCCATCATACTATCACGGTAATCCCGCTCGCCCTGAAAGGGCTTCACATATCAGCCCAGGGTAAGGACGCGACCTGTGCTGAGGTAAGGGCTCACACAGGAATAACTTCACATTCTCGCATCCCATCTTTGCTGCATCTGTTTGCCTCGCCTCGATCGCGTAATCCTCGACGTAGCTTAGACTACGCCTCCGGTTTCGCTCCCTCGGGGAGACCAAATCTGCCGCATATCTGTGCGCCATAACTGCGAACTCATTCTTGCGCGAACCCTAGGTCGAAGCAAGCGGCCGCAGCCCTGGGTCACAGATACACAATAGATCCAAGCCCCAAAAGGGCGTGACAGCCTCTTGCCCATCAGGTCCACAAGTAGCATCTTTCCTCGACGTCTTGTCACGGCGTTCTCATTCATAGACGGAAGCCTTGGCAAAGACGGGTCATCATATTCAACCGGTGTTCATGAAGGAGTTCAAAGAACTCCTCCAACAACGACTGGGCGATCCTCTTGTCCTTATCTTTGTCTCGCCCTGTCAGGGCTGAGGGCATTTTGTTTCCGTGCCCCAGGGGCAACCCGCACTTCTCATCAGCTTCCTGCAGCAATGGCCGATATGCCCGCGCCTGCTTCGTTACGCTCCGTCGGACTCCTCGATGTATTGCCACGAATACAACTGCGGGGTCCTCGGTCGCAAGCCTTGCAGTCGCAGACATCTATGCCCTCTCGCGACGAAACCCGGTGAGAAGAGCGGATTAGGCCCTATCGGGCTTGCCCTGGGCTGGTATGTCAAGCCCCTTCGGGGCACAATGGCGAAAATGGCTATGACCGCCAATGTCTTCATCCTTCCTCGGAATCGGAATCGCTATCGGGATCGAATTGCGGAATGGTCACATGGCCCTCAGTCACGAGAATCTGGATGTTTGATGAAGGCGAGAGCTACGGGATCTCTGATAGCGATAGCGATTCCGATCCCGATTCCGATGGTGTTGTGGAGGAGAAGGAATAACACCGTGGGCAAATCGAGACATGCATGAGAGCGATGGGAAGCGAATGGACGAAGCCGGGCTATGCATCTTGAATGTGGCAATGAGTTGACATTCGAGGTAAGCTTTGGCTATCCAACGGTAGTCACTGCGAGGAGGGAAGCGACGCGGCAGTCCGCCAGCTGGCGGATTGCCACGCTGACGCTCGCAATGACCGAGCTTCTTACAGGGAGAGCGGAGGTGGGACCTCAGCGGCATCTTTGCATTGGGAAATCGAGGTCTGAGCCATTTCCCCACATGAACCCTGAACCCCGTGAACAGCCATAGAAAGCCACCCCTCAAGTGATGCATCGCATAGAGCTTGACATTGGCTCGAGCTCTCTATATCTGTGGGGCTATAATAGTCAGGGAAGCACCGTCACCATCAACATGGAGGTCATGAGTATGAGGAAACTTATGCTTGTACTGCTCTTGGTTCTTCTGCCGAGCCTTGTCTTGGGTGCAGGCGCGGAAAGAATGGACAAGGTATTGTATCAGGGTGGCTCATCCCCTACCCCTACCAGTGACAGGGGCAGTGCTTGGATCCAATATGACAACGACACCTGGAATTTTCCTTGGAATGGCCCATTCTACATGTGCAACATGTTCTTCCCCACCTATGTCTCGTGGTACCCGTTTCAGGTGGACAAGGTACAATTGCTGTATCGCATGATCGACGGCTACACCACCGGATCCCGCCTGGTCAACCGCGTCAGGGTCTTCAATGCCGCGCTCAGTCCTGTCACCGAGTGGGTCAATGTAGCGGCAACACCGGGCGTTTGGCAGACGGTGACCGCCGTGACCCCGCCTACAATGAACTTCCCCGATCCTTTCTATGCCGGTGGGTGGAACACCAACGCCGGACCAGGCGAGCTTCCATGGCAGGGTGCTGTCGACCCCACACAGTGGCCTCCGCCTTACTGGCCTGCCACGAACACCGAACCGTGGATCGAGATTAGCGGCCCCGCCACCAGCGCGGCCACTACGGGTTGGGGAACGGCTCGATCACCATGGCCAACCACCACTTCCGTGGCCTCTTTCAGAGTAGAGGTCTCGGGCGCCACCGTGCCTGTGGAGCTTTGCGAGCTTCAGGGGAGAGTACGACAAGGTTACATCGTGCTCAATTGGAGCACCGCCTCTGAGGAAGACAACCTCGGGTTCAACATATACCGGAGCGACACGGCAGAGGGCGTGTATGCCAGGATCAACGATGAGCTGATCCCTGGTCATGGGACCACGCTGCAGCCTCAGAACTACGTCTTCGCCGACTACCAGGTTGAGACCAGCCACACCTACTACTACAAAGTTGAGGACGTGGCAGCTGACGGCTCGACTCTGTTTCACGGCCCCGTGGCAGTTCCTACAGGCGCAAACTTCGCCTCTTCGTGGGGTCAGATAAAGGCCGAATTCAAGTAGTATCGGTTAGATCAAAAAGGAAAAGAGCCCTCAGCCGGATGCTGAGGGCTCTTTTTTCGTGGAATTCATTCCTTCATTCAAGCACTGCGCTTCTCTCCCATCCCCCCCACCCAGATTCTTCGGTCGCTCCGCTCCCTCAGAATGACAC
>JAUXFG010000212.1 GCA_030620115.1 Candidatus Fermentibacterota bacterium
GATGGGGAGAAGAGAGCGTTCAGCGTTCAGCGTTCAGATGATGGAGGATGGGGAGAAGAGAGCGTTCAGCGTTCAGCGTTCAGATGGCGGAGGATGGGGAGAAGAGAGCGTTCAGCGTTCAGCGTTCAGATGATGGAGGATGGGGAGAAGAGAGCGTTCAGCGTTCAGCGTTCAGATGATGGAACAAGGAGCAAGGAGAGATTCTTCGCTTCCTGCAGTCGCTCAGAATGACAGTGGTAGTGCCTATGTGGATATTAAATACGTGTCATTCTGAGAGAGCGCAGCGACCGAAGAATCTGGGGGGAGGGGAATCTGGAATCTCTAATCTGGGGAGGGGAGGAGGATTTCGAAGTGCGGGATTGCGAATTGAGGGATTGAACGCCGAACATCCAACATTCAACATCCAACGTCGAATGCGGAAGCATGTGGCATCCGTCATCGGCTGGCAGACCTAGCCCGACCCACGAAAGGGGACATCATGAGCGTTTCTTCTCGGATGAGACTCACGGGGCTTTCGATATGCCTGGCTATGCTCACCTCATGGGCCGCCACACCTGAAGCCGTTGATCCCGATTCTCTCTTCTGGGATGGGCCTTTGGGATGTCAGATAGATGGATCACGGGCATCTTTCTTCCTGTTTACCCCAAGAGCCTCCTCGGTCACGGCTTATCTCTATGCCACACCAGATGGGCCATCCATAGCGCACACGCCCCTGGCGCCGCTGCGCGACGGATGTTGGACAACTGACC
This sequence comes from Candidatus Fermentibacterota bacterium, assembly GCA_030620115.1. Classification (GTDB taxonomy): domain Bacteria; phylum JAFGKV01; class JAFGKV01; order JAFGKV01; family JAFGKV01; genus JAUXFG01. The sequence goes on from JAUXFG010000212.1 coordinate 750, forward strand.
TCGATCTCCCGAATGACGCACGCTACTACGGGTATTGTCTTGATGGGGCCGAAAGCACAACGGTGATCGGGGATCCCTACTCCAAGGCAGTCGCCACGGTGAACGAGTACCAGCACAGGGGCAGAACTCTCCTGTTCCCACCCGATCAGTTCGATTGGGAAGGAGACTCCTGGCTTTCACTCTCCCCGGAAGACGTCATTATCTACGAGGCGCATGTCCGAGACCTCACCGCCCATCCGAGTGCAGGGATTCCTGATTCGCTGAGAGGAAGCTATAGGGGGCTGTGTGTTGATGGTTGTGCGGGAGGGCTTGCCCACCTGGTAGACTTGGGCATCAACGCAGTGGAGCTTCTCCCTGTGCAGGACTTCGGCAATATCGAAGTCCCCTTTGAAGATCCCGCAGCTCCGGTCTTGAACACGTGGAATCCCTATGAGAGAAACCATTGGGGCTACATGACGTCGTATTTCTTTGCACCGGAGTCGTACTATGGCTCGGGAGCCACCATGGAACCAGGGCAAATCTGCGGAGCAGACGGCAGGCAGGTAACTGAATTCAAGGAGCTGGTAAAAACCCTGCACAGCCGAGGAATAGCGGTGATCCTGGATGTAGTCTACAATCATGTATCACAGTACGACTACAATCCTCTCAAGTATATCGACACCCAGTACTACTTTCGTCTCACAGACGACGGCAGCTTCCTCTCATTGAGCGGCTGTGGTAATGATCTGAAAACCGAACGTCCCATGACCAGAAGACTCATCGTCGATAGCGTCCTATACTGGATGGAGGAATACCATATCGATGGGTTCAGATTCGACTTGGCAACCATGATCGACCAAAAAACCCTGGATGAAATCACCACACGAGCCATGGAGAAGAATCCGAATGTTCTGCTCATCGCCGAGGCCTGGGGCGGGGGAAAGTATGACCTGGGCGCCTTCTCCAAGATCGGCTGGGCGGTGTGGAATGATAGGATACGCAACAGCCTCAAAGGGCGAGATCCTTTGGAGGAACCAGGATTTCTTCTGGGTTCGTTCCTGCCGGGGGAGACGAAGGCCTCGGTGATCAATCACCTGTGTGGGAGCACGATCTCGGGAGGAGGCCCTCTCCTCGAACCAACCCACTCGGTGAACTACCTCGAGAGCCATGATGACCACACCATGGGTGATTTCTTACGCCTTGCCTTGGGTCGCTGCCATCCTGACTCGGCGATCGTCGATCTGGATATCCATGCCCGCCTCTCAGATGCCGAGCTGGAGATCCACAGAATGCTTGCCCTGGCGCTTTTCAGTAGCCAAGGCATGGTCATGCTCGCCCAAGGACAAGAATTCGGGCGGAGCAAGGTCATTTCTCCCACAAAGACGCCCGACTCCCATGTCGGACATCTCGATCATAACAGCTATGAGAAGGACAATGAGACGAACTGGCTCAACTACCATCACCGTGATATGAACCAGTCGCTGAATGACTACTATACGCAGCTCATTCGGCTGCGGAAAGGGCTCAAAGGCCTCGGCGGCGTCGGCCCGGAAGAGATCACGGAACTGGAAACAGGAGATTCTCTTTGTGTGGCTCTTTACATCGATGCGTCACAGGTGGGAGACCCCGGCGATCTGATCCTTCTCCTCAATCCCTCACCACATGAGATACATCTTGATCTTCCACAGGGCACATGGCGCGCTCTGGTCACTGGCGAAACCGTTTCGACTCGCGAAACAGCACCGCCAGTGGATCAGCATTTCACCATCCCGCCTAGAAGTGGCGCCCTGCTCATGGAGTAAACAGACTTCAGGTAGGGCAATTGTTCTATCGGCTGATGCAGTCCCTCGGCGGACGCGGGATTGGTGAAAAATCCGGGCTAGGACAGATGGGCTCTTAGCCGCTTGGCACGCTTCGCATGCCTCAGCCTCTTGATGGCCTTCTCCTTGATCTGTCTGACACGTTCCCTGGTGAGCCCCAGATGTTGGCCGATCTCTTCGAGCGTGCACTGACGATCCCTGTTGACGCCGAAGTAGAGGGTGGTGACCTCTTGCTCACGGGGGGTCAATGTCTCCAGTGCCTTGGCGATGTCAGTACTCAGGGATTCATCCATCAACCATTCGTCCGGTGAGGGGGCCAGGTCGTCCTCCAGGAAATCCAGCAGACGATTCCCTTCCTCGCCCCGCACCGATGCATCAAGGGAGAGATGGTGTCCTGAGATCCGGAGAGTCTCGTTGACCTCTTCAACGCTCATGGAGAGCTCATCTGCAATCTCTTGCGGCGTCGGTTCCCGGCCGAACTCCTGACCAAGCTGATCAGACCGTTTGCCGATCTTGTGCAGTGCCCCGGCACGGTTCAAGGGTAGCCGGACTATGCGGCTATGCTCCGCCAACGCCTGAAGGATAGCCTGGCGGATCCACCAGACCGCGTACGAGATGAACTTGTACCCCTTCGTCTCGTCGAAACGTATGGCCGCCTTGATGAGACCAACGTTTCCCTCATTGATCAAGTCAGGCAATGAGAGCCCTTGGTTCTTGTACTGCTTCGCCACACTGACCACGAAGCGGAGATTCGCCCGCGTAAGCTGATGGAGCGCCTCTTCGTCTCCTTGTTTTATCCGCTTGGCCAGCTCGACTTCCTGTTCCTGTCTCAGCAACGCTACGGTACTGATTTCCTTCAGGTACAGATCAAGTGAACGGTCTTCCGCATCTCTATACGCAGATCGTTTTGCCAAAAGAGCTCCTCCTCTAGGCCAAGATCACTCGTCTTCGGGTTTGATGGGTACAAATCTCGAGCCCGTGGCTCCCTTCACAAGAAGCACGGCCGGCTTTCCGGATTCCCTTGCCTGATCGATCAGATCATGGTAATGAGTTACGCTTCGCACTTTCTCATGCCCCACTTTCGTGACGACATCGCCACGCCGGAGGCCGGCCTCTTCAGCCGCGCTTCCCCGGTTTACATTTATGATCACGACGCCCTCATCCGCATCAACGCCCAGCTGACGCGCCTCGGGGGAGTCGATATCGACCACCTCGCAACCAAGCCAGGAGGCGGAGGGCGACTCAGAAGATATTTGGGACAGATCAGACGGTCGTTCCCCCAACGTGACCTTGAGTCGCTTGATCTTTCCGTTCCGATTGACTTCGAGTTCGACCTTGGAGCCAACCGACAAGCGCGCAACTTTGAACTGGAGATCTTCCGGCGTGACCACCGGCTCCCCATCGACCTTGAGCACCACATCCCCGACCTCCAAGCCACCTTTGGCAGCCGGGCTGTCCTTGAACACATCATTGATGAGAACGCCTTCAACGCCTTCGAGGCTCAGGCCTTCAGCCAGATCATTACTCAACTTCCCGATCTGTACGCCAAGCCAGCCTCGCACCACCTTGCCGTGATCCTTAAGTTGGTCGATGACCTCATGAGCGAGATTCACCGGAATGGCAAAGCCGATGCCGACATTTCCACCCGTGGGAGTGCTGATGGCGGCATTCACGCCAATAACCCGACCAAGAGTGTCCACAAGCGGACCACCGGAGTTGCCGAAGTTGATTGACGCGTCAGTCTGGATATAGTCCTGGTAGGCGGGGCTTTGGCGCCCGAATCGAAGATTGCTCCTCCCCAAAGCCGAAACGACGCCAACGGTAACCGTTCGATCAAAACCCAACGGATTTCCCACCGCCATCACCCAGTCACCGACGTTGAGGGCGTTGGAGTCTCCCAACTCCAACACAGACAGCTCCTCTTTAGGTTCGATCTTCAAGAGGGCAAGATCCGTCTCGGGATCGACACCAATGATCTCCGCCTTGTACTCGCTGTCATCGGACAGCCTTACCATGATTTTGGCATCAGCAGATTGAACCACATGATTATTCGTCAAGATATAGCCTGCGGCATCGATAATGAATCCGGATCCGAGGCTTCTTTGCTTCCGCTCCTCCGGAATGCCCCTGAATCTGAAGAATTCCTTGAAGAACTCGTCCATGGGTCCGTAGAACTCACCATTGGTCCGGGATTGCCTGACGGTTCTTTCGCTGCTCACATTCACCACCGCAGGCACGACCGCCTGGGCAATGCCCGACCACGAGGGAATGGACATCACCGGCGCTTCAGACGAAGATGCTGCTTCCAATGATGGGCTCAACCCTTTCCCGGAAGCAATCACAAGGCCGATGACCAATCCTGAGGCAATGGCCAAAGCGACTATGAAGACTTTGCGAAACGCATCCATCTCACTCATCCTCCAACTCAAACGTTTCGGAAGCGATCCATGTGAGCCCTTTTCTGCCCTATGGTCCGCTATTGTCAAAGGTGTATTATGACGCTTCGGCGTCATGGTGCGATCAAGAAGCGCGCCGGCCATCTCGGCGGCATGGGTAGCAGGCGATACCCCCGTTTCAGTAGGTCAATGATGGATGCCGCAGACGAGGCGCGCGAGGAATAGATACACTCCCCGTCATCGACAGTTCCGCTGCACCTATAGGGAATATAGGATTTAACCAATAAGTATAACTACATGATGCCTCGAAGTCAAGCCATGTCCTTGGCCACGCGGAACGTGCCTGGCTCCCGCGCCTCTCACCCGTCACTCCCCAGTGACATATTCCACTGCAAAATCGATCTCACCTGCTCGGTTCGATCACCCCATCGCCTCCCTGCATCGTTCACCGGATAAATCTCCATAATTCCTGCTTCTACATGCGAGCCAGCACTGTCATTCTGAGTGACTCATAGGAGCGAGGAATCTCTCCTACATCCTTCCTCCGTCATCTGAACGCTGAACGCTCTCTTCTTCCCCATTCACCCATTCACCCATTTCGGAATTCTTCCCTTTCCTAATCCGCCTGCCTCCTGAGGA
>JAUXFG010000179.1 GCA_030620115.1 Candidatus Fermentibacterota bacterium
ATGGCCTCAGTCATTGCAAGGAGGGTTCCGAAAGTGTAAAGCACTTCCCGGCCTATCCTGAAACATCCACAAACGTCGTTGCAAAACTTGACTCATCTGTTAAGTTTTCAACCTATTAAAGACGACTAGTTCTATCGCTCTGGAGGGAGGATCTCAGAAGGCGCGAGGACGACTGGTGAATAGATATCCTCCACCGGAGCAATCACGTCGCGGTCTTCGTGAGAAGGGAGCCCGTTCGGTGGGAAAACGTTTGGAACAAGAGATCAGCCTTCTCTATGACAGAATTTGTCAAGCTATCGCTGACCCGAAGCGGATCCTTCTGTTGTATGAGCTGAACCGTCGTCCACGACGGGTAAGTGAGCTTTCGGAAATCCTGCATATGCCCCAGCCAAGCGTATCACGTCATCTGAAGATTCTCCGCGATCGGGCTCTGGTGACGGCTGAGCGTGATGGAACAGGGGTGACCTACTCTTTGGCTGAGCCCGAAATAGTCGAAGCCCTGGATATCATGCGCGGAGTTCTAAGATCTATTCTGCGACGCGAGGCGGAACTGGCGCGATTCACGGCGCTGGAAGAGACCCCATAGTCTGAGCGCAAACCAGGCTGAGGATTCTGTAGCCGTTCATGGGTTCAAAGGTTCAGGGTTCACCGGAAATCTGACTTCGGGTAGCCTTCAACGCTGAACGCTGAACGCTGAACCTGTAAACGGTAACCGGATTTTTAATCACCCCACGAGAGACTCGAGAGGGGTTATATCGCTTGGAGGAGTACTATGCAAGAGCACGAGTTGCGCGAGAAGCTCGACGAGATTCACCACGAGCTTGAACATGCTCACGATGTGGACAGTGAGGTCGAAGCGCTTCTTCGGCGCATCCTGGAAGACATCCGGCAGCTAATCCACGAACCGCGCGGCGAAACCCCTCCCGAGCATCATGCCCTCAACGAGCAACTCATGGACATGACCTACCATTTTGAGTCCACGCATCCAACCCTCGCCGCCTCAATGAGACAAGTAGCCGTGGCCTTGGGCAATATGGGGATCTAGCCCGCACTTCTCATCCCGCGTCCGCCGCGGGACTGCAGCCGCCGATATGACAGTCCCTGCTTCGTGGCGCTTTGATTGAGGCGCAGCGATACTGGTTGCTGGTTACTGGTCACTGGATACTGGATGGGACCCGGAGTTGCTCCATTCTCCTTCCAGCATCAAGCATCCAGAAACCAGCATCACCTCGCAGCCAACCCACATACGTCGTTACAAAACTTGACTCGTTTGTGAAGTTTTCAACCTATTGAAGATGGCTAGAATCTGACAATCTTGAATCTGAAGACGAAGACGAAAAATCCGCAATCTATTGACAACTCGTCAAAGGCATCTCAACGCTCCGTATGTGACTCCTTTTCCAGGGAAACATCCGATCCCTTGGGCCTCGACGAGGCCAGAATGGCGTATACTCCCACCACGGCAATGAATATGAGGATCGATATCAGCGCATTGCCTTCACGGTCTGGCACGAGCTCGGGCCAGAAATACATCGGTATGGCCAAACCGATTCCCATCAAAGCCTCGCCCGCAATGAGCCCTGAACCGAAAAGCACCCCCGGGCCGTGGGAGCTTTCCCCCGCCGACCTGCGTCCCAATGTGTGCCGGAGAATGCCGCCGATGAGGATGGGGATATCCAGGGACAAAGGGAGGTAGATGCCAACGGCTACCGGCATGACATGGGCGCGGAACTTGCTCCCCCGCCGCTCTAAGCCTTTATCCACAATGATCAGTGCTATGCCTATGGCGAGTCCAATAATCACCATGAGCCATGGCAGCTCTCCATCCCCAAAGAACCCCTCGGTAATACTCGCAAACAGTGCGGCCTGCGGTGCGCGGAGACTGCCGGCCTCACCTGTCCCAATTCCGTACGCGCTATGCAGGAGTGTGAGTATCGGCGCGAAAAAAAAAGCGGGAACAAGCGCACCGAGCATCTCGGTCCATTGCTGCTTCGTAGGCGTCGCACCCACCAGCACGCCCGTCTTCAGATCCTGCGCCACATCGCCTGAAGTGCATGTAGCACAGCAGACAACACCGGCAACACCCAGCGTCGCCAAAATGGCGGACTCGCCTTTGATCCCCAGCGCCAACAAAACGCCGGCCGCGATCAACAGAGCACAGATGGTCATGCCTGAAACAGGAGAGTTGGAAGAACCAACCAACCCTGCGATGTAGGTCGCCACAGCCACGAAGAGAAAAGCGGTCACCACCATCACCAGGGTAGTGACCAATGCGATACACATGCTGCCAACAAGGAAATCATAGAAAACGAAAGTCGCAAAGGTCGCGCCCAAAAAGATGAAAAGGAGCCATTGGAACGGCATATCACGTTCAGTGCGGAGAACGGTGGCCCCGCCGGTTCCCTCGTTGCCTCGGACCGACCGTAGCCCTGCGACTCCCGCGATGATGCCGCGCCTGACATTCCAAATGGAATAGAGGCCTCCCACGACCATGGCGCCGACGCCCATGTATCTGATCTTGGTTGACCAAAGCTCCCATGCGGTATCAAGCGGAACCGAACCCGGCGCGGCGCCGCCCATGATGGGCATGGCGATCAACCACGCGATGGCGCCTCCGATGGTGATCAATACGGCGATGTGGAGATCGACGATGTAGCCCACGCCCACCAACATCACGCTCATATCCGTACCCATGTAAAAGATCCGTCTCCCCCACGCCACGGCTCCCTCTACGGTTTCCTGTATGAGATGGACACCGGCCAGCAGGAATTTGAACGTCGCACCGATCCCAAGCCCCAACATGATGGCTCGTACGCCGGAACCACCCTCCTCTCCTGCCACAAGGACCTCTGAACATGCCACACCCTCAGGATAGATGAGATCCTTGCGTTGCACGATGAGGGCACGCCGCATAGGAACCATGAACACGATACCCAGTATCCCGCCAATAAGAACGATAAGCGTCGTGGGCCAGAACTTGAACTCCTGCCACGCCCCCACCATGAGCAGGGCCGGAACAGTAAAAATCACACCAGCGGCAAGACTCTCCCCAGTGGAAGCCATGGTTTGCACGATATTGTTCTCGAGGATGGTTCCCCGCCGGAAAAGACCCCTCAAGATGGCCATGCTTATGACCGCTGCGGGGATCGACGCACTGACCGTCATGCCGGCATAAAGACCTACGTAGGTATTGGCAGCCGCCATGACAATGCTGAGCACAATACCCAGCAAAATCGAGACGATCGTCACCTCGGGGATGGTGCGGTGCGGGCTGATGTAGGGCTGCGCTTGGGCCATATGCATATACTCCTTAGAGAACTCCGTAGAGAACTCCGTCGTCAGATTCATATACCCGCTCGGCATATCGCATCCTGAAAAAATGCGGGCGACCCCGAACTTCTCACCAGCTTTCGGCTGCAGCAGCCGATATCCAGCTTTCCGCCAGCTGGCGGACTTCGTCGGCCTCCTCGACGTATCGCAGAGGAGATCCCCAGAAAGTACACGCGCTCCCACCAATGGCCAACCCACGGATCCATGGATCTCTCTCCCATAAAAGTCTAGTAAATCCATAGGAATACTAGAGTATTGTCTGAGAATCTACGCTCCTTCCAAACTTCGTGCGTAAGAAGAAAGGTCGAATCCGCTGGCTGGCGAAAATGTCCAATGCCCAACATTGAAGTGGGGCTCTTCCTTCGATCTCCGATGTTGAACCGAGTGAGCTGTCAGCCCTCGGCCGGAGGAGTATTGCATCTCTGGAGGGACGCGCTCCGTCGCGGCCGCCGTATCGAGCGTCAACGGCCATGACGGAGCATGGCCCTCCATCATCCTCACTTCGACGTTGGATGGTCAATGTTCGATGTTCGATGTTCTTCCTCCCTATTCCCCCACTCCCCCATTCCAGCAATCAAGCAATCAAGCAATCAAGCAATCCCCCATTCCCCCATTCCTCCTATACACACCATGCGCACCAGATGTGCAAAGTCTGCACAGTTTGGGGTAAACAGACTCTCCCCTGGCCCATTAGAAGGATCCTGCTCTATGGCACGCACCCTGCAATACCGGTTTGGTGAAGACATCCAATCAATCCGTTACCACCGGTTTGAAGGAAAGCAGAGCCATGGATGGAAGGTCATCGCGGATCGGAAGAAAGCTGGAGATATGGGTATTGCTTCCCCTATGCCTCAGCGCACACGCGGGCACCATCAAATTGAATGAGATGATGTCATCGAATCTGATGACCATTGAGGATGAAGATGGGGATTCTTCAGATTGGATCGAGTTGTACAACGAAGGACCGGATACCGTGTTCCTCCTTGGCTACGGCCTCTCGGATGAGGAGGATAATCCCTTCAAATGGACATTCCCAGACGTGCCACTCCCCCAGCGCGGGTTTCTCCTCGTATTCGCCTCTGGAAAGGACCGTGCGTCCTGGCCCGGGGAACTTCATGCTAATTTCCGCATCCGAGCCGACGGTGAGTTATTACTTCTTACTGCCCCGGATGCAGCACAGGCCGACGTCTTGGAGCCAGTGCCCCTGGATTCCGACATCTCATATGGGAGAGTTCCCGACGGCGGCGACGGATGGTGGTTCTTCGAGAATCCCACTCCTGGTGAGAGCAATGGTTCCGATCCGCCAACGCAACGAGCCCCTCCGCCCATATTCCTTCTGCCCAGCGGATTCTATCCGGCGGGGATCTGGGTCGCGTTGAGCTGCGAAGATCCCGCGGCAGTCATCCGCTTCACGTTGGATGGAAGCCCCCCCACAGATACATCCTCTGTCTACACCGACCCGATGATCTTGGCAACGGTCACCGTAGTTCGTGCGGCAACCTGGTGTCAAGGCATGTTGCCGAGCAAGCCTGTCAATGTCACGTACATCGTGGGGTACGACACATCGTTGCCAGTGGTCTCATTGATCACCCATCCCGACAATCTGTGGAGTGACGAATGTGGCATCTATGTGGAGGGGCCCAATGCGGCTCCCCAGCAACCTCACATCGGTGCGAACTACTGGCAGGATTGGGAGATCCCCGTTCATTTCCAGTTCTTGGATGAGACTGGCCAATTCGCACACTCCATGGATGTTGGCATGGCCATCCATGGCGGATGGACAAGAACGCTGCCCCAGAAAAGCCTTCGAATCACGGCCCGCGATGAGTTCGGCTCTGATCGGATCAGGTACCCGCTCTTCCCTTCTGAGCCCATCAGTTCCTTCAAGGCGCTCATTCTCCGCAACTCTGGAAACGACTGGGCTTCAACAATGATGCGGGATGTTTTGATGACCGGATTGACCAAGGGCGCCGAAATTGGAATACAAGCATACCGCCCCGTGGTGGTATTCCTCAATGGCGAGTACTGGGGCATCCACAATCTCCGCGAGCGGCTGAGCGAGTTCTATCTCGCCGCCCACTATGGCGTTGCCAAAGACAGCGTCGATCTCATCGAAAACAACCGGCGGGTCAATGCAGGCGACATGGAGGCATTCGCCGCACTCACTGCCCTTGTGGAGAGCAATGATCTGTCGGATTCATCAGCCTATGATTCCGTACGCACCATGATGGACATAGAGGATTTCATCCGATACCAGGCTGTGGAGATCTATCTCGCAAACAAGGATTGGCCGGCGAACAACATTAAGTGCTGGCACCCGAGGGGGCCTGACGGCCGCTTTCGATGGCTCCTCTATGATACTGACAACGGCTTTTGCCTCCACGGATCGGTGGATCACAACACCCTGGAGTATGCCACGGCGGTTGACAGTGATCACTGGGCAAACCCTCCTCACGCCACGCTGCTCCTCCGCAAGCTGCTCGATAACTCGCGATTCCGCCAAGATTTCATCGTACGCTTCTGCGACCTCATGAACAGCTTCTTCGCGGCGGACCGCGTCCTTGGGCATATCAACAGGCTGCGGGACGGCATAGCGGATGAGATGCCTTCCCACGAGGCACGCTGGTACCCAGATCATGATTGGGAATCTCAACTGGAGACGCTTCGTCAGTTTGCCGTGCTTCGGAAAGGATACGTGCTCGATCATCTGCGAGCCAAATTCGATCTCGCCGGGACACTCACGCTCACTGTGGATCGTTCACCCGACCAGGGAGGGCGAGTACGAGTGAACCCATTCTTCCTCGATGGATATCCATGGCGCGGCCAATACTTCTCGGGCCTTCCAATTGAGCTGCACGCCGAGCCATTTGCCGGATACCGGTTCATGGCATGGGCTGGTGATACCGTGGCAACGCAACAGACCATGGTCATTCGGCCAATCACCAACACCAGGATTCAAGCCCTTTTCGAGCCGACCTCCATACCGGACTGCGGTATCGCTATCACGGAGATCAACTACCACAGTGCTGATGACTGGGATACCGGTGACTGGGTGGAGCTCTTCGCCTACTCCGGCTCTCAAGATCTTGGAGGCTGGATGCTCCAAGACCGAAACGATGATCACTGCTTCTTCTTCCCGTGGGGGACGATACTGCATGAGGGCCATCATCTTGTGCTCGCGTCTGACAGAGAATCCTTTACCGCCCTTTTCCCGGAAGTGAACTCGGTGATTGGAGATATCGGCTTTGATCTTGGAAACACTCCAACGCGGATATCTGCCTTCGGGCCCACATTATTTCCTATTCGATGGCTCACATGTGGCCAGCGGTACCTACTTCATCCACGCGGGGATTCCCGGGAAGCTGAATCAAGTACGCCGAGCCATCCTCATCAAATGATTCATTCAACCCGGGATTACACCTTTCAATGAGCCACGGGTCAAAGGAGAGAACCGCCATAAAGGAGGGAGAAGATGTTCTCGCGTGTTGCCCTGTTTCCCATAATCTTCGGCGTGGTATTCGTGGTCTCGGTGAAGATCACGCCTGATACCATCGGGGTCCGGGGCGTGGTCTATCCGCTGAACGAGTGGTCGTTCGCCTTTGATGGCGAAAGCTACCTCGAACGCACGGAAAGATGCGGGAGCATCCATGCAGTACGACGCTGGCAGGGAAGACGGGGCGAACCAGTGGTGGTACAAGCCATGCCGGGCATTGCCCCAGGAATGAAGGTGACGCAGGGGCAGACAGTGGCCTCTCTCTGTTTCCCCATGGAAACCTACCAGTACGCCACGGCCCTGGCCTGCCTGGAGACTGCCAAGGCTGAGCTTAGGCTTCTTGAAGCAGCCCCCAGG
>JAUXFG010000137.1 GCA_030620115.1 Candidatus Fermentibacterota bacterium
ATGGGCTATCCCGCTATGGCCGCCTGAGTGGGTGCTACGAGCTCACGGAAACGAGGAAGAACCGGAAGCGGGTGGGTTCCGTCATCGTTCGCTATGTGCAGACGCCGCTGGAGAACGATATGGGTGTCATCTCTCACCCGTACGCCGCAGCAATTGTGCACGTGACGGATATGGAAAGAACCCTCGTCGATTGCATCCATCGCGTGAAGTATGCGCAGGGATGGGAGAATGTCGCTCAAGCCATCGAGCGGGCCGAATGATCGAATACGTGAAACGCTACCGAACGCCGTCACTGGTTGCCAAGGTGGGGTGGATTGTCGAGCGGCACACCAGGAAGTGGAAGGTCTCTGAAGCGGATCTTCAGTCATTGCGGCCCTATCTACCAAAGACGCCGGTGAAGTTCGCTCGCGGACTGGGAGGAGCATTGGACAAAGAATGGAATCTCTACATACCTCAAGGAGCTTCAGGTGGCTAAGTCGGGTGCAAAGGCGGCGTCCAAAACACGCAAACTCATCCCGCTGGACAGGGATGTGGTCAAGACTTGGGCAAAGGAGCAGCAGGTCGAAGGTCCAACGGCAGAGAAGGTCCTGTGGCTGACTCGTGTGATCCATGCGATCTCGAACTCCTCCCTCGCGCGCGATTTCGTTTTGATGGGAGGATCGGCCATCGTGTTTCTATACCGGGATATGTATCGATTCTCGACCGACCTCGACCTGGATTTCGTGGGGAATCGGAACCTTGGCCGCAAAGGGCAGAGGGAGGTTGCCGCACGGATGCGGCAGGACAGCGAGGTCTTTCAAGGGATTGCGGATGATCTCAGCATGAGATTCAAGACAAGGGAAGAGGCCGGTCCGCGTTTCGTTCAGCATGAAATGATCTACCGCTCCTTGTACCGTCGGACGGATACTGTCGAGCTGGATGTTTCCTATCGTTACGGTCATAGCCCTATGGGTCCAGTTTCCAGGCAATGGCCCATTGCCGTCGACTCCGTGGCCCCATCATTCTTCGTGCAAACCTTGACGCCCGAGGAGTTCTACGCAACAAAGGCTATTGCCATGTTCGACACGAAAGAGCGCGAGCGTTTGGATTTCCCTGAGACCTCAGAGATACACCTTTTCACGAAACGGAAGATCAGGCATCTATTCGATGTTTACCTGCTGGCAGAAGAAACGCTGAACGGCTCAGGTTGTGTTGATCTCGAACTGTTCCGAAGTCTGCTCGTTCTCTTCGGAATGACGAGGATCAAAAACTTCGAGTATTTCCGGGGGAACGCGATTGGCGCCTATACCGACAAGGATATCGAGAACGAATTGCTGAGCGTCGTTCCACGCGACCTTTCCGTGCCCACGGCCGAGGAGATGAAGTGGACGGTACGACGATTCCTGGACCTTCACGTGTTCACTTACGGGGAGCGGGAACACCGATTCATGGAGGACTTTCGCGCGGGGCACTTCAGGCCAGAGGATCTGTTCAATGACGCGAAGCTGGGACGCCGACTCCGCGATACGCAGTATTACAAGGAGATCCTTGGAAGGGTTGCACAACTGAAACGGAAGAAGAGCACCCGACGCAAGACGAGCGTGAGGAAAGGGACCCCAAAGTGAGCGTTTTGAGGATAGATCGTCGCGAACGGTCGGTACGACGGCTTCAATACTCAGCATCCAGCCACTACTCACTGCCGTACGGTGACATGACGGATCTCAAGGAGAGCCGGAATGCCTGACGCCCCGATTCCCATTCAGCCCGTCGCAAGCCCGGTCATCTGCAAGCCGTACTACGAGCCGGACTGCTACTGGGAATATGACCGAAACACCGGTCAGGCCACGAAGCAACTCGGCAGACGCCCGGCTTCTTACTGGTACAAGCTGCCCGACGCCGATACGCGGCGAGGGCAATTGACGTTGGAAATCGAGGAAGATCGGCGCGACCTTGTGCTTGTCAACAATCTCCGCGCGGACGTGAAACGGTGGCGAAAGTCCAACTGGGAAGGCGCGACTAACGTAACGAAGAATCTGTTGCGTCACTGGACGCGGAAGGACAGGCCACGCCGCTTCTTCTTCTGCCAGATCGAAGCGGCCGAGACGATCATCTTCCTGAACGAGATTCGGGGCATTCGCCACGACGGGAGCCGAGGGAAGCCGCGATGGAAACCCAAATTCCTGGATGACGACTTCAGCAAACTCCTGGAGTATCCGGATGGCTCAGTTGATCCGCTCCCTCGGATATGCACCAAGATGGCGACGGGAAGCGGCAAGACCGTTGTGATGTCGATGGTCATCGCGTGGGCGTTCTGCAATCGCGGACGGGTACCAAGCGACGAACGCTTCCCCCGCGCCGTCCTTGTTGTGTGCCCCAATCTGACGATCAAGGAGCGGCTCCAAGTTTTGCGCACGGATTCCACGAGCGAGAACTACTACAGCGAATTTGACGTTGTGCCTGCGATGTACCGCGATTTGCTTGCCGCCGGCAAGGTCATGATTAGAAACTGGCACTATTTCGCGCCTGAGTCGGAGCACACCGAGGGCGGGAAAAGCTTCACTGTTGTACAGAAGGGAGAGGAAACCCCGGAAGCATTCGCGCGGAATCGTCTTGGAGAGCTGTACGAGCGTGGCCCGATCATGGTTCTGAACGATGAAGGGCACCATGCCTACCGGCCCCGTCCTTTGACGGAGGAGCAACTCCGAAAAGCCGGTGCGACGGCGAAGAAGGAACGAGAAGAAGCAACAGTGTGGATACAGGGCCTCGACAAGATCGACCAGGCATGCGGAATCAAGCTATGCGTAGACCTGTCAGCCACGCCATTCTTTATCAGCGGCAGCGGGTATCCTGAAGGCGAGCCGTTCCCTTGGATCGTCAACGATTTCGGTCTCGTGGATGCCATCGAAAGCGGAATAACCAAAATACCTCGGTTGCCGGTGAGCGACACTACCGGGCAGCCCGATCCGAGGTACTTCAAGCTGTGGCGGAACATCACCAGGGATCTTGCACCGGCGCAACGGCTGTCTAACGGTCGTCCAAAGCCGGACGTGGTATGGGAACGGGCCGAGGACGCCGTGGTGCAGCTCGCGGGCGAGTACAAGAAAGCATTTGAAGCCATCCAGGAGGCAACCGACACGGCTCTGAAGGCTCCGCCGGTCATGATAATGGTGTGCGACAATACCGACATCGCACAGGTGTTTTTTGAGAACATCTCCGGCCAGACAGAAGTCGAGGCGGTTGCCGGTGACAACGGTGACGGAGAGAATGGCGATAGGCGCAAGAAACGCAAGAAGAAGCAGGTTGTGTACGGAAAGGGCAAAGTGTTCCCGGAGATGTTCGAAAATTCCGAGGAAAGCAGCTTCACGATCCGAATCGACAGCAAGCAGCTTGAGAAGATCGAGAGTGAAGATCCCAACGCGACCAAGGACAAGGCAGCCAAGAAACTGCGCGAAATTGTGAATACCGTGGGGAAGATCGGAAAGCCGGGACAGAACGTTCGCGCCGTGGTCTCGGTTGCGATGCTGACCGAGGGCTGGGACGCCAACAATGTCACTCACATCCTAGGCCTTCGTGCCTTTGGCAGCCAGTTGCTCTGCGAACAGGTTGTGGGTCGGGGGCTCCGCCGCATGAACTACACGCCGGACCCCGAGACAGAGCTGTTGCCCGAGGAGTACGTGGACGTATACGGGATTCCGTTTTCCGTGATCCCGTACAAGGGAAAGACCAGCCGCACTCCGGTAGACAAACCCGTTAATCATGTGAAGGCATTACCGGAGCGCGCCCATCAATACGAAATACGCTTTCCGAATGTCGAGGGGTACGTGTACTCGCTGAACAAGCCTATGATTCGCGCAAACGTCCCCAGGATGGAGAGGCTCGTTATCGAGCCGGAGGTGACACCCACGGCGACCTTCGTCCAGGTTCAGGCGGGATACACGGAGGGCTATGCGGCTAGCAGCGGGATAGGTGAATTCGTTGAGCACAACCGGGAGGAGTATTACGCTCACCACCACTTGCAGGAAGTTGAGTTCGAGATAACCCGGCAGATCGTCGCAGCCCTTGTTGGCGACGATTCGCAAGCTCCAGTGAAGGGTGGACCGAAGAATCGTCTCATGGCGCGACATCTGCTCTTTCCGCAGGCCTTGCGAATCGTGAAGAGATTCACGGCCAGCAAGGTCGATTTTCGCGGTCAGAATCCCTGTGAACTCGGTCTCGAGAAGTACGTGCGCAGGATCAAGGAACGTCTTCTTGACGCGATCGAGCCCGACGACGAACGTGGCGAATCGCCGATCGTCCCACTCCTAAACCCTTACAAGCCAATCGGTTCGACCAGGGATGTAGATTTCATAACGCGACGCCACGTCCATTCGGCAGTGCGTTCCCACATCAACGCCGTTGTGCTTGACAGCAAATGGGAACAGACGGCGGCCTTCTTCTTGGAACAACAGCAAGAATACGTCCACTGCTACGCTCGTAACGAACGGCCGTTCCTGCTCATTCCGTACGAGTTTGAGGGTGTGCAGCATCATTACGAACCTGACTACCTGGTCCGCTTGACTACCGGAACCACCCTCATTCTTGAAGTGAAGGGCGAAGAGCGCGAGCAGGACCGAGCAAAACACCAGGCTGCGCAACGTTGGATTTCGGCAGTCAACAATTGGGGACGCCTTGGATACTGGGAGTTTGCTATATCCAAAGACCCGCAGATGGTGCCCAAGTTGTTGCGATTGGTCTGTGCCGATTGAATGGGAGGAGGAAAGCGGAATGGCTATTGTTCGCCATCTCAGAGTGCAGAACTTCCGGGGCATCCAATCGCTTGACTGGCATGTGTCGCTTTTGGGGTCGTTGGTGCAGAAAGTGCTTGATGGAGGGATGACGCGATCCCCAATCCCCCTCTGATTAAAGATCCGATCGCTACTGGCGGGATATCGTGCACCAACGGCCTGTATTCTGTCTCAAGATCACCTGGTTTTTGGCATTCTGATAATACTCTAGTAAATCCATAGATTTACTAGAGTATTATCAGATGACCATTCTGGTGCACAAGGGGCTCAAGACTCAAGGTTTGATACAGACAATTGAACACGGCGTGGCACGCATCGAAGGAACATCAAGGGGGGTCAGGCATTGCAAACGGTGATTTGATGTACTTGTAGGATCTTGGGGCGGAGGCGATCAGGATGACGTGGGAAGCGAATGATATGGAGTTGTCGGGTTACGCTGCGCTAACCGGATCCACATCACTGTGGAGGGACGTCTAACAGCTGGCGGACAGCAGGCGGTGTCATATCGGCGGTTACAGCTGGAAGTTGGTGAGAAGTTCAGGGTACGCCTCTTGCCGACACTTCTCGTAGATCTGTTGACACATCCTCCTCTCCATGGCACATTCCATCTGTTCCCAATGTGACATAGGAACACTATTGACGAGAGGAGGGGGGACCGACACCATTGTCATTGATCGAGAAGATCCGACAGAAGATTCGGGAACGCGACTACTACTTGTCCTCCCATGCGGAGGAGGAGATGGCGGAGGACGGCTTCGAGCGTCCCGATGTCGAGAATGCGATTCTCCGGGGATACGTTGGCAAGAAGCTGACACGTGATCATAGAGGGACGCGATACCGGATTGAAGGTCCTGCGAATGATGGCAGATTGATGCATGTGCTTTGCCGATTCCAAGAGATCGGCAGTCTGATAATCATCACCGTTTATGAGGAAGAGCGATATCATGAAGTGTGAGTTCTGCAAAGGCGAGACAGTCCCACGCAAGGTAAAGAAGCAACATTGGCACGAGGGCAGGTTGTACATCATCGAGAATGTGCATGCCGAGGTTTGCCAAGAATGTGGCGAGAGGTACTTCCACGCTCGCACTCTCGACAGGATCGATGCGATGATACAAGGTGAGCACGACGTGAAGCAGGTGCTCTCGGTTGAGGTCCTAACCGCATAGACTCAGTTCGGCGACTCCGCACGGAACTGAGCCGCTGCTTCGTGACGGGAGGACAGCCGTCCCCCCTGTCCCCACACTAACCCGGACTTCTCACCAATCCCGCGTCCCACGCGGGACTCCAACGGCTGATTTGGCACCACCTGCTTTCCGCCGGCTGGCGGACTTCATCGGTTGGCCTTGGCCGCAGGCCTTGTCCCGCGTCGGCGCGGGACCGTTTCGCGCCGAAGGCTGGTGGAGAAGTCCGGGTTAAAGATCCGATCGCTACCAGCGGGATACAGTGCACCAACGGCCTATATTCTGTCTCAAGATCACCTTGTTTTTGGCATTCTCATAATACTCTAGTAAATCTATGGATTTACTAGAGTATTATCGGATGACGATTTTGGTGCACAAGGGGCTCAAGACCTCGAGGTCTGATACAGGCAATTGAACACGGCATGGCACGGATGTTTCTCTGGGAATTCCTAGCCCGAACTTCTCACCAACTTCTGGCTGCAAGCACCGATATGGCACCGCCTGCTTTCCGCCAGCTGGCGGACTCCATTCCGTCTTCGCTACAGCTATGACGTGACAAGCAGCCTCCTCGATCCGCCGGCTGGCGGACAGAGGATACACCTTCGGGCTTCGCCACGGCGGAGCCAGGCTACGCCCTGACAGAGCCGGGAGCCTCGGTCGCAAGCCTTGCAGCCACAACCATTTCTTCTGTCTCGCCACGAAAGCCGGCGAGAAATCCGGACTGACATTCAGAAGGATCTCGGCGGTTTCGCTTCGAAAGCCGGTGAGAAGTCGGGGTTAGGCCTTGACGGATCGTTTGTTATGAGCCATTCTGGCAACTTCTCAATAATCCCGTGCGATATTGGGAAAATCCTCCCTCAATCCCCCTTTGCCAAAGGGGGAGAAGGTCGGATGGCCGGACTTATTGAGAGGTTACCCATTCTGAGACTTCACAATACCATTGAATCAACTGGAGGAGCACATGATCAGTGATCGGAGTGTCATCGTCGGCGTATTGCTTGTATTCGTGATTTCTGGACAGCTCGTTGCACAGCCTCCCTATGACCTACGGCCTCCGGCGGAGTTCGAAGCGCATGAGGGAATGATCATCGGCTGGTTGTATCTTGGCAGCTATGGAGCCTCCGCAGACACCATGTGGGCCAGGGCGGTTGAGGCCATTGGGGAGGTGGGCACGGCGTATGTGGCCGTACGGTCGTCTGGCGCCATTTCGTACATCACGAATTTCCTGCAGTCGCTTTCGATCTCGTTGGACAATGTGGAATTCATTGCTACGGGAACCATGGTCAGCGTATGGGTGCGCGACTATGGGACCGGCTTTGCCTACCGGGAAGACGGCACGCGAGTGGTGGTGGAGGGGGGATATGAACAGGCGTTTCCCCAGTATATCGCCAATCTCTGGGGACTCGAGCACTATCATGTTCCCCTCAGCCTGCAGGGGGGTAACTACATGTCCGATGGCTCAAGCGAGATCGCCATCTCTTCGGCCCCAGTGGGGAATCCTACAATCTGGCAGCAGACTGTACGATCCTACTATGATCTACCGCTTCACATGCTCCCGCCGCTTCAGGATGAACCCTGCGGCCACATCGACATGTACGCGCGATTTGTGGCGCCGAGGAAGGTCGTTCTGAGTCAATATGATAGTCCTTACTACAATAACAACATGGATTTGGCGGCCGCGGAGTTCGAGGCTCGAGGATATGAAGTCCACCGGGTTCTGACCCCGCCGGTGATCAGTACCATGATACCAGAGGACGCCATGGCAGATCCTTCGCTGCTCCATCTGCCTCCGGGATCAAAGGCGCCCACTGGGGGCCTCTGGGATGTATTCCGTACCTACACCAATGGTATTCAATGTAACGGTTGCTACTTGCTCCCTGTGTACAATCATGAGTACGACCAACAGGCAATTGATGTCTTCCAGGCCGCGCTTCCCGACCATGAGATCATCCCCATCAACTGCAATCAGATCATCCAATATGGCGGCGCACTGCACTGTACGTCCAGCGATATACCGCCCACTGCGCCGGCCAGGCCCGGGCACTTGACCATCACGGCGGTGGGGGATGACGCAGTGCTCACTTGGACAGGATCCCCGATAGGTGTTTCGGAATACCATGTATTCAGGCGCGCAGCGCCCCTGGGCTTCCAAGAACATTTGGACGAGTACGTCGCCTCGGCAAGCGGGACCTCTTGGACGGATTCCGGGGTCTTGTCGGGGTGTGCGACGGTTGTCTACCAGGTTCTGGCGGTGAGTACCAACGGCGTACGGAGTGTATTGAGCTCACGGTCCGGCGGGTCGAGCTTCGATCTATCCACGACTTTTTGAAAGGATGCGACAGTAACTAGCTCGGAGGAGGTTAGTATGACACGTGTAGGGAAATGTAACTCGCTCTCTTCAGTGTTCCAATTCAGAACCTATCCATGGGATTGGCGTTTCCTGGCGTCTCTTGCCATTGCCATGGTTTTTTTGTCCGGGCAGGCTGCGGCCACCGAGATGGTTGTTCGAGTCGATCTGAGCTCCGCACGCACGCACCAGGTGGAAGAGCTCCTCAAGATGCATCCGGATATCTTGGCGCGGGGTGATGATTGGGTGGATATTCTCGGTGACGAATCAATGATCGAGGAACTCAGGGATCTCAACCTGAAAACCGAGGTAAGAATAGCCGATGCCAGGGCATACGAGGCGAACCTCCGTGCCAGGGATTATTTCGATTTCTACCATGACTATCAGGAGATCGTGGACGAGATCACACAGGTGGAGCAGGACTATCCCCATATCGTGAAGATCTACGACATCGGGGATTCATGGGAGAAGACCGAGGGAATCGCCGATCGGGACATTTGGGCTCTGAAGATTTCCGACAATGTCGATGAGTTCGAGCAGGAGGAGCCTGAGGTTCTCATCCTGGCGAATATCCATGCCCGGGAGATCATCACGCCGGAAATCGCCCTCTACATGATCCACTACCTCGTGGACAATTACGGCACCGATCCTCGGGTTACCAGACTCGTGGACGAGCGTCAGATCTGGATTATCCCCAACGGCAACCCCGATGGTTTGGATTATGTTCACCACCAGGATATTTGGTGGCGAAAGAACCGTCGTGACAACGGCGACGGCACCTTTGGCGTGGATCTCAACCGGAACTACGGGTACATGTGGGGCTACGATGATATTGGATCCAGCCCTAACCCATCCTCCGAGGTCTACCGCGGCACGGGCCCATTTTCTGAACCGGAGTCACAAGCAATACGAGATCTGTTCGAGGCTCATGCTTTTGTGATAGGCCTTTCCTATCACAGCTACGGGAATTGGTGGTTGTACCCATGGGGCTACATACCCGAGGATACGCCGGACCATCCGACGTTTGTGGCCATTGCGGACAGCTGCGTCGCATATAATGGATATGAGCCCGGGAATGCGGCATCAGGGACCATCTATATCGTCAATGGTGACACCGATGACTGGTTCTACGGCGAACAGACCACCAAGTACAAGACATTCGGCTTCACTCCGGAAGTAGGTGGCCCGGGGGATGGATTCCATCCTGACACCACGCGTGTAGTGCCTCTCATAATGGAGAACCTCTTTCCGAACCTTTATGTAATCGATGCGGTTGAGGAGTATTCTCCTCGCCCGATCATCGCACATGAACCCCTTGGGGATACGGAGGATCTGGTGGGGCCCTATCTCGTGGAAGCCGGAATCACGGCTCCCGTGTGGCCGCTCGATGAGAGCACGTTGGAGCTCCATTTTCGCTGGGACGGCGGATCATTCCAAACCGTGTCGCTGATGCCCACGGGCGAGCCCGACCAATATCAGGCATCCATCCCTGGGCCGGGGATTTCCGGCACGTACGAATACTACCTCAGTGCTTCGGACAGCATCCCTCGCATCGGCTATGCCCCGCCGGGTGCTCCGGATAGTCTCTTTGAGTTTCGTGTCTGGATGGATGCGATTCCACCCACCATTGTGCATGTGCCGCTGGGTGATCAGGGAGTCGGAGATGCGCCGTACGGAGTGTTGGCCGAGGTGACTGACAATATCGGAGTCGATTCCGTGTGGATGGAGTACCGGGTCAATTTTGGTTCCTTGGAGGTGGTGCCGCTTCTTCCTCAGGGAAACGATATGTATCAAGGATGGATCGATCCCCAAGGTATCATACCAGGAGATACGCTGCAGTACCGGCTCTTCGCACGCGATGAGGCGGCGGCGCAGAATATGGCCACGCTTCCCGAGGAGGGGTTTTTCGTCTTCACCTTGATCCAGGGTCACAGCTTCGACTTCGAAGCGACCAATGGAGGGTTTGTGGCCTCACAGGGCGGAGACTGGGAGTGGGGAAGTCCCAGCGCGGGGCCCGGCTCTGCTTATTCAGGGCAACATGTGTGGGGCACGAATCTCGACGGGAACTACGCCGACGATTCCAATTCCACGTTGGACACGCCCTCCATGAGCCTTCTCAATGCCACTGAACCAATCCTGACGTTCTGGCACTGGTATCGAATGGAGTACGGCGATGGCGTCTACTGGGATGGGGGTAATGTCA
>JAUXFG010000142.1 GCA_030620115.1 Candidatus Fermentibacterota bacterium
GGGGAATTGCTGGATTGCGTGAATGGGGGAAGGCGGGAAGGCGGGAATGGGGGAATGGGGTGATGGGGAAGGAAGGATTGCGAAATGCGTGATTGCGTGATTGCGTGATTGCTGGAATGCTAGGGATGGGAAGAATGTGAGAAGGGGAGGAGAGGAGCTGATGACTGGATGAAGCGGTGATCAGTGCGTTACTTCTTGGGCCTGAATAGATGTGTCATGAATCGCCTTTTCATGGAATGCCCGGTGAATACTCAGCCACGTATCGCCATACTTGATCTGAGCTTCCATTGGCCCCCCACGGGTGGATCATGGGTAGACATCGCCCAGATCTCCAAGGGGCTCGTGAATCATGGGGCAAAGGTACAGATTTTCGTCCCAAGGATCGATACCGGCGGACTGAAGCGGGGGAGACTCACAAGTCATCCCCCAGTTCCGGTCCGGACGATTCCCGTGACCCTGCGGCAGTTCCACGCACTGAGCCTCCCCGCGCGCTTGGCTCGGCCCATCAGAGAGTGGGCGCCCACTCATGTCTTGGTTACGAATACCTTTGCCATGGCGCCGTGGCTCATACGACAGTTGCGCGGTTTGCGGGTGTTTTTAAGGATCTACGGATATGAGATGTTTTGCCCGTTCTACATGTCACTGTGGCCCAAAGGCCCGGTGAGTCAATGGGCACGCCTCAATCCCACGGGAGCGATCTGCCCAAGAGACTTCTTCCGGTCGCCGGCACACTGTACGTTCTGTGCCCTTCGCGGGATGGGCCGGGAGCTCCTTCCCCGATGGATGAACCCATTCAGTCATGAGTATGTGGCCAGCTTGGCTTTCGCACCCTTCTACCGGCATCTCGCCATTCGTGCATTGGACATGTGTGAGCACATCCTTGTATCAAATCAGTACACTGCGTCCCTTGCGGAGATGTGGAAGGAGAAGGTGAGAGTAGTTCCAGGCGGAGTGGACGTGCACGTATTTTATCCACCGGAAAGCCCGACGGAGAGCCCCGAACCTATAGTTCTGATGCCAGGGCGTGTCGAAGACCCCCGAAAAGGGTATGCAGTATTCAAGGATCTGGTGCAGCGGATCGTCGATCAAGGCATCTCGTGTCGCGCGGTGGTCACGGATCCCCGGTACGACGACAATAGTCCGCATATCGAAAGTCTGGGATGGAGCGCCTACGACCAGATGGCACGGCTCTATCGGGATGCAAGGGTCGTGGTGATTCCCACGGTTTGGCCCGAACCCTTTGGACTGGTAGCTCTGGAGGCCATGGCCAGCGGTGTGCCCGTGGTGGCCAGCCGAATCGGAGGGCTTTCGGATCTCATCGTTGACAAAGAGACGGGATTT
Organism: Candidatus Fermentibacterota bacterium; assembly: GCA_030620115.1. Classification (GTDB taxonomy): domain Bacteria; phylum JAFGKV01; class JAFGKV01; order JAFGKV01; family JAFGKV01; genus JAUXFG01. The sequence continues at coordinate 1,342 of JAUXFG010000142.1, forward strand.
CTCGTACCACCAGGGGATTCGGCGCTCTTTGCGGAGAGGGTTGCGCTTTTGTTGAAAGACGCTAACCTGTGCAAGCAGATGTCAGAAAAGGCCAGGAAGCGAGCCCTTTCTTTCTCATGGGAAAGGGTTATCGCACGCCATTATCTTCCTCTGTTTGGCATGCATTAACCCGGACTTCTCCCCGGGTTTCGAAGCGAAACCGCCGAAATGGTTCGAAATGCGAGGCTTGCGACTGAAGACCCCGCAGGCGTATCCTCGATCCCGCGCCTGACGCGGGATCGAGGAGGCTGATGGAGCGTAACGAAGTCCCGCGTCGGACGCGGGATGCCATATCGGCGGTTACAGCCGGAAGTTGGTGAGAAGTTCGGGTTACACAGCAGGACGCCGCCGCAGAGCGGCGCAAGTGAGCGAGGCTTTGTGTGAAGGTCCTAATCGGCAATTCCCCATGGTACAGGCCAGACTATTACGGTGTTCGGGCCGGATCAAGATGGCCCCATTTCGAGCGAAACGATGCTCGCTACTATCCCTACCCATTCTTCATGGGCCATGCGGCGAGTCTTCTAGAACAGGATGGCTTCGAGGTCCGTATCCTTGATGGCGTGGTGGAGAAGATGACCGAAGATGCGTTCCTCTCCCGGATCGCGGCGGAAGCCCCCGATCTCGTGTTCCTGGAGGTTTCCACTCCAAGCTGGACCACGGACGAACGCATCATAGAAGGCGTGGGTTATTCCCTGCCGGACGTTCCCATTATTCTCGGTGGCATCCACGCTTTTATGTATGATGAGGTCTTCTTTGCCTCACGCCCCGAGGTGGCGGCGACGTTGCGGGGCGAGTACGAGATGGCCTTGCTGGATGCGGCGCGACGGTTGAGGGATGGGAGAGACCTGGCCGGCGTTCTTGGGAGTGTGTGGCGGAGCGGCGGCAATACCGTGGTGTGTGAGAAGCCGCGTCCTCTGGTCGCGGATCTGGACAGCCTGCCATGGCCACATCGTTCGCAGCTTCCCATGGGCAGTTACATCGATGGTTTGCTGGAGCTTCCCCAACCCTCGCTTCAGATGTGGGCAAGCAGGGGATGCCCGCATCAATGCACTTTCTGTGCGTGGCCACAGCTCATGTACGCACCGGGCAACTACAGAATGAGGGATCCTGAGGAAGTGGTTGCGGAGATGATCAAGGACGGGAGGGACAAGGGATTCAAGTCTGTGTATTTCGATGATGATGTGTTCAACGTAGGCGATAGGAGGATGAAACGATTCGTTGAGCTGCTCGCCCGTGAAGAGTGGACATTGCCCTGGGGAATCATGGCAAGAGCCGATACGTGTTCGGAAACCATGTATGACAAGATGCGGGATGCAGGCTTGGAAGTGGTGAAGTTTGGTGTGGAGTCGGGTGATCAAGCACTGATCGACGGATGCGGGAAACGGTTGGATCTCTCGCGTGTCAAGAGGGCGGTGAAAGCATGCAAGCAGTTAGGGATCAGAATCCATCTCACCTTCATGTTCGGCCTGCCTGGCGAGACTCCCGAGACGGCTCGGAAGACGATTGACCTGGCTTTGGAGCTGTCGCCCGACACGGTCCAGTTCTCCCTGGCCACCCCTTTCCCGGGCAGCGCGTTTTATGAAAAGCTCGAACGGAGCGGGTATCTGGTTTCCAAGGATTGGTCGTTGTATGACGGGTATTCCCGGGCCGTGGTGCGAACCGATGCCATGGGACCCGGAGACCTTGAAGAGGCACTTCGCACCGCGTACTTTGAGTGGGAGAAGAATGACAACAGGCCTTCGAGGCGACCCAGGTGGCTGAAGAAAATCCGGCGCGCGACGGGGCGTCTGTTTGGGGTTAGGTGAGGATGCCGAACGAGACGCGATTCATGTCGTATGCTTTGTGGATGAGCTGTGAGTTCTCAAGGAGATAAAATGAAGAATCTGATCACGGGAGGTGCGGGGTTTGTGGGGACGAATCTTGCCGCCGAGCTGCTGCGACGGGGCGAGAAGGTCGTGGTGCTTGATAATCTCTCCCGGCGGGGAACCGAACACAATCTTGCCTGGTTGCAGGGCCTTGGCCACGAGAACTTCACATTCTTGCGCGGAGACATCAGGGATAAATCTACCGTGGCAGATGCAGCCGATGGAGCCGACGCGGTGTTTCATCTCGCAGCTCAGGTAGCGGTCACCACCAGCATCACGGATCCACGGCTCGACTTCGAAGTCAACGCGCTGGGTACGCTCAATGTCTTGGAAGCGTGTCGCGCGCTCTCGCCAAAGCCTGCACTGATATTCACCTCCACCAATAAGGTCTACGGCGGGCTGGAATATCTCACCATCGAACAAAACGAAGAGCGCTACACCATCCCTTCACTTCCCGAGGGGCTCCCTGAAGATGTGATCTTGGATTTCCATAGCCCCTACGGCTGTTCGAAAGGGAGTGCCGATCAGTATGTCCGGGACTATGCTCGTATCTATGGTCTTCCCAGCGTGGTGTTCAGGATGTCATGTATCTATGGCCCACACCAGTTCGGGAATGAAGACCAGGGATGGGTCATGCATTTTGCCGCGACCTGCCTCAAAGGAAGAGAGGTGACCATCTATGGGGATGGCAAACAGGTCCGCGACATCCTTTATGTGGACGATCTTGTTCGTGCATTTCTTTTGGCGCGGGAGAAATCGCGGGAAACACCGGGGCTGATACTCAATATCGGCGGTGGCCCCCATAATGCACTCCCCATCAATGATGTGCTCCGCATGGCCGAAGAGAGGGGAACGCCGGCATCTTCAATCAGCTATGGCCCCTGGAGATGGGGCGATCAAAAGGTGTACATCAGCTCCATCGCAAAGGTCGGGGCAGTGTTGGACTGGAAGCCCACCATCTCCTGCCAGGAGGGCGTGGAACGGATCTTCAATTGGGCAGAGAAGAACCTGGAGCTTTTCCCCTGAAACCTCTCGTCGCGCTCTTGATCCTCCTGGCGCTGGTTCCCGCCCTTGACGCCCAGGATTGGGCACTCAATCGGCGGATCGAGAGTCTATTGAAATGCGGTGGTGGAATTCATGTAGAGGATGATGAAGGGGAGGTTCTTCTCTCAGCGAACTCGGATACACCGCAGGTCCCGGCCTCTGTCCTGAAGCTCGCTACCGCAGCCTTTGTGCTCGAGACATTGGGGTCCGACTATCGACCGGAAACGGGTTTTTTCTATGATCTGGAGAGTGGAGCTCTCTGCGTGCATGGGGGCGGAGATCCCTTTCTTGTCAGCGAAGAACTGAGGATCGTGGCAGACAGCCTCCAGGCCAGGGGTGTGACCAAGGTGGTGTCATGGGTTGCGGACTGCGGCATTTTCCACACGTGCCTCGTGGTGGATGGGCGGGGCGCCAGCCAGAATCCGTATGACGCGGGCATCGGCCCCCTCTATGTCAATTTCAATACAGTGACTGTGCGGATCACTCCGCAGGGCGCCGTGGCGCCGGGCGAGCGTGAAACGCCGCTCACCCCTATGGCGATTGCCAGAGCCCGATCGGTGCGACAGGTAGGCGCGCACCGGCTCTCCATACTGGATGGAAGCTACGCCGGTCCCCGTTACGCGTTGGAGCTCCTGAGAGCCATCCTTGCGGAAAAAGGAATCGTGGTGGAGGGCGAGATCCATATCGGATCATGCACCAAGATGGCAGATCCCATCACCTATATGCACAAGAATTCGTTGACTGTGCAGGAGATGATCCGCGGCATGCTGGAGTACTCCAACAACTTGGTGGCGAATACACTTCTCCTGGATGCCGCCTCCTCTGTCCTCACCAAGCCTCCTTCCATTGACGACGCAACGGTTCTGCTCCGCGAGTTTCTCGGCGACAGCATTCATGTCAACGACGCGGTGATCGTGGAAGGATCCGGCCTTAGCAAAGAAAACCGGCTCACTCCCCGCGGGGCGGTGAAGATTCTCCACTATCTGGAGCAAAAGGGCTGGGATCAGCTCCTCCCCGACTACGATGGTGCGCGAGCCAAGAGCGGAACCCTTAACGGCGTCTCCTGCCTTGCCGGTTACTTAGCGCTGGATGACGGCAGAAGAATCACCTTCTCCATCATGCTGAGGGGCAGTGTCGGCAGCCGCGACAAAGCCCTGGCCATGATCCGACAGCTGTTTCGATAGAATCGCTGCGCGCACCAAGGCCTTTCCCTCTTCGGTCTCCTGTGCCGAGGAAGAGAAATGGCCACCATGGAGATCGTAGAACTGGGTTCGATACGCGGACGCGGGGTCTTGTGTTTCTTCCATAATAGTTGCCCACCTGGTGCCGACAAGCGCACTCTGGCTCCCCGCTCGTGACCATACAGGTTCTATGCGTTTTCGGAGTCCATTCCAGGCTGCAAGGGACTGACCTGGGTAGTCAGGCGCGTAATGCAGATCGAGGAGGTGTGCAAGAGTTGGCGCGATGTCCAGCGAGGAGAGAGGCGTACTACAGGGAGGTACTCCTCCAGCGGGGGACCCTCTGATCGCAAGTCGCGAGGCGTACTTGCTCTGCCATGGAAAGCCCATTCCCTCCGGCAGGAAAAGCGAGAGACAAAGCGGCCGGGAGCTGAATGTCTCCATGGTATGGTTGAATGTATCCCAGAACGCCACCAGCTGCCGGCTGCCTTGCCCTCTGGGTGGAAGATCGGTCAGCGAAAGGTGGAGCCAGACGAATCGGGGAGCACTGTTCATCGCGGCCCAACCTGAGAAGTCCCGGAGCAAATTGTCCCAGTTCGTGGAGGTCGGTGGATAGAGGCGCGAGTACTGGGCCGACCGGGCCATCCAGGTGTATACTTCGAGGAGCTCGCTTCGAGGAGCCGCGAAGACAGCCGTTTCCCAGCCCTCCCTGCTGGCGAGCGTCATGAGGTTTCCCTGCCCTGGGATTTTCCCCCCGAAAGGCGAGAACACCCACATCCGCGGGAAGCCCTCGAGCAGCCCCGCAATCAAGACTGAGGTGCTATCGGTGTGGGGAATCATCGACCAACTTCTCGTTTGGCCCATGATGCAGCCAAGGTGCCAGTCTGCCGGTCCGTCCATGGTTACCAGCACAAGCAACGGATCTCCGGCATGGCTCGCTGACAGGGGCACCGAAACAAGCAGTAGAAGCGCCCACAGGAAAGGGATCAACAGTTTCATGGCATCTCCTTGACAACGGTGGCTTCCGAATGTAAGAGACTCCCCGGCCGGTCACAACTACGCGCGTCCTGCAGCTCCGCCTCGCTGCGTGATTGTGATTCCGGAGTCTTGGAGTGATGGAATGGTGGAATACCGGGTTGGAATGATAAGGATTTGGCTCTTCCTATGGCTCCTTTTGCTCGGCACTGGGTGTCAACGCAGCAGATTCACCGCTGAGATGATCCAGTATGGCGGTATGGAAACACCGAGCTCGTGGATCCTGGAGGGGGGGCGCATGGATCAGGGGATTCTGCGGCTTGTGGCCACTCCAGAGACTCCGGTAGCCTTGGCCTCCCAGCTCCTGCCGCCCTTGGCGGACGAGGGGGATCTCGTGCTCTCCGTGACTGCCCGGGCAGTGGCCGCTGATGCGCCTCTCTGTATAGATCTCTACGGCTTTGAGCGCGATGATCCGAAGCAGCAGCTCACCATAGAACCTGCGGATATGACGGACCAGTTCACCTCATCCGTGGCGATACTGTCTTCGGGATCATCCGATCGGGGCATATGGGTTCGCATCTTCACCGAATCCACGAACAAGATTGAGGTTGATCACGTCAGCCTCCTCTATCTTTCCGGGGAGGGCTAGAGCCGGATATCATGAACATCAAGGATGGGGGAATGGGTAGATGGGGGAATGGGTAGAAGAGAGCGTTCAGCGTTCAGCGTTGAGATGATGGAGGATGGAGAGATTCTTCGCTCTTTGCGGTCGCTCAGAATGGCAGTGGTAGGGCCTGTTTGGGTGCGTCGATGTCTGTCATTCTGAGGGAGCAGAGCGACCGAAGAATCTGGGAGGGGGATGAATGAGTTGGAGGGTGAGATCCTGGGATGGCAGGCAGGGGAAGATCGCAGGCAGGGACGCCTGCGCCACTGGGCTGCGCCATTGACGCTGGAAGCTCTCGATGTGGCGAAGCTGCCGGTGAGAAATCTGGGTCAACGTGGGGATTGAAGGACGTACTCTACGGCTCCCACTGCTTCAGATGCAGGTGATTCGTTCCATGCGCCATCCACGGCGGTAACCCTCCAGAAGAACTCTTTGCCAGGCTCAGTCGGAAGTTCGATGTTTACGAACGTGTCAGCTACCGCCAGAGCAAGAAGGACTGGTGTGGGGTCAAAATAGGCCTCGCCTGATTGATAGATGCGGTAGTGCATCACACCGACATCATCCGCTGCGGGATCCCACGAAAGCACCACTTCCGTAGGGGTCCCACCGGGGTGTACCGAGAGGGACGGCACTGCAGTGGGCGCGGAGCCATCCGAGGAGTCCAGAAGCCAATCGATTATCCCGTCGAGCAGATCGGGAAGGTCCATAGTCCCTGCATGCAAAGCTTCCAGGGGCGTGGCAGTGAATACCGTTCGGTACGTGGAAGATCCGGATCCAGGATAGCGAAGAGCCGTGAATTGGGATCCCGAGTCCACGGTGAAGATGCCCGCAGCCTGTGCGTCAGGAACGATGGCGTCGGCTGCATCGGTCATTCCTCCTGGGAAGAGAACATCCATAGCAATCCCGTCAGTGATGGGATCTCCCGCAATGCCGTGCACCGACGAGATGCTGATGCTGGTGGTGTGATCAATCACATGGAGGTAGTCGGAGGTGAACGGTTCCGAGCCATACGAGGTCAGGTAGTTCTCTGCCGAGAGAAGCATGGCCCCGCCCAGATCAAGGTACTGCGCCAGCGATGCCCGATCCTGAGCCTGGATGGAGGAGACGTTTTGGTCGCCTGCTGACCAGACGATAGCTCGATATCTCCTGAGCACTGAAAGCGGGACCGGGCCCTGGGTTGGCCGATCCCATGTATCGAAGGAGTATCTGGAATCCCCCAGTCCCTCCGCAAGGCGGAGTTCGGTGACTTCATCGTCAGTATCAACAAAGAGGATGGTCGACATGCCCACGGGCAGCGATAGGGGGAGCGTGTCGGGCAAGACCCATTCCCCCTCCACGTTGATCTCACATTTGATCACATGGCCAAGCGGGCATGACGGGGACACAGAAAGCTCCACTGGGGTCCCTTGGACCGTGGAGAGCGCCGGCATCGGCCCTGAGAATATGGTCGGGGTGTCGAGCTGGACGTATGGATCAGTGCACACCAGTGTTGCAATCACTTGGTCCGATGGGGAGAAACCTCCATTGACAAGTTCTATCAAGAGTTGGGCGATCTCGCCAGGGTCGAGTCTCCCGTTTTGGTTTCCTTGGCTGTCATCAATCAAAGAAGACTCCACCGCGGGCATTGGCCCGGAAAACAGGGCGAACGTCGTGCTGATTTGCCTCCCCTCGACGATATGATCCGGGATGGCCTCTTCCTGCCAGAATGCCTCACCAACCTCCGCCGTACAGCCGAATATCTTTGGCTTAATATTCTGTTCGCCATACATCCAGTCATTGGCGTCGCCATTGGTGTTGTATAAGATCTCCCAGGCAGTCCCTGTCTGATACCCTATCCCCGCGGTTGCCTCTAACGCAAGCCGCTGAAAGGCGGTGTGATCCGGAGTGTAAAGGTCGACATAGCCCCAGGGATAGAGAAGGGCGTTCCAGTAGCTATGCCAGTTCTGCGCGCAAGTGAATGAATGATCGAGGCAGAACTGCATAATGGCCTGGATTTCCGGTTCAGAACCGGCGGAAGGGCCGCGATAGGTTTCGGACGAGGGGTGAGGGCTTGATCCCACATCATCGTAGCCCCACTCAAAGGGATAGTTGCGGTTCGGGTCAACCCCGAAGGTGCCATCGCCATTGTCGCGCCGATTCTTGCGCCACATCCCACCCCCGTCAGGGGCGGTAGACTCGTTGTGAAGATAGCCGTCCGGATTCACCACCGGGACGAACCATAGCTGACGATTGTCCACAAGGAAGGAGCAGAGAGGATCGGCACCGTACCCTGAGGCAAGGTAGTCGACAAAATCGAGGCACAGTGTGCAGGTGATGGGTTCCCTTGCATGGTGAACACCGGTAAAGAGAACCTCAGGCTCATTTTCCGCCATGGTTGGGTTGTCCGACACCTTCATGGCCCAGATGATATTCCCCTCGTGAGAAACACCGATGGATTCCGGCTCGGTGACTATCCCGGGATACGTGGCGGCGAGCAGGTTCATCTCCGCTACTGCTTCGGCGTAGGTGTAGTAGTCGCCGAAATCCCCCCTGCCGCTCATCTGGGCGGAGTAGTAGGCCTCGAGATCATGGATCTCGATTTCGATCTGGAAACCATGGGTTCTCGCCTTCTCCAAAGCGTTCTCTCTCCCGATGATTCTGAGCACACCCTCTTCGATCCATCCATGTGGTTCCACATCCATGGAGATCAGCTGAATAACCTCTTGACGATTCTCCACACGGAGAGATGCTTGGCAATAGGGGCCTGGTTCGTGGTGAGAAGAGGATGAGAGAAGGAGCATGAGCAGAATAAGAAACGAAGACATGGGTATTCCTCCCCGGGGATGGGTTTCTGAAATGTATGCCTTTACATTATATCTCATGTACTTTCGATGCAACCGGTGGGGATGGGGGATGGGGGTTGAGGGAATTACGAAATGCTGGATTGCGTGATTGCGAATGGGGGAAATGAGGGGATGGGAAGAAGAGAGCGTTCAGCGTTGAGATGATGGAGCAAGGAGAGATTCTTCGCTCCTTGCAGTCGCTCAGAATGACAGCGA
>JAUXFG010000158.1 GCA_030620115.1 Candidatus Fermentibacterota bacterium
CTCCTCCACCTGTCATTGCGAGGAGAGTTCCGACGAAGCAATCTCATCCGCCCATCGAGATCGCCGCGCTATCGCTCGCGATGACCAACTCCTCCACCTGTCATTGCGAGGAGAGTTCCGACGAAGCAATCTCATCCGCCCATCGAGATCGCCGCGCTACCACTCGCGATGACCAGCTCCTCCACCTGTCATTGCGAGGAGGGTTCCGAAAGCGTAAGCACTTCCCTGCCTGTCCTGAAACATCCCAGAAGTGCGGGCTAAAATCCTTGCTGGAGCGCCATGTGGATCCGTCCATCACGGAGATCCTTTCCTTCAGGGATACCGTATTCTACACTGAGGGCGCCTATTGCCGTCTGGGCACGCAGCCCGATACCCATGCCTAGAGGCCATTCCCAGGCGTGATCGTCCTCATAGACCCCGACATCAAAGAAGGCGAACAGGGTACTGCCACGATCCACTAGGAATCTATATTCAGTGTTGAGCCACCCGATGGTTCGTGAACGGAACTGGCGTTCCCGATACCCCCGCAAAGAGGTGGCTCCTCCAAGGGGAAACTGATCAGGGATGGGGATCTCATCTTCTTCACTGACTACCTGGCGCCATGCCAATCGAAAACCCAGCGAGTGGCTGCCGTGGAGGTGAACATGCCTGCGCCTATCGATCTCCATTCGTACACTCGGCACCTTGGTTTCCTCTTCGAGGTCTTTTCGCTGCTCGTAGCCGACTCTGAGACGCACCCAGTGGCCACCGCGCCACACGCCAATCTGTTGCTCGGCATCCCAGACAAGCTCTCCCCAGCCTTCGCTGCTTCTCGTCGACATGACAAACTTCTGATGCTCCCCAGGGATGACGCGACGAGTGCTGTACCCGAGACTGCCTCGTACACCAGGCCCGAGACTCCATGCCAGGGCAACAGCCCCCTTCCGTTCTACCCACAGCGTATCCTCCACCGCCTGAAGTACCTCGAGTTCAAGACTCGGGGGCAGTCCCAGCAGCCACGGTTCCCGGTACCGGATCAGGAGATCGCTCCGGCCATCCTCAGTGCCCTCCCAAGAGAAGGCCGCCTCCCTAGCCGTTCCTGCGATATTCTTCAAGCCCACCTGAAGACTTCCGGTAAGGGTTCCTTCTCTGGAGATCCCCACGGCCCCCATGGCGGAATTGAACGTCCGCTCTTTGAGATGAAACTCCACCACAAGACGATCCGATGAACTCCCTGCCCTGAGACGAGGGAGGCCGACTATCTCGTAGTAGCCTGTACGGATAAGACGGCTGTGAGCTGCATCAAGCCGTGCCTGATTATATATCATTCCAGGCGAAATTCCTGCGATTCGTGCGATAATACGACTCTTCGTCTTCACCGTCTCTGGTGCAGCGACCCTTTCGATAATCGTCTTGGGACCTTCCCGTACGGCAACCCGCATGCGCAACAAAGCCGTCGCGCTGTCCACCGTGGCATGGCGCACGGTGAAGGAAGCAAATGGATGCCCATTGTTCTCATACCATAAAAGAAGATGATCCATCGCCTTGTGGAACGCCGACCCATCCCAGAACTCTCCCTCAAGATCTCTTATGGGGAACAAGGCAGGTGTTTCCGGATCAGCCCTCATACCATCGATGACCAGTCGCCCTAGCTGGTAGCGTCTTCCAGGGATCAAGGTCAGAACTGGATTGGTCTCCTGACACGTGGTCTCCACCTTGGCCTCGAAATACCCTTGTGCACCAGCTTCAACCAGGAGCTGTTCCATAACCCAAGCCTCGCGCCCCATGGAAAGGCTTTCAGGGTAAGCAGTCGCCAGCTCTTGCGTTAGGTCCATAGGCAAGATTCCCGCGAGATCCCATGTGGAGAGCAACAGGAGCCAGGCAAGGGTCATGGCGCTCATCAGAAGTAGGCGATCAATTCCATCTTCCCTTCGAAAAGACGGCTTTGGGAAGGGCTTGATCCATAAGAGAAGTCCAGCCGCAACGTGAGTTTTTCCTGCAACTGGTAGTCACCCGTTATGTTGATCTTCCTTGTAGTGCCTTCTTGATCAGAGCGTTGATACAGACTTGCCATTTGAGCCCAAGGGCCATCCACGCTCAGCCTGGAGAGCATCGCTTTGATGGTCATCCTTCCCCGCCCCGGAACGGTCCAGCGAACGCCTGAATTTGCCTCGAACTCACGAAGCGTCGCCTTTCTTGATTCTTGTGTTCCCTGCACTTGTTCGGCTGTCTCCTCCGAGAAAGTGCCGCCGGCCAGTAGCTGGAGATGCCGAGACAACGGTGTGGTGATCGATGGTGTGATACCCTTCCTTTTCGATCTATTGCAGAGGCCGGCGGGTGCCTCGTCCTCCGATTCGTGGAACTCGTCCCGCACTTCGTCGGCTTCATAGAGCGCGACATCAAGCCTCCCCGTCAGGAAAAATGGCGTGCGAACGCGCAACGTGGTCCGTTCTCTCCTTGTATGGAGCCGTCTTGTCAGACGCCTATGGTCCTCATCGTTGGAGAATAGCCATTGAATGCCCACCTTGACGCCGGTGCCGGGAGGGGTCACTTCGAAACGTTGTTCGATATGGTACTTCTTCCGCACAGTGGTGGAATCATTGGCAAAGGCCTCCGGACGAAGGAGATAGAACTGGCGCAGCTTGTCGGTGGTACTGCTGGCCTGTATCCGGGCTGACGTCTCGCTGGACAAAAGGCGCCTCCAATAGGGCCCGGACGAACCTCCCGGGCGCAAGCGAACCGAAGCAGTACCTTCTACCATCGCCACGCGCTCCGCTCCGCCGGCGGGAACCAGGATCTTCTTGTGCGTACCTGCATCGGGTCCCACCCAGTGTCCTAGTGAATCATACTCCCCCACATTGGTCTCGAACTCCTCTTCAGGCACCAGCTCTTCCACCATGATCTCCGCTTCTCTCCCGCTGGCCTTGTAGGTCATCTCGAGATGGGGGCCTCCTTTCACAGGGGCAGCAGTGAGACGGACGGCCCCCACGGTGTTCCGCACGTCGTCTCCTGCAGAGGATGGTTGCGCAAGAAGAAATTCCTCGGTATAGCTGGTGGTGGTATGTGTGATGTCCGCCTTGGCCTTGAGCTCTGTCCCCATTGTCACGGCGAGATCCATTTCGTACCGTGCCCCGTGTTGGCTCGTGAGCCACTCCTCCTGCTCCCGAACAAATTCCCGCATGGTTCGTCTGCCTGCCATAAGCCGGATCAGATTTCGCGCCGAGCGCCCCACTCTGAAGCCATAGCCAACATCCATGTGACCTTTTCCGGAGGACACAGAAGGCTGCGTGTCCGGCATGTGGGAGATCTCTTCTCCCTTCCACCGGAAAACGGGACCCAGCAGGCCCTCTTCACGAGAGAGGAAACCATCCGTCCACCATCGCGTATTGCCGCCTCCTGTGCGCGCTGAACGGTTGAACCGCCCCGACAGCCGGAAGCCGGCGGGAGCCACAATTCTGCCAGAGATCAAGGCTCGCCGATCCACCGTACCACTGTGACGGAGTTCGGCCAATGACATGGCGACATTTCCTCCCGAGGAACTGCCCAGCATCATCTGAAGCTGCGTCTCACTTTGCGCTTCACTCTCTTCGCTAGGCGAATTCCATCCTCGCGCCCAATCTACCGGCCGGGCTCTGCCTGGTGTGGCAAAGCCGGCTTCCTGTCCCCTCCAAATCAAATTGGCACGCCACGCCGGGAGGAATGTCTTCTCCGATCCGGAGGCCGTGAGATGAGCCTCCAAAGCGGCGGCATCATTGTCTTCATCATCTCGATCCGAGAGTGTATTCTTATCCTTCCTCGCCATGGCGCCTTCTACCGAAAGGCCAAGATGTTCCATCTCACCTATATCGAGCCCCACCACCGCCGTGGTGAGAGAATGTGGTATGGGAATTGACCTGCGGACAGTATAGTCCCCATGGCCCGGGCCCACATAGCGCCAGGTATCACTGGTTTCTCGAACATAGGAACCCCCACCTGATCGGTAGAATGTCGCCGTGAATGCTCCCCCCCACGACATCACGCCCAGATCAGAACCATCCATCATGCTTGTTTCACGCACCCTCGCTTCATGCAACGATCCCCCAGGAAAAAGAATGACCTCGCGTTTCATGACATAGTCGCCCACTCCCGTACTCTCGGGAAGTGCCAAAAAATCCCCACCATTTGGCCCATAGTACTCGAACAGATCACCAACTGCCCGATACTCGCCGTGGCCGTCCCCCACAGGGGAGAAACTTGCGGTCCACGTCCCCGATTCATGCGGGATGAGAAAGACAACATGGAGTGTGTCATACTGCCCCTCTCCTGGGCCTACATACGTAAAGGAAACCAACGAGGAGGATTCTTCGTCATCCCCTGCCTCGGCCAATGCCTGACGCTCTGTTTCGCTGAGAGTCCATTCGAGCGGGTGACTGGCATCGTCGGCCTCACGGAAGAGTCCGGCTCTCACGGTCACTGCGTCGGAAAGTGGTCCCGTGGTGGTAGTGATATAGACCGTCCTTCGATAGTTTTCCCTTGTATACTGGAAATCCACCGAGATTCGCGATTGCGCGGTGATGAGATTGCGTTCCGTGAATGTCAGTGCGCCGGTGGTGTAGTCTATGATGTAGTCGCGATCACTTCCCCTGCCGACTGCTCTCCCATCCAACCACACCCGCTCCGTTCCCGCCAACACCACCACCATGCCGCCAGCCCGTCCCAACTGATCTCCCAGGTAGTAAGGACCCTGCTTCCCCTCTGTTCCTTCAAACTCCACAGAGGAAAACTCACCTTTCGTGGATGCGGCGGCGAACAGCGTTCTCCACGATCCCTGAGAAATGCTGCCCAAGATGCCCTGCATCTTCCTCTCGAGGTTGAGGTATTGGAAGCCACGTGTGCGGATAAAACAATCCCCAATGCTGACCTCATTTTCCTTTCTGCGAAGCTCGATCACCACCTTATCCAGCTCCTTCAATTCAGCGGTGGTCCCTTCGGGCTGAATGGGCGAATTCTCATCAGAAAGGCTCGCCACCACCTCCACATCACCCGCCAAGGTTCCATGGAGCTGCACATTGAGAGACTGATCCAGACTGGGATCCTTGCCGGCGCCAAATCGTATGCCAATGGTCTTGCTTCCCGCGACAAACAGGCTCCCCTCGGTGGAGAGATCGACCTGATGGGCCACGGGAGAGGATATCTTCCTTCCTGCCGACATCACCTCCTGTCCTGGGACAGGAGCGACGCGGTGAAAAAACACACGAGGAATGCCAAGCGGGAGATAGCGGTACTTGATGAGAAGGAGCGAGTCAGCAATGACACTGGGCGGCAAATGGATCACCGAATTGAACAAATCCACCCGGTATCCACCCGATCCCTCCCCCAAGGACACAGAGCCGGCGCGGACCAGAAATGATCCGGGGATCAGAAAGGAGTCAGCTAATTGAAGACTGGCGGGCTGCGGCGGTGCAAGATGGAGCGTACGGCGAATCCCAGGCGCCGCCCCTGCCGATGACGCCAGGAGAAGCACCGCAAAGATGTATGCCGGGCTACGAACGCTCCTCCATAATCCTGAGACAAACAATATGACAATTCCTTGGATCAGCCAAAAAAAGCAGAACTCCCTCGTCCTTTTTGGAGGACTCCATTGGCTCCCAGAAACATATATCCGACGCCGCGGAAAAAACCGACTCCGAGAGGTGCTCCTTGACCCTGGTCATGCTCCCCTCCGTTGCGTTGAGGATCACCACATCAGCTTCCTTCTCGTCAATAATGGCGAGCATTCCACCTGGGCCCACATCGAGCCTGAATGGTACGATATCCCATGTATCCACGGTGAAAACCGTTCCCACTCGATCCACATGGATTATCGAGCCGCTGGAGGAATCGCAGATGTACAGAAGAGAACCCTTGCATGCGAGATCCGTGGGTTGGACTGCGTTCCCCGCTCCATATTCATCGGCCGCAAGGAATGGGCTTAATGCATCGAACGTATCGATCGTCTCGATCACCCCGGCGCCCGCGTCGGCCACGTAGAGAGGTCCGCTCTGGGCAGCCACCAGTGCCGATGGTCTCCATAACTCGCCCTCCTCGTCTTCAGGGGCACGCCGTATCTCCCGAACACCAAGCCCGGATCGTGTGATCTTCAGGACTCGACTGCCGTCGATGTCCGCCACATAGACGAACAGACCGCCAGGATCACAGATTGCGGTACGATCGGTGAATTCGCATGCTCCTTGGCCTGTTCCCCCAAACGATCTGACATGATCACCCTCAGGCGAGAAGAGGTGGATTCGCGGTTCTTCGCCGTCAGTGACCCAAAGACTCCCTTCTCGTGACACTGCCAAGCTCTGAGGTGACGAGAGGAGCTCCCTTCCGCCCACGATTCTCTCGACCTCGATGCGCACTCCCCCACCCGCCCAGACCACAAGAACCAACGAACAGAGGAATCCCCACGCAGCAATCCAGCATTTGGGCAATCCCGCATTTCCACATTTCCCCACTTCCCCACTCCGTCCTTCATCTCTTTCTCGTAGATTCCAGATTACAGATTGCCAGATTCCAAATTCCTCAAGCATTTCCTTCTTCTCCCAATCGCCAGCTCATCCGCATCTCTGGAGGGACGCGCTCTGCCGTCAGTGGCGCAGGCGTCCCTGCCTGCGGTCTTCCCCTGCCTGTGATCTTTCCGTATCGAGCATGAAGGGCCATGACGGAGCATGGCCCTTCATCATCCCCACTTCAACGTTGAATGTTGAATGTTCGATGTTCACTCCCCCATTCCCCCATTCCAGCAATCCCCCTCCGTCCTTCATCTTCTTCTCGTAGATTCCAGATTACAGATTGCCAGATTACAGATTCCCCCTCCCATCACCGCAGTTCGAATCGGATGGTAACGACTCCCTCCGAAAGGGATGAGTCCCGTACCGCGGCGAATCGCCACTGGCGGATCGCCCGCAATGCCGCATCCTCCAGAGAGTGATGTGCCTTTTGAATGACGATAGCCATCTGCACCGTGCCGTCAGGTACCACCAGGAGCCTGATCTTCACCTCTCCCCCTGCACTCATGTCCGGGGGGAAGACCGGCTGGATAAGATGCACCAATTTCCTGGTAGAAAGAAGCCCCTCCACCTTTACCTGTACGTCGCTTTTGGGCTCGACACGTCCCTCTTCCGGTATTGGCACTGGGGCAAGACGATCAGCGGGAGATAGTGGGATTGATGGACGTGATGAATCAAAAAGCTGCGGCTTCAATGCCTCCAGGTCGAGACTCTCGCTTTCGGGGAGTTCTGGAATCGAGACAGGTGAAACATCATTGCCAGGCTGATCCAATGGGCCGGCCATCCTTCGTTCTGGGATGGTGGGAACCCGCGAATGGTCGGCAGCCTCATGATCCGGCGCTTCTTCAGGGCTTGTGAGCGCCGTACCAAGGAATTCCACTTCCATAGGAGGGGAGGTCATGGGTTCAACATTCACGTACAAGGTGGCCATCACGACGACCAGAAGGATATGAAGCAGTGTGGCCATTCCCGTTCCCACGGCCATTGGTCGCGACATCATGATGGATACACTCCTAAGAGGACATCTCTCCGGGTTGAGATGCAATGAGGAGCCGCTGGTAGCCAACACGCCTTCCGGCATCCAATACCCGAACCACCCAGTGAAACTGACAGGTCTTGTCCGCGCGTATTATGAGGGATGGTCGCTCTTGTACGGGATCAAGCATTGCTCTCAATTCATCTTCCAAGCGTTCTGGCGACACGGGCCGCATTCCCACGAAGAGCTCGCCCTCGCTGGTCACGGTGACAATCACCCGATCATGCGATTCGGGTTCGGAAGTCCTGGTGCTGGGAAGATCGACCTTTATACCCGGCTGCACCACGAAGGATGACGAGAGGAGAAAGAATATCAGGAGGAGGAATATGATATCCGTCAGTGATATCGCCGAGAAAGAGGTGATCTTCTTCCTCGAAGGCTCAAAGAGTAACATAATCCCTACCCGGGGCGACGGACAGCTTGAGCAGCGTCAAGGAGGCCTTTCTCAACTGATGCGTAAGGGTCTCTATCTGAACGGCAAGCCAGTTGTGTCCCACCAAGGCGAAAATGCCAACCGTCAGCCCGGCGGCGGTTGTCACCAGTGCCTCCCAGATACCGCCCGCCAACACACTGGCGTCGACTTGGCCGGAATGCGCCTGTACCTGCATGAAGGCTCTGATCATCCCTGTGACCGTACCGAGGAAGCCCACCATCGGCGCAGCCGCGGCCACCATGGAAAGCCATCCCAAACGTTTCTCGAGGCTATCCAGCTCAACCTGTCCCGCGAGCGAGACGCTCTCCCGCATGGCGTCGACATTACCCAGAACCTCCAGGCCCGCCAACAATACGCGACCCACAGCCCTCCGGCTGAGCTTGCATTGAACCTTGGCGCCCTCGATATCACCTCCGCCTGCAAGCTTCAATACGCCTGCGGCGGTCGGCTCTGTGCCGGCTCGCGCCCGCCGAATCACGATATACCTCTCAATAAGAACCGCCAAAGCTACCAGCGAGCCCGCGGCGAGGGCGATCATGAAGTAGCCACCCTTTGACATGACAGTGAGCAGATTCAAAGCTTCACCTCCAACTCAACTTTCGCGCACATCCCTCTTCGGGATCCACGATTCTTCAATCCATCCATTGGTCTTTCGAGCATCAACGGCCATGACGAAGCATGGCCCTCCATCATCCCCACAAACTTCGTCTCGAACTTTGTCCCGAACTCCTCCCCACATCTACGCTTCTTGCGTAGTCTCGCGTACTGCGCGGGATTGCCCCGAGCGTAGGCGAGGGGATGTTTCCGCCAGCTGGCGGATCGCGTCCGCCATATCGAGCATCAACGGCCATGACGGAGCATGCCCCTCCATCA
>JAUXFG010000155.1 GCA_030620115.1 Candidatus Fermentibacterota bacterium
AAATTATAGGCCAGGAAGTCCCGTTGGAATCGCAACCAGTCTTTATTGCCCATGGCGCGCACAAACAGGTAGCCTACTCGGCTCGCTGACACCGAGTCCACAAATGCCCGATTGCCTTCGATCCACTCCTCCCGCAGCAGGTTGCGCAGCGCGCGTCTTGTGATAGGGTGGATGACCATTGATCTCAGCCCATCCCCTCCCTTCACATCCAGAACGATGCGTTTTCCCTCGGTTCCCTGAAGCGCCCCGAAGAAGGCCTCCTTCGAGGAGACAGGTTCGCCGTCAACTGCGGTGATGATATCGCCAATGAACAGCTTCGATCGCTTCATCCATGCGGGCGAGCGAGTAACGACCGCAGACACACGGATCCCTTCACCTGCATGTGCGACATCGGGAATGATGCCGAGCTCGCCTGTGCCAGGGACGCGGGGCTCGACTCGCCAGACACCGAGGTGGGAAGCGCCAAGCTCACCAATCATTTCCCGGAGCAGGTTGTAGAATTCCGGTTCGGTCCCGCAAGGGTCAACCAATGAGGAGTACTGTTCATGGATCCGTCCCCAGTCCACACCGTGCATCGTTGAATCATAGAAGCCATCGCGCAACAGACGCCAGGCCTCATCAAGCATCTGCCGACGTTCGGCCGCGGTGTCTATCTTGAGTCTCACGTTGAATGACAGGGATTCCTTGTCCTTGCCGTCTTTGCCAATGGAAAAGAGCGTGCCGTTCCCTTTCCGATAGTAGATGCGTTTGCTCTCAGGTCCCCAGCAAAACTCCTCGGGATTCTCGCCATCCTTGGTGATCCGCGTGAGTTCATCTCCACAGACGTCAATCACATGAAGATCATACCCGTCGTAGGTGTCCGCTTTGAACGCCAGGGTCTTGCCGTCCGGGCTCATGGCGTAGCGATAGTAATCCCCGTTGACATTGGTGATGGTTCTCACGCGCCTATGGATCTCCTCCTCATCAATCCGGATGACGGGCTCCTTCTTCTTTTTCTCTTCTTTCTTGTCCCCGTCCTCATCTTTGGCCCTCATTTCTTCGATGAGACGATCCTCCCGTGTCTTCTCGAACTCCTCCTGGGTGAGGAAGACCATCTTCAGGGCATAGTCTCTCTCCAGTGTTCGGGAGGCAAACACAAGCCACCTGCCCTCTGGATCCCATAGTGGCTGGAAGTCGTCATTGGGATGGCGCGTGACCTGAAGTGATGCGCCACCCTCCAGAGGGACGATGAACAGGTCTTCCCGCCACTCCAGTGTTGTCTTGCTGAAGGCCAGATACTTGCTGTCTGGAGACCAGGAGAAGTTGGTGAGGGCGTGATCAGCGTGAAGAATGGTCACCGCGTCACCGTCTTTTCCCACGACGCAGAGCTCGCGCTGATCCCGGATGAATGCAATCCATCTGCCATTGGGGGAAAACGCGGGTTGCCGATCACTCTTGGGCCCCCAGGTGAGTTCTCGTTCCGTCCACTGGTCGGAAAGGAGAAGCCTCCCGTTCTTCTCCTTGGGCTGGAGAAGGAAGAGATCCCATATGCCATTCCGATCACTGGCATAGACCAGAGTCTTGTCATCTGGCGCCCACGAAGGGTCGATGGTCCTGAGGGCGCCCGATACCAGAAGCCTGGGCGATAGGATCTTTTTGTCCTTGGCCATGGGGAGTCCGACCAATTGGCCACGGGCCACCACCGCCAGGCCATTCCCACCATGCGTCACCGCGAATGCCGAGGCCCGTCGCTGTTCGATGAATCGGGCTGCCGAACCCCGGCAGCCGCCGTCGAATTCCAATTCGATCTCCCGGGGCGCTTCATAGGGCGGAGCCAAGGCAAAGAGCTTGCGTCCGCTCTCATAGCAGATGGCGCCGGCCATGCAGCTCTTGGGGAACTGTGTGCCGAATTCGGTGAGGTTGGTGAGCACGGTGATCTGATCTCGTTGGAGATCCAGGCAGTGAAGATTCGGGATCGAGTCGACTTCCGCCACGAAGAAGATGGAGTCGCCGCCTGCAGACCAGCAGGGGAAGCGTTCATCCTCCATGGTTTCGGTGAGTCGCGTCCAGGAGTCATCGTCCAGATTCTTGATCCATAGTTCTCCCCCCGCGCTCCCGCGGTAGTGCTTCCGCCACCACGGATTGGCGCCGAACGATACGAGCAATCGTCTTCCCTTTGGACTGACGGCAGCCTCCTGCACGGCCTGATGAACCACGGGCACGGGCAAGCCCCCGTTCAGATCGATCAGGTAGACACCACCCTCAAGCCCGTAGCGACGTGAATGAAAGAAAAGGGCCGTACCGTCAGCGTCCCAGCCAAGCACATGGTCCCCTGCACTATGAAAGGTGATCCGCTGTTCGAGGCCGCCTTCGGCGGGGACAACATAGACATCCGCGCTGCCTTCCCTGTCGGAATTGAACGCGATTCTTCTGCCGTCCGGGGAAAAGATGGGGCCATAATCGTATGCTTCATTGGCGGTGAGTCGCCATGGACGCCCGCCGAAGATCGGCGCCACCCAGATGTCTCCCTGATAGTCGAAGGCCACAAGTCTCCCGTTCGGCGATGGGCACGGGCGACGAGCACCAATCAGAGGGTCGGCAGTGGAAGGTGTGTTGCATAGTAGTGTCAAAAACAACACGACAACGGCAAGGGATCTCTTGTTCATCACGCATCTCTCCCATAGAGGCGAGCCAGTGCTCGAAGTCTTTGCGCCTTGGTCTCATTCAGCTGATCAGGCAGGAACCGCCAGCGCCAATTCCCCTCTTCCTTGCCGGGGAAATTCATGCGCGCCTCGGTTCCTAGCTCCAGAATATCTTGCATAGGCACCACGGCGGTACGAGCAACCGATCCATACGCGATCCGAATGATATCCCACGGGATGTCAAGGTGGTTTTGTCCGAGATAGGTCTTGATTCTTTCGATGGTATGCGCGGGGGCAGCGTCGAGGTAGCCGCGTGTGGTATTATTGTCGTGCGTTCCTGTGTAGACCACGAAATCGCGGGTGAAATTGTGCGGCAGATAAGGGTTCTCCGCATCGCTGTCAAAGGCGAACTGGAGGATTTTCATACCAGGGAGCTCCAAGCTCGTCCTCAGCTCTTCCACCTCCGGCGTCATGAAGCCAAGATCCTCGGCGATGAGAGGCAACCTGCCCAATTTCTGTCGCAGTGTTTCGAATAAGGCCTTGCCGGGCCCCGGAACCCATTGACCGTTCACCGCGGTTTTTTCTCCTGCCGGGATCTCCCATGCTGCCACGAAGCCGCGGAAATGATCAAGGCGTACAATATCCACCATGCTGAGCACATGGTGAAATCGCTGGATCCACCATGCGTATCCTTGCGCAGCAAGTACGTCCCAGCGGTACACCGGGTTTCCCCAGAGCTGGCCGTCCTTGCTGAAGTAGTCGGGGGGCACTCCCGCCACATACTGCGGCATGCCGGCCTCGTCCAGCTTGAAGATCGAGGGATTTGCCCATACGTCGGCACTATCATGCGCGGGAAAGATCGGAATATCCCCTACGATGAGGATTCCCCGCGCTGCCGCCTGCTCTTTCAGCGCGTGCCACTGGCTGAAGAAGATGAACTGCGCAAAGCGCAGATAGTCGAGTCGATGACCAAGTCGCCCGCGTGCGAGATTCATTGCCGCGGAGTCCCTGCGTCTCAGTTCAGGAGACCAGCGGAACCAGGGATGGCCATGGTGTTCCTCTTTCAGTGCGGCGTACAAGACGAAGTCCTCCAGCCACCACCTGTGGGCCGCCACGAAGTCGTTGAATGCCTGGACCAGCCCCGAGTCTTGATGCCCTCGAAATTCATCGAATGCGCGCTGGAGGAGCATGGTCTTGGCTGCCAAGGCGGCCTCGAAGTCGACGTGGTCTTGCGCGGGAATGCTCTGCTCTTCCATCTCTTGATGCGCCACGAGACCCCACTCGACGAGGCGTTCCAGGCTGATGAGAAGCGGATTTCCGGCAAATGCAGACGTACACTGGTAGGGCGAGCCTCCAAATCCTGTGGGACCCAGGGGGAGCATCTGCCATAAGCAGCATCCGCAATCCCGGGCGAAATCGAGAAACCGATCCGCCCACGGGCCCAAATCGCCAATGCCATGCGGTCCCGGCAGGGAACTCGGGTGGAGCAGTATTCCGCTGGTCCGGCGCTGGAGAAGGTCTTGGGAGGCTTCGCTTGCCTTGACCTCAAGATCTGAGGTTGGCTTACTTTCGTGATCCATAGTGGAGGTGTTTGTCATGGCTTGGCTACTCCTGGTTATTCTTGCGTTTTTCGTCTCCCTGTTGCCGATGAAGCTGGCCGCCATGATAGTGGGCGCACACCGGACGGGCTTTGGCTGGTGTTTTCTCGCCACGGTTGTTGCCGGGGGGCTTCATGCGGTGGGCCTGCTTTTTCCTGGTCCGGGCAATCTTTTCTCGGTGCTGTTGGCGGCAGCGGGGTACTCCGCGATTCTCAGGACATCGTATGCAGGAGGGTTGGCCGTCACGGTACTTCAGTTCATCATCGCCGCGGGTCTGGCCGTGATGATTGCAGTGATCCTGGGAATTCCATATGCCATTCCGCGTCCTCTCCCCATTGTTCTATAGCTTCCGTGTCGAAACCCTGGACCGAGGATAACGAAGCGCGGCAGGGTCGCGTGTAACGCGCTGCCCGCCCCGGTATTCCATGACTCCAGTGTCCTAACCATGAAGCGAAGTTCCCATTGTTTGGCGTGACCTTGAAAGAAACGCCCTCTGCTCACCATGTCCAGGGCTGCCAATTAGCCCGAATTTCTCACCAGCCTTCTACTACAACGGCGGATATGGCATCCCGCGTCCGACGCGGGACTTCGTTACGCTCTGTCGGTCGCCCTCGACGTATCTCAGAGGATACGCCTTCGGCCGGCCTCGGTCGCAAGCCTTGCGGGCAATGCCCTCTCAGCCATTTCTTGACGAAGGCCGGTGAGAAGTCCGGGTTAGCAGGGCATGGTGGAGTGGAAGGACTTGCTTGGATCTCCATTGTACGATATCATAGAAGCTTCTTGAATCTGGTGCCTGATGCTGGAGGGGTGACTACTGGGAGGATACACAATGGAGGCTCCTGCTCGTCGAAGTGTGCTTCTGCTTATGCTTATTCCAATGCTGGCCATGACGCAACCTCAAGACGAACCCACGTCAGGGGATCGTCGGGTCTCCTCTGTTGGCTTGGAGTTCACGTGGGTACCGGCCGACACGTTCAAGATGGGCAGCGATCTCGAGGAAGCAACGCTGGATCAGCGGCCCGTACACGAGGTGGAGCTATCGGAATTCTGGATCACGGTCACGGAGATCCCCAATGAGATCTATGACAGGTTCGACCCCGGGCACGCTGAGCGCACGGCGCCGTATACCATGAGTTCAGGTCCAAGAGACCCAGCGGTGTGGGTCTCTTGGGAGGAGGCGCAAGCGTTCTGTGTGTGGCTTTCGGAAGTTGAGAATGCGCCGAAAGGGACTTTCGCACTCCCTACGGAGGCGCAATGGGAGCGCGCGGCCAAGGGAGATGACGGTCGTCCTTACCCGTGGGGGACCGGCATCACCGCGGTCCGTCTGAATCTGTGTGACGCGAATTGCGCGTTCGAGGCGCTGAGGAATTACGCCATAGATGATGGGTATGTATTCGTTTCCCCGGTGGATAGTTTTCCCGCAGGTGCGAGCCCCTTTGGATGCGTGAACATGGCCGGGAACGTACGAGAATGGTGTGCTGATTGGTTTGACGCCGAATATTACGAGTCGGCCCCACGAGAGGATCCTGCCGGGCCTAAGGAGGGAAATCTCAGGAGTGTCCGTGGAGGAGGCTATAACTACACCGCATTGGATTGTATGACTACATCTCGGGATGGCGTCGCCCCCACCGAGCGACACATCGATATTGGATTTCGCGTGGTCAGGCGGCCTTGACGAGGGCCCCACCCCGCCTTCTCCTGGCTTCTTCTTCCGAGATCAGAGGAATTCTTCTTGCCAGACTGGGTTTGCCGTTCTTGACGGTGTCGCCGGTCTATGAGGAGCGGGATCTCGGTCTTGTTCCGGATGCGGAGGCGCTGGCCCGGGCACGGGGCAAGGTAGAAAGCATCAAATCCCAGTATCCAGACACGGTCTTGATCGGGGCCGATCAGCTTCTTGTTTTCGACGGCGGCAAGAGGGACAAGCCGAAAACACCCAGTGCGGTATACCGAATGCTTGTGGAGATGAGAGGCAAGCGCCATAGCCTTCACACCGCGTTGGTTGTTCGTGACAACCGAGTGAACGCCGTGCGCGAGAAGGTCGTGGTGTCCAGCCTCACGATTCGTCAGGATCTGACCGATGATGAGATCACATGGTATGTGGACGCTGATCGCCCTATGGGCTGTGCAGGAGGATATAAGCTGGAATCACGGGGCATCTGTCTTTTTTCGGAGATATCAACGCCAGACTATACCGCGATCTTGGGCTTGCCGCTCCTCTCCCTCTGCGCCATGCTCCGGGAATTGGGTATAGAAGTACCTCCTCCTCCCAGATTCTTCGGTCGCTCCTCTCCCTCAGAATGACAGGCATTCACACATCCACATGGGCACTACCACTGTCATTCTGAGCGACCACAAGGAGCGAAGAATCTCTCCTTCGTCCTTCCTCCATCGTCTGACCGCTGAACGCTCAACGCTCTCTTCTCCCCATTCCCGTCTCTTGGCCCTTCGTCCTTGGTCTGTTGTCTGAACGCTGTATGCCGTCTTCTCCTTTCAAGCGCTTCGCTCTCATGACCAGTGCGTTGTTCCAATCGAATACCGGGAGGCGATCCAGGCCTCCCACTGGTCATAGCGTGGTGCATGAACGACGAAAAGATAGATGGATATCACCGAGAGCATGTAGAACGTACGGGTCTCCCCTGTTAAAAAGAAGAAGGCCAGTCCCAAAATGGCCGGGGCATCGGCCAAGGTATAGGTCACAAGGAATGCCGACATGAGTCGTTGTATGGCCCCCTGAATGGAGTCCTCCGAAGATGCGGGGGCAGTGGGCTGGTGCGCCAGCACACGGGCTTTGATGATTCGTGTGAGGAATACACAGGCAACGGCAACAAGAAAAATCCCATATCGGATTTTCACGGCCTCCACCGGTTCGATGAAGCCGATTTGTGATGTTGCCGTTCGCTTCCAAAGCTCCAGCACCGCAGCATAGATGGGAAGAGTTGCTGCCATGGCGACGGCGATCACCAACGATATCTTGTGCTGCTGTCTCAATGCTTCTTGTTGTGTTGGGTTCATTGGTCTCTCCTGTCCTCGTGCATCGTTCGGTCAGTGCATGATTACCGGGACGGTAGTATACACACATACTCATCCCGGACTTCTCACCAACTTTCGGCTACAGTCCCGCGTCAGACGCGGGATTACGCTCCATCGGACTCCTCGATGTATCGCAGAGGATACGCCTGCGGGGGCCTCAGTCGCAAGCCTCGCATTCAGAACCATCTCGGCCGCTTCGCTTCAAAAGCTGGTGAAAAGTCCGGGCTAGTGAGAGATCAAACATCTCAAGGGTTCGCTCAGGAATGGGTTCGCATTCTTGGCGCACAGATTTAGCGTGACATCTTCGGGCAGAAACACGGGGAAGGGAGGAGCATGAGAGTAGGATATGTACAAATGAGGCCCTGTTTCCATGACAGGGAGGCAAGCATCAGGAGCATCGAGGGCTTGATACGCGGTACTGATGCCGATCTGCTCGTACTCCCGGAGCTGTGTACCACTGGGTACGTGTTCTCTTCACATGAGGAGCTGCGCTCTCTTGCCGAACCGGTTCCGGGAGGTATCACTACCAGAGCGTTGGCTGTGCTTGCAAGAGAGACAAACACTTCCCTGGTCATTGGCTTGGCAGAGCTCCATGGCAACAAGGTATACAACGCATCCGTACTCATCGACCGCTCAGGCGCAGTCGTGACACCCACGTATCGCAAGCTTCACCTCTTCTGGGATGAGAAGGATCTCTTCACACCGGGGGATCGTCCGCCCTTAGTGCACCGGGGCGAACGAGTGCCGGTGGGCCTCATGGTGTGTTTTGATTGGGCATTTCCGGAAGTCCCCCGATCATTGGCCCTCCAGGGGGCGGATATCATCTGCCACAGCGCAAACCTCGTTCTTCCTTTTGCACAGGGAGCGGCTGTCACACGTGCCATTGAGAATCGGGTCTTTGTCATCCTTGCAAATCGAGTCGGCGAAGAACGCCAGGGAGAGACATGCCTGAGATTCACGGGACAAAGTCGTGTGGTTGATCCCAAGGGTCGAATCTTGATTGAGTCGGACGATACTGCCGAGGAAATGCGGGTGGTTGAGATCGATCCCGCGCTGGCAAGAGACAAGATGATTACGCCTCGGAATCACGTGCTGGAAGACAGACGGCCTGAGATGTATGCGGGGCTCATCTAGCCCGAACTTCTGACCAGCTCCTCGGGACTGGTCAAGAATAAGCGTTGGATCGGGCGCAATCCGACATGCGAGGGATGGAAGATGCCCCATGAGAAAAGTCTGGTAAATCCATGGGAATACTAGCCGTCTTCAATAGGTTGGAAACTTAACAAACGAGTCAAGTTTTGCAGCGACGTTTGTGGGTTAGCTGCGAGGTGATGCTGGTTTCTGGATGCTGGATTGAAGATCCGGATGGGAGATTTCGAGTGCCGTTCTTGAGGTCAGGAGCCGAGGAATCAAGCGGCTTTCTGCTTCAAGCGGGAACGTTCAATTATGTTGTCGATCTCAGCGTTGACCTTGTCCATTGCGCGGCGCAGGGGATGGGGGACATGCACTCCGGGGTTCGGGTCCAGTGAAGCGAAGCCAGGGCGGAAAAGCCGCGCATGTAGGCGCGTCATGAACAGGGCCACCCGGTATCCGTAGGGGGTGAGGAAGTATCGCGTTGTACGAGGCTGTCGAGCAATCTGAAGAGCTTCGCGATGCCGGCCTCTGGATGCTGGATGCTGGAAAGAGAAGGGCATGATTCCGGGCATTATCCAGTATCCAGAACGCAGGAGGCAAGGAGCGTAGTGGTTGATGTTCACAAGATGACATTGACCAAGCTGCCGGCCTTTGAACTCTTCGAGGAGGGAAGCCAGATACGCCGCTCGATC
>JAUXFG010000145.1 GCA_030620115.1 Candidatus Fermentibacterota bacterium
GCTGAACGCTGAACGCTTCCTCCCCCTCCCCCCAGATTCTTCAGTCGCTCCGCTCCCTCAGAATGACACGCATTCACACACATTGGCACTACCACTGTCATTCTGAGCGACTGCAAGGAGCGAAGAATCTCTCCTTGTTCCAGTTCCGTCATCTGAACGCTGAACGCTGAACGCTGTACGCTCTCTTCTCCCCATTCCCCCCCACATCTGTGGTTCCGTAAATCTCTAGTAAATCCATGGATTTAGTGGAGATTTATCACAGCCTGGATTTTTGCCGAAAGATGGCTCTCTCGCCACCATCATTCCGCAACAAATCCGTCCATCCGACCTTCTCCCGCTTTTGCTTCGTATGATGGAGGGACGTGTTTCATCACGTCCACGGTGTGCGGCATAGGCGGCCACTTTCCAGACTCAAACACAATCAATGGCATCAAGCGCCTTTGGAGTGCGCAAGCCATGCTTGCGCTTTCGAAGGCGGGAGCCACGCTCCAGAGCACGAATAATCTCGTCCACTCTCTTCACGACGGCGGGATGATTGGGATCTCGCCCCCACTATGGGGCTAAGCGTGCGAGAGAATCCGATCTCCTCCCCCTTCTATAGCTGACCAAAATGAGCTGGCATTTCGGGATGTTTCATTCTCTCATTTTACGGCCTCGGCCTCGTGCTACGGCTCACGATAGGAATACAAAATCCCATAGAGAGATCCCGGAAGCGTGGCACCACCCTCATTCATTGCGAGGAGCCCTTCGGCAAGCTCAGGATAGAGTCCGCGACGAAGCAATCTCATCCGCCCATTGAGATCGCCGCGCTCTCGCTCGCGATGACCCCCGGGGCCTCAGGAGGGTTCAGAGAGTATAGAGCACTTCCCGGCCTGTCCTGAGCTCAGTCGAAGGGCCCATCCTGAAACATCCCGACATTCCGCCCTGAAATGGCTTGACATACCAGCCCAGGGCGTAGCCCTGGGGAACGGTAACAGAATACCTTCAGCCCTGACAGGGCGAGACATAGAAAGGACAAGAGGATTTGCAAGGGGCTGTCACGCCCTTTCAGGGCTTGGGCCTATTGGGTATCTATGCCCCAGGGCGGCGGCCGCTTGCTTCGACTTCGCTCAGCATAGATCGCGTCCTTACCCTGGGCTTATATGTGAAGCCCTTTCAGGGCCGGGGGGATTACCGTCATGGTACGATGGAGTCCGCTGACTGGCGGAGTCCAGTCCTTCGCCGTGCTTCGCACTACGCCAGAAGCTGAACGATTAGTCCGGGCTGGAGACTTCATTTGGAATCGACGAAGCTCGGGAGGAAGTCTTGGGGAAATCGACGAGGCTCCCGACGAGGTTTTTGCGACGAGGAAGGGGAAGTTCGGGACCCGCCTTCGTCGGATGGCTTCCGTCTTCTCCTGGCGGATACGCCGTGACCAGTCGGCGTGGCAAGCGAAGTTCGAGACGAAGTTCGGGAGGAAATCTCGGGTTAGGCAAGCCCTTTCTGTTGCCGGAGCCACCATTCCGTTCCCAAGACGCACAGCAGGAGAATAAAGGAGAGTGGTGAGCGTCTGAATGGTACAGTATGGCGCACTATGTCTTTTGCCTGCCACGAAATCAGCGAATCGATCCTCGTCTGCTCGCTCATGCCGAGCATCACGCCATGTCCTTCCCGGACCAATCGAGCAAGGAAAGCCGAATCAGGCGCTGTTGATAGATATTCCGGCGTGGATTGAGAGACCACCAATTCTTTCCATGCCCGCAGCGTATCCTCCTCGGACACCACCGCCCTGGCCTCCACACGCCATCTCCCCGCTCCGAGCCCAGGCATCACCACTGCCACGGGCCCGGACCTCTGCTCCATGACTATGCTTCGCTCATATTGAATTGCCCCCTCATTGTCTCGGATGAGCAATTCTACCTGCGCATGATCGGCCCTATCCCATCCCCGAGAAAACACCTCCACACCAACACTGAAGGGCTCACCGGCCAAGAGGTGCTCCTTGCCGGGCTGCAGACGAAGCCGCCCTCTGGAGTCTGGCGACAAGAGCCAACGTACTAGGCGTGGCCATGAGAGCAGGCCACCACCGTCTTCCCAGAGCATGCGGCGCCACCAGTCCGAACCAACCCACGCAAGGCAGTAACCGCCCTCCACTGGTTGCACGGCCACCGCGGGCCGCCCGTCAGAGGTCTGTGCAATAATGGTGGCCCGTGGAGAGATACCTATGTCACCTTCCGGGAATCTTTGTGGCGGCGCCTTGTGCTCGGTATCATCCAAGCCAAGAGAAGGGATGAGAGGATGCCTCAGGCCTGGGGCAGGCTGCACCACATCATCGCGAGACTTCATTGCCTGGCAAATTAACGGGCTGATGTCGCTCCACCCATCGCCCATCGGCCATCCCAAGACCACCACGGCCCCACCTCGGCGAAGAAGCTCATGAGCCTCTTGATGCCACACTCTCGGCTCCGGCCCTCCATAAAAGCCGACGATCATGATGTCGAGATCCGCCCCCTGGCCGGATTCGCTGCTTCCGATCAGACCGGGAACCTCCCCCCTCACCACAAAGCCCCCATCATCAGCAAGGCTCTTTTTCAAGAACGACATGTCCGAAGCCGGCCTTGTGAAACGAAGGCTGCAGTGCCACTTGGCCTTCCGAACTTGGAGCAAGAGATCCCTGACATTGTTCTGGATCATCTCCTCACCAGGAATGGAATCAAGACATACCTGGACGGCCCGTGATCCCGGCTCCGGTGCAGATGCCGAGAGGATGATATCAACTGTTTCTCCGGGTCGAACAACAAAGTCCTGATGTGCCGTTTCTTGGTCTTCCAGAAAGAGGCGGGCGACGCTGTGAACCAGGCCGCCGCCCCCGCGGATCTCCGCTCGAACCCGAACTGGGAACTCCTGCCCAGGCATCGCCAGCGTCGGCGCCACCACCTGGGAAAGCACCAGATCCGGTGGTTCTCCTTGTGCATCAACGATCAGACAGGAGACCTCTCTTCCAAGATGACGGAAAGAAAGAAGAGGATCCGATCCGCTATTCTGACATCCATCGCTGATCAGCAAGACCCTCTCTCTTCGGGGTCGCATCTCCAGCGCATGCGCCAAGACCCGGCCGAGGTCCGTTCGAAGCCCGTTCAGCACGAGTTCCTCATGCCGACCGGGTGACACCACGCTGATCCCCTCCCCCACAACAAGCACGCTGTCCGCACTTCTAAGCATAGCCATGGCGCGCCCAGCTCGCGTGAGTCCCGCAACGTCATGAATGCCCATACTCTGGGAGCCATCCATCACCACCAGGATCCTCTCGGATCGCACATTCCTCAGGCTAGGGAGTCTGATATCAAAGACCAACAGAGAAAGAATCAAGAATGCGGTAATTCGAAGGAGGGGCGGAGCCAGCCCGAATCGGGCTCTCCACGCCATGGGCTTTCCATAACTCCTGAGCGTGATCGCCAGGCCGGCAAACAAAGTGACAGCAGCGGCCACAAGCCGCCACTGCCCACTACTCAATACGCTCATTGTAGCCTGAGCCGAAAGTCACCCGCTCGGGTTTCTCTCTGTCTCGGTGATCCTCCAGACTTCCTCGAGGAGACGCCGCTCCACCGGCGTAAGAGGAACATCTCTTCTTCTCATCACTTTCTCGGCGGTCTCCATGGCGCGATCAAGATCATATGCCACCGTATCGTGAACTCCCCCCCAGCAGAATGACGGAATGAACTTGGGCGGGAACCCCGATCCAAAGATGTTGCTTGAGACGCCGATCACGGTTCCCGTGTTGAAAACGGTATTGATAGCGGTCTTGCTGTGGTCCCCCACTGCGCACCCCACAAAGGTCTTTCCCGAGCTCTCGAATCTCCCGTTGACCCATACCCTCACGTCACCGTAGGTGTTCTTCAGGTTCGAATTCGTCGTACCCGCGCCGAGGTTCACCCAGTTCCCGATATAGGCGTGACCCAAAAAGCCGTGATGCTGCTTATTGCCATAGCCAAGGAAAATCGTTCTGGCCACCTCGCCTCCCACTCTGGAGTATGGCCCAAGACTGACTTGGGGACCGATGTGAGAAAGAGGTTTCACTAAAGAGCGAGGCCCAAGATACACAGGCCCTACCACCACAGCCCCCATTCCGATAGAAGCTCCTTTATCCAGGATGACCGGACCGCCGCGTGCGTCCACCACGGCGCCGGGTTCCACCAGGGAATCAGAAGCACCAACAAGCCTCGCCGCGCCAAGGATATGGGCTCCTTCCGTTCTCGGACCATTCTGATCGGCTGTTCGAAAAAGCTCGGCATCCTTCTCGAGCAACTCTTCTTGGAGGTAGATGAGATCCCACCAGCGTCGAAAGGTCCTCGCCTTCACCGCAATCCGCGGTAGACCAAGCGCCTCCACCCATGGCACAAACTCATGAGGTTCAGGAAGAGCGGAATTAGCCCTCCACCGGAAAGCCACGAGCTCATCCCCGTTCCAGAGCGCAAACTCCCCATCAAGTACCCCATCATGGTGTGCTACATCTCCAAAATCGATGGTCCGCGCATTGACGTAAAGAACAAGGGCGCCATCCGGCGAGTTGGGCTTCAGGTCATGGCGCTCGTGGAGGGCATCGGAAAGCCACTGGCGGCAGTGGTACGACACCCGCCTCTCAGGGAAGATGGAACGTGCCCTGGCCAAGAAGGTTCTGGTCCCGGCCAGCAGCTCCCATGGAGAATGGAGCCAGGTCAAAGGGAGCAGATCACGCCACCCATTATCCTCGAATAGACATACTTCCATGCTCATCTGATCTCCTGAAGCCCATATTTCTGGATTTTCCGGTAGAGGGTTCGCTCCCCGATGCCCAACTGCTCGGCGGCATGCCGACGGTTACCCCGCGCCTCCCGGAGAGCGCTCTCAATCATCTCCCGCTCCATTTCCTCCATATTGGGCAGAGGGCGGGCAAGTCTTGTTCCGGGAATCGTCCCCTCGAAGCCCGCCTCCTCATCCACTCGGATCTCCCGAAGCGGCACAGCCAAGCCGCCCAGTCCGAGATCTCTCCTCAACGCGGCAACCTCGTGTCTGAGCGCCATGAGTGCGCTCCAGACGAGATCGAGGCCTACTGATTCTTCCCTTCTCCTGTCCAGGACGGGCAATCGGGAGTTCAGATAGCCATGGTTGACAATATAGTCTTCAACATCCTCGACATTGATCTCGCCGGAGGCTTTCATGATTGCGACGCTTTCGGCAAAATTGCGGAGCTGCCTCGCATTGCCCGGCCACGAATATGTTTCCAGCTTTTGAATGGCCGACCTGCTCACCCGAGGCAACTCTCCCCCCTGTTCTTCAAGGATCTGTCGGAGAAAACGCCAGAAAAGCGGTTCAATATCTTCGGGACGCTCTCGAAGCGGCGGTATCTCTATGCGCACTACACATAATCTGAAGAAGAGATCTTGCCTGAATTTCCCCTCTTCCACACGTCTGGCAAGATTCATATTCGTGGCTGCCACGATCCGCGCATCCGTACGCACGCTTTCCGATCCCCCGACACGCATAAACTCCTTCTCTTCAAGAACTCTGAGCAGCTTGACCTGAATGGCAGGGGCAAGTTCTCCGATCTCGTCAAGAAAGATCGTCCCACCGCGTGCGAGCTCAAAGACCCCCTTCCGTCGAGCCACTGCACCGGTAAAGGCGCCTTTCTCGTGGCCAAAAAGCTCACTCTCCAATATTCCTTCGGCCAAGGCAGCGCAGTTGACCGGCACCAAGGGGCCATCGGATCGTCGGCTATTGGCATGGATGGCGCGGGCCACCAATTCTTTTCCCGTGCCGCTCTCCCCTTCGATAAGGATCGTTACGGTGGAGGGCGCCGCGTGCAGGATCAGCTCCGCGATTCGAAAGAGAGCCGCCGATCTCCCAATGAGCTTTGTCTTCCCTAATGCCTGGCGTTGATGGATCTTGGCGAATACCTCAGCCACAATCCCGTCGTCATCTGAGTCCACCGGGAGGCTCTCAACGGTTCGTGGGGACCCAGCCTCGGTCAATTCGAGCACGTCAGGGGGGTGATCGCTCACCATCAGACGCCGCCGGAGAACCGTACTGGCATTTGGCGCGAGTCCCCTGTCGATGATCACAAGATCGAATGTCTCATTGCGCACCTTGAGCCACAACTCTTTTGCCGAGCGCGCTCTCGCCATGCCAGAGCCCGAAAGGGCCCGCGCAAGACGGTTCGCCAGGCCGTCGTCCGCAGTGGCAATAAGAATCATCGAAGGGTTCATAACTGTTCCCCGCCCCATCTTGGGGTTTCTGTGTTCTATGAATCCGCCATCTGGCGGATTCATTCCCTCATTCCGCAATTCCGTATTCCGAAATTCCCCCCTCTCCCTCCCCAGATTGAAGATTACAGATTCCAGATTGCCAGATTCCTCCCCCCTCCTCCCAGATTCTTCAGTCGCTCTGCTCCCTCAGAATGACATGCATAGCACACACCAATTCAGCCACCACCCACTGCTATTCTGAGCGACCACAAGGAGCGAAAAATCTCTCCTCCATCCCCTTCCCATCCTCTGAACGCTGAACGCTGAACGCTCTCTTCTTCCCATTCCCCCATTCCCCCATTCTCCCATTAGGAGAACACATGAACGAGTATAGCCTTCGGCAGAGGGCAAGTCAAATCGGCTCCTCGATGCCACAAGGCCTGGGAATCGCCTGGCTAACCCGCGATTGGGCTTGCGGCGGCAAGAGAGATGTAATACTTTGTTACAGAATACGAGGAGGGTGGCACGAGATGATCATAGGAACTGCAGGACATATCGACCACGGCAAGTCAGCCTTGATCAAGGCGCTGACCGGCATAGACCCCGATAGGCTGAAAGAGGAAAAGAGACGGGGTATCACCATCGACCTCGGATTCGCGAATCTTCTCCTGCCGAATGGGAAAATGGCCGGCATTGTCGACGTGCCGGGCCATGAACGACTCGTGCACAATATGCTGGCCGGCGCCGGCGGGGTCGACATAGCCATCATTGTCGTGGCCGCCGACGAAGGCGTGAAACCACAGACCACAGAACATGTGGAGATACTGGATCTCCTGGGCGTCAGGAGCGCGGTGGGCGTTGTCAGCAAGATCGACCTGGTGGGGGAAGACGAGCGGGGAGTGACCAGGCTCGAGCTCGAAGAACTCCTCCAAGACACCACCATGGGTGGCTGCCCCATTGCGGAGGTGTCGGCCATAACAGGCGCGGGGCTCGATGATCTGATGCAGAAGCTTGCCGCGCTTGCCGAGACCATCGAACCACAGGAACGCGGCCGGCCATTTCGGATCCCCTTGGATCGGGTATTCACGCTTCAGGGATTCGGCACCGTGGTCACGGGTACTCCTCTGTCAGGCATTGTCACCACAGGCCAAACGCTTTCGAGCATACCCTCGGGGGAAGAGGTCCGGGTAAGAAGCATCGAGGTCCACGGGGAACAGAGAGAAACTGCCAGGGCAGGAGAGCGCGTGGCCCTCAACATAGTAGGCAAGAAAGGCCGTGTGGAGCGCGGTGAGCTTCTTGCTGAGCGCGGCATATTCAAGGGGACCGACTGTATGGATGCGCGCCTTCGGATCCTCCGAACCATTGGGAAACGGCCAAGTCGTGCCCTAAAAGCCCGCCTCTATCTTGGTACGGCTCACACGCTGGCAACCATTGTTCCACTGGAGAAGGGGATCCTCGCGCCTGGCGGAACGGGGTATGTGCAGATCCGCGCTCGAACCAAGATGCCCGCAGCCAAGGGAGATCGATTCATTGTGCGTTCCGAAGACGATCGAATTACCCTGGGGGGCGGGATAATCGTCGACGCATTTGCACCACGACACGGGCCCAAAAGAGGAGCCACCGCGCGCAAACTCGAAACATTCGATACTGAGAAGAAAGACCAGGCGTTGGGAGTTTTTGCGTCGTGGATGGTGGAGGGCATCGTCCCACATGAATGCGCCCGACGCCTGAACATGAGCACCCAGGCCCTCTCGCCACTGTTCCAACGCCTCCTGGCCGACGGCACTCTGGTGAAGGGTATGGATGAGCAGCGTTTCTTCTCCAAAGAGATTATGGATCAGGTGGCTGATAAGGTCACCAAGGCCCTTGCGGCCTACCACACGAAACAACCTCTAAAACCCCTCATGCCCTTGGCCGAACTCAGGGCGACGTTCCCGCCCCGGATGCATGGGGTTCTCGAAACCACCCTGCGGGAACTATCCGCCAAGGCCTCGGTACTAATTGAGGCTGACGGTCTTCGTCTCAGTGCCCACACCGTTACCTACAGTCCGGAATTGGAGCGCACGAGATGCGAAGTCCTTTTGATCTATCAGAATGCCGGGCTGAAGCCCCCAGGCGCGAACGAAGCCGTGGAGGCGATGAGCAAACGCGGCTTCCATGGTTCGGAAGAGGTGATAGAGTCACTTCTCGAGACAGGAAAGCTCGTGGCCCTGACACATGAGCTGGCTGTACACCATGAAGCTCTTCGCCTTGCACAGCAGCGGCTCCTGGGAGGGCTGCAGCGCTCTGAAGGTATCACCATTAGCCAAGCCAGAGGTTTGCTGGGGACCACGCGAAAATACTTGGTCCCCCTCTTTGAATTCTTCGACAGACAGGGATTTACCGTACGTCGGGGTGACGTTCGGGTCCTTTCTCCATCTTGGAGAGAGGAAGGCAAGACAGGGGGACGGTACACCAGATGATACAACCAGGGAAGAACGGATTCAGCAGCATAATCGGCGAAAGCCTGGCCATGGAGCAGGTGATCCAGCTGGCGCGGAAGGTGGTGGCCAGTCATGCCACCACGGTGCTGATCACCGGAAAGACCGGGACAGGCAAGGAGCTTCTTGCCAGAGCGCTCCACCACAACTCCTCACGGAACAATGGCGCCTTTGTCGAAGTGAACTGCTCGGCGATCCCGGAGAATCTTCTTGAGGCGGAACTCTTCGGCTATGAGCGCGGCGCATTCACCGACGCCCATGGGCGGAAAAAGGGTCTGTTTGAGCTAGCCTCAGGCGGTACGCTCTTCCTGGACGAGATAGGCTACATGACGATGAACCTCCAGGTGAAGCTCCTCAAGGCCATTGAGAATAAACGGATACGAAGAGTTGGCGGTATTGCTGATATCGACGTCGACATTCGCGTGATCGCCGC
Organism: Candidatus Fermentibacterota bacterium; assembly: GCA_030620115.1. Taxonomy (GTDB): domain Bacteria; phylum JAFGKV01; class JAFGKV01; order JAFGKV01; family JAFGKV01; genus JAUXFG01. Next base: position 9,114 of record JAUXFG010000145.1, read on the forward strand.
AACCAATCGTGACCTTGAGCAAGCAATGCTAAAGGGGAGCTTCCGCGAGGACCTCTACTACAGATTGAATGTCATCTCCATAGAACTGCCATCGCTCGTCGAGCGAGAAGACGACATTCTCCTGCTCGCCCGGCACTTTGTGGACCACTTCTGCCGTGAGCATCAAAGGGAACCAATGATGCTGTCCAAACGCGCCGAGCATTCCCTCTTGAGCCATCGTTGGCCGGGGAATGTCCGGGAGATAAGGAATGCCATCGAGAGGGCGGTGCTCCTCAGCGAAGGCCCCAAAATTGTTCCCGAAGACATCAGGGTCACCGTGAGGCAGGAGACCAGCATCGCGGCGCCTGAGGCACGAAACGGCAGGAAGATTGTTCTCAATATCCCGGAAAGTGGTCTATCGCTGGATGATGTGGAGAAACGTGTCATTGATGAAGTCCTGCACCTGTCTGGTTGGAACAAGAGCAAGACCGCTCGAATGCTTCACATACCACGGCCTCGCCTTCTGAGAAAGATCGCGAAGTACCACCTTTCGCCGAACAAGCACCGCTCCACAATTGGAGCAATTGAATGCGAGGATTCCCGGAATGGGGGATGAGGGGATGGGGAGAAGAGCGTTCAGCGTTCAGATGATGGAGGATGGGGAGAAGAGAGCGTTCAGCGTTCAGCGTTCAGATGGCGGA